>JAEPNQ010000019.1 GCA_017643305.1 Marinibacterium sp. | reverse complement strand
GATGTTCTCCAGCCTTGCCAGCGTCGTGGGTACCGCTTTGGATTTCCCGTATTCGCCGATCCGCATGGTAGTTTTGATGCTTCCATCTGATGTTTCGCCTGTGCTTGTGCAAGTTGTGCGCTCAGGTGCCGGGATCAGCTATCTGATCGCAGCGGTCACCATCGGGGTGTTTTTCCTGCTTGTACGACTCAGCGGGTGGCCTGTGGGCAACGGCGCATTCAACGTTTGGGTCAATCTGCCCCTGTTTGATCCAACTGCAGGGCGCGACGTGGTCCAGCGCCTGCAACGCGATGGACGCGTGAACATGGTCATTGGCGCTTTACTGCCCTTCATCGCTCCAGCGGCAATAACGATTACATCCAACATTTACCCACCGATGAACTTGGGCAATCCGCATGTGTTAATCTGGCTACTGACCGGCTGGGCATTTATTCCAGCCAGCATGGTCATACGCGGCATTGCTTTGTTCCGGATCTCCGAACTGATCGAAGAAAAGCGCCGCCGCGCTTATGCCAATTCCGATCACATGCAGACCGCATGAGATACCGGTGGGCTGGCCTTTGGCTGGCCCTTTGGCTGTGTGCTATATCGGCCAGCGCCACTGAGACCATTCGCATCGCCACGTTCAAAGCCGAATTGAAACGCAACGGGCCGGGCCTCTTGTTGCGCGACCTATCGCGCGGGAAGGACAAGCAGATCACCGCCGTGGTGGAGGTGATCAGCCAGACACAGCCCGACATTCTAGCGCTGCAGGGCTTTGATTGGGACCACGAAAACCGCGCGCTGTCTGCCTTTGTTGAGATGTTGGAGCAGGCCGGGGTGAGCTATCCTCACGTCTTTGCGCACAAGCCGAATTCCGGCGTGGCCTCTGACCTAGACCTGAATGCGAATGGCCGCCTTGGTGAAGCAGCGGATGCTATCGGCTTTGGATTGTTCACAGGCCATGGCGGATTGGCTGTCCTGTCACGTTTCCCGATCCGCGCCGAAGGGGTGGCGTCGTTCACCAACCTGAAATGGCGCGATCTGCCCGGCCATATCATGCCCACAGCGCCGAACGGCAAACCGTTTCCATCACAAGCCGTGCAAAATGTTCTGCCATTGTCCTCCAGCGCGCATTGGGCAATTCCGATACAGCTGCTTGATGGTACCGAACTGACCCTGCTGACTTGGAAAGGCACGCCGCCGGTGTTTGATGGTCCCGAAGACATGAACGGCCGCCATAACCATGATGAAACCCGACTGTGGAGCCTGTACCTATCTGGTGAACTGGGTTCAGTCCCTGCGCGCCCCTTTGTGCTGGCCGGATCGGCCACGATGGACCCGAACGACAGTGACGGGCGCCCAGACGCTCTGCGGGCCTTGCTGGCCGACCCTGCCCTGCAAGACCCGGAACCGCGCAGCTCAGGCGGGGCCGATGCCCCCGCGCAGGGCCACGTGACAGACAGTGCACTGGACACCGTGGATTGGCCTTCACCCGGACCGGGCCGATTGCGGGTGGATTACGTGCTGCCGTCTGCAGATTTGATGGTGGAGGGCCAAGGCGTGTTCTGGCCCCTGTCCGGTCAGCCCGGCTACGACGCCGCGCTATCCGCCAGCCGCCACCGGTTGGTCTGGGTCGACATCACCCCATAACCGGCAGGCTGGACCGCTGTGGCCAGGGCTGCACTATGCGCGTGAAGGCCAGTGTTTACCTAGGCAACTTCCTGTTTCCGAGTATCTTGGCCGTCCTGCGGTCGCAGAACCGTGCCTCCAGATCGAGATAGTACCGAGAATCTGCTGCACCGTGCCCCCATGTGCACCGCTTCTGGGCCGAGCTGGCGCGCGCACTGGACTACAGCCCGGTTCAGGTACCGAAGATGGCCCTTTCCGCAATCGCGTCCTATTGACCACACTTGGACCGCGCGCTAGGCCCGCTGGCAAATCACAAACAGGAGACCTCCATGTCTAACCCTTCGCTCCTTATTCTGCCTGGTGACGGCATCGGGCCGGAAGTGATGGCCGAGGTGCGCCGCATCATCGATTGGTATGGCGACAAACGTGGCCTGAAATTCGACGTGAGCGAAGACCTGGTCGGCGGCTGCGCCTACGATGCGCACGGCACGCCCCTACACGATGATACCATGGCCAAAGCGCAGGAAGTTGATGCGGTTCTTTTGGGCGCCGTGGGCGGCCCGAAATACGACGCACTGGATTTCAGTTTAAAGCCTGAACGCGGCCTGCTGCGTCTGCGCAAGGAAATGGATCTCTACGCCAACCTGCGCCCGGCCCAGTGCTTTGACGCCCTGGCAGAGTTTTCGTCACTGAAAACCGATGTGGTTGCCGGCTTGGACATCATGATCGTGCGTGAACTGACCTCCGGCATTTATTTTGGGGAACCACGCGGCATTATCGAAGAAGGCAATGAACGCGTGGGCATCAACACCCAACGCTACACCGAAAGCGAGATCGACCGCGTCGCACGCTCTGCCTTCGAATTGGCCATGCGCCGCGACAAAAAGCTGTGCTCGATGGAAAAAGCCAACGTCATGGAATCCGGCGTGCTGTGGCGCGAAGTCGTGACCGAGGTCAGCAAGGATTACCCCGAAGTCGAGCTGAGCCACATGTACGCCGACGCCGGCGCCATGCAGCTGACCCGCTGGCCCAAGCAGTTTGACGTGATTGTCACCGACAACCTGTTCGGCGACCTGCTATCCGACCTTGCTGCCATGCTGACCGGGTCGCTGGGCATGCTGCCCTCCGCCAGCCTCGGTGCACCGATGGCCAATGGCCGGCCAAAAGCGCTGTACGAACCCGTGCACGGCTCTGCCCCGGACATTGCGGGCCAAGGTAAGGCGAACCCGATCGCCTGTATCCTGTCGTTCGCAATGGCCCTGCGCTATTCCTTCGATGCGGGTGACGAAGCAGACCGTCTGGAAGCCGCCGTGAACGCAGTTCTGGCCAACGGCCTGCGCACTGCTGACCTGCTGGGTCAGGAAGGCGTGGAGCCGGTGTCGACAGCAGAAATGGGCGACGCTGTCCTTTCCGCGCTGGACGCCAGCCTCTGAGCGGTAGCCAAAGAGCTGTTTTGCTTCGGGTTTTTTCGGGACTCGCCCCTAAAGTAAATCTTGCTGCCATCACCATGATCGATCTGGCAGCAGGATCGACTGCTTCGCAAAATATCTCGGTTTGAGAGCAGCCGGTGTCGGTGTCTTTTCCTGCAGGGGTGCTGACGGATCCAAACGAGGATCTGACCCTGGCAACCTACTTGGAAGTCTCGCCCGCGCAGTAAACCGCAGGCGATCTTCAACGTCCAGCTTGAGGCATGCCCCTTTTGATCTGTGTCGCGTCTGATATGCAGGTTGCATTCTTGCACCTGGATTCCAGCTTTTGCCCTCCGATCTGAATGCTCCCAAACGCGCTGCTGGCTTCGGTCTTGCTGGCTATGCAATTTTTCAGCACATGGTGCGATCATCAAATCGCTGGGCGGCACCTATTCGGTTATACAGATTGTCTTCTTCGGCTCGCTTTTCACCTTCCCTCTAATTGCCTTGCTGCTGGTGCACGATGCAGAACCCGGAACGCTGCGGCCCAAGAACACGGGACTTGTCGCCTTGCGCAGCGTTAGCGGTTCTGTGGCTGCGTTTACTGCTTTTTATGCCTTCACAGTGCTGCCGCTAGCGCAGGTCTACGCCATCCTCTTTGCCACCCCACTTCTGATCACCCTGCTTGCCATCCCGTTTCTGGGCGAAACTGTTCGCCTGCGCCGCGGGCTGGCCGTGGTGGCCGGGTTGGTGGGCGTGATCGTCGTGCTTCGCCCCGGTGCGCAGGACCTGAGCCTGGGTCACTTGGCGGCCCTTCTGGCATCTCTTCTGTCCGCAATAAACGCGATCATCATGCGCAAGATCGGCAGCGAAGAACGCACGGTGGTGATGATTCTATTTCCGATGTTCATGGGGTTTTTGTTTATGGCCGCCGGTCTGGGCTTCGTTTATAAACCCATGCCACTCGTGGACCTTGCCCTGATGGCAGTGATCGCAGTGCTGGTGTTGATCGCCATGACCTGCGTGCTCTTTGCCTATCGCCATGGCCCAGCCATTGTCGTAGCCCCAATGCAGTATTCCCAAATCATCTGGGCCGTGTTTTTTGGCACGCTGTTTTTCGGGGAAAAACCGGACCTGATCACGTTTCTCGGTACAGCGATCATCGTGTCTAGCGGCCTTTACATTCTGCGCCGCGAAGGCGATCCGAGCGTCTCCCGCACGACCCCTGTTCTGCGCACCCGCAACCGCGCCGGCCTGCCCGCCGGGCTGCGCGTGGGCACCTTGCTGCGGCAAAGTCAGAACACCGATTAGCCGCTTGCAAATCTCCCGACCCTCAGCTATCTCGCCCGCCACGGTCGGAGTGTAGCTCAGCCTGGTAGAGCACTGTCTTCGGGAGGCAGGGGTCGGAGGTTCGAATCCTCTCACTCCGACCAATGAAATCAATGGGTTATCTGGTGTCTGTCCTTCTGCAACGGCCTAAATTCCGCAATAAAACGTTGCGAAAGCGGCAGTGCTCGAGAACATTTTGTGTTTTGAACTGGCCCGACCTCAATATGCAGGTCTCCAGCTCCTGCTAACGGTACCTCGAGTCCTTGCAGTTATTGCTTTCAGAAAATTTTGAGGGTGACCGCTCTTGCCCCCAAATCTTCTTTCCGGCTCTCCGGGGGTTGATCCGGAAAAACTCATTCCGCTCTTCAAAATATCTATCGATTGCCGAGATCGCCTGTTCCTTTGTCGCGTAGTTGCTGTTGTGAATCACCGCCCGCGACATGCCGCTGAAGATCGATTCAATGACATTGAGAAACTGCGCACCGGCGGGCAAGGGAGCAAGCTCGACGATCGGGCCACCAACTTGGGCATGCTTCAAGTTCTCATCCTGAATCTTTTCGCGAAGCCTCTTTGAAACATGCCACGAGGCCGCGTCCCATGACATGTAGAACCGCTCAAGGTGTTGGTACTCAGACAGAAGAACATCCAGAAGCTTTATCATTTCGTCTGTGTTTTTCTTCTTGGAGTAGAAATGGGTCACCTGATTGGCGGAAAGCTCGAGAGCCGCTGTCATGATCAACGCCCCCTTGGACTTCTGGAACTGGGGGACGGTATTGGTCTGGCCCGGAGCAATGAGCTTGCGACCCGCGCGTTGTTTGACAGCGAAAGGGCCATATTCATCAATGGAGAAGAATCCTTCGCGCTCACCTAATTCGCCGAGGATGTCCTGAATTCGGGTGAGCTTTGCGCGGTAGTCGGGGTCGTTGCTGGTGAGCACCTGCTTCGCTTTCATCCAGCGATACCCCGCACCTTTTATGATGCCTCTGATGGCGTGTCTCCCGATCCGCAGCCCAGACTTTTCGATGGCCACTTGCAGATCGACCAGCCTCCACGTCGTTCGATTGAAACCGAAATCAGAAGGTGGAGTGTGCAAGACCTTGAAGACTTGCTCTCTCACTTCTGCTCTTTCGACGAGCTTGCAGTATTCTGGTGCCCCAGTACCTTTTTCGAGGGTTCCATTATCTTGAAGTCTTCGGCGCCATCCGTAGTAGGTTGAACCAGCGATCCCTATGCTCCCCAGAACCAGCCGCTTTGGCACACCAGCAGTTTCCACCATGTCAATCGCTTTCAGCTTTTCGGGAATAGTCATGCGCCCGTCTGGCTGAGCATGGTCAGATCGAAATTTTTGGAATTCTGCCGCTGCGCGCATAGCCACATGTTCTGCATTTGGGCGTGGTCTTCTTGGTGCCTGCCTTCTTGATGACCGCCTCTCGAGGCTCGCCGTGCCTGCGCGAATGAAGCGCTTCCTCCATTCATGGAATGAGCTGACAGCTATCCCTCTCTGTCTGCAAAGCTCCTCGTCCGAGCTAGGCCGGCAAGAACAACTTCCGCCTTGAACTCAGCAGAGTGTGAAGTTCTGGTTTTCTTGGTGTCGTTCATGCTGACCTCCAATGATTGAGAAAATTTGAGAAGGACGCTTCGCCTGATGGCTGGCGCCCACGCCTCGCCAGACAAATCGAGGTGGAGATGGGGGTAGACAGCCTATGGGGGCCGTCAATTGCAGCGCGCTTGGGTCGGTCGGGGAATCTCGCGTTGCGGAGCCCCAGAACGTGGCGGGCGTAATTGTTACGTTGCCTGATCCGAGAGCAGTTCCGCAACGATACCGCAACGTTTCAAATGATCTGTAGCGATCTCAACTGATCCCAAACCCTGTGAAACAAGGGTTTCTAATCTCAAACCCACTGCCTTTTCGCCTTCGGGAGGCAGGGGCCGGAGGTTCGAATCCTCTAACTCCGACCAAATCCACCCTCCAATATGCCCGTATGTTGCCCTACGGCTGGATCACAGCATCCTCCCACTCCGCCAGGAACTTGCGACGTTTCAGGGCGTCGAGAAACGTCAGCAAGGCCGGCTCCAGTGGGATCACGGCGCGGTCGTGGCCGTTGTCATGCGGTGTGAGCGCAGGCAGCATAAAGTCATCTTCTCCCGCCTGTGGGCGGTGTGTGATCAGGTGGCGGACAAAGGACGTGGCCAGATCAGGCTGCGGTGCGTTGGCTGACACCAGCGCAGTGCGCATCATCGTTGTGGGAAAATCAGATGGTAGAATGATCTCGATCGTGTCCTTATCCTCAACCCTGGCTTCCGCATAGCTGCCCAGTACGTTGTAGGCTACCGCGATGGTCCCATCGGCGAGGTCATCGATCATGTCGCCCGAGCAGCAATAGAGCCGCATGTCGAGACTGCCCATCACCTCCATCAGGCGCCAATAGGTTTCCGATGCACGCGCGTCCTGGGTGGCAAACAGGTACCCGAGACCGGATTGGCGTACATCATAGGTCCCCACCCGGCCTTGGAACGTTTCAGGGCGGGCGCGCAGGGCCTGGATCAGGTCTTGGCGCGATTTTGGGATCGGGTGACCGGCAAAGGCCTGACGGTTGATCACGATCGTTGCGGGTTCGGATGTGAAAGCAAATAGGCTCTGCCGCCATTGTGCCCAATCCGGGTGCGAAACATTGCGCAGCTGCCATGCCAACCCGTCATTGGCCAGCTTGAGCTGCAGGTCCATGGCACTGGAGATCACGACATCGAATGCCCTCGGATCGGCCCGGAACCGGCGGTCGATATCCGCCGTTCCAGTAACCAAGTATTCTATCACAACCGTCGGGTTCCGGGACAGGAACTGGTCCAGAACGGGCGCAAAGATCGTGGTGTCGGTGCTGGAAAGGATACGAACCGGCCCTTCGGTTCCCGACGGGTTGAAAACGCGCTGGTCCTCCCACGGCTGCGCCAAGCCGGTCAGGGGCAGCAGAGCCAGGATCAAAAGGACAAAGTTACGCATGCACCGCCTCCGGCTAGGTTGCTCAAGGTCAGTTCCCCGCCATGGGCCGTGGCCACATCCTCAGCAATCGTAAGGCCCAGTCCCGACCCGATTGTGCCTTCGGCATTACGGCCACGGGCAAAGCGGGCGGCAAGTTTGCCCACTTCGTCCGGGGGGAAGCCAGGGCCTTGGTCGCTGATGCAAACATGCGGTCGTGGCTCTGCGGCAATCACGATGTCCACGCTGCTTTCGCTGGGGGAATACTTCAACGCATTGTCGATCAGGTTGCGCACGGCATTCTGGATCAGAATGGGATCACCAGAACAGACAACACCTTTCTCCGCCCGTAGGTTCAGCTCCAGATCCTTCATTTCAGCGAGCGGGGTCAGCCGGGTGACCAGTTCGCCCACAAGCTCCCCGAGGTCGATAGTCTGCCGGTCCAGGTGATCGGCGCGAAAGGTGATCATCGCATGATCCAGCAATTGGCTGGCGGCGCGGGAGCTTTCGTCGATTGCCCGGATCATGGACCGGACAGCGTTCCGGTTTTCCTCACGGTCAACCCGCTGCAGCGTGGCCTCCGCATAAGACCGGACCGTCGCTAGCGGTGTCCGCACCCGGTGCGCGGCTTCGGCGATGAAATCCTCCGACTGCCCCAGCGACTGGTCCAGCCGTCCCATTAGGGAATTCAACGAAGACACAAGCGGCACCATTTCCGACGGCACGGGTTTTGCGAACGGGCTCAGATCCTGTGGACCGCGTCGGGTGACAGAATCTGCTAACCGTTTCAGGGGACCAATCGTCGTTGATGTGGCCCAGACCGACAGCAGGACCGCGAGTGAGAAAAACCCAACCCCCAGCAGCGCTGCGTTGCGGGAAATCTGGTCCAGCGTTTCTGACAACGCATCCTGCGTCTGAGCAAGCACAACGTGCAATTGCCGGCGCTGTTCGGCCCCGATCAGGGTACGGCTGACCGTGACCAACCGCACCTCCATACCCTCAAACGTCGCGGTCTTGTACACACCGCCCCGGTCAGACGCTCCGCGCTCGGGCACCAGCGCTTTGTATCCGGACAGAAAAACATCATCCTGATAAATCGCGTAAAAAACGCAGTCATCGGATGGCGTGGCCAGCATGGAAAACGCAGAATAGGGAATATCAACATCGATCTGCCCATCCCGGATCGAAGCTGAATCCAGTATCGCTGCTGCGGATGCGCCAAGTATGTTGTCCTGCCCCTGCTGCGCGATCTGGGTGGCGTAGTTGCGCACGGTAAAAAACAACAACACTGTCAGAACCGCAGCGCCGCCGATCAGCGTCAGCACAAGCCTGTTGCGCAGCGATCCTGAAACTGGCGGCCTAGCTGTCATGGTCCAACCGGTAACCCAGCCCGCGCAAGGTGGTGATTTCCAGATCGGAATTATCCAGATGCTTGCGCAACCGGGCAACATAGACCTCCACCGCGTTTTCTGACACGTCGTCATCATAGGAAAACAGGCGGTCGACCAGCTTCTGCTTGGAAAAGATCTGCCCCGGCGCGCTGAGAAACAGCTCCAGCAGGCGCAGTTCCCGGTTTCGCAGCGTGACCATTTCACCACTCACGGTCAGGTGCCCGGCCACCGGGTCAAACACGATACCTCCCAGCGTGACCTTGGTTTGAGATTTCCCGGATTTACGCCGCAGAACGGCCCGGCACCGCGCCTCCAGCTCTGCATGGTCGAAAGGTTTGGTGACATAGTCATCTGCCCCCAGATCAAGCGACCCGATTCGGTCGGACACCTGGCTGCGAGCGGTCAGAACAATTACGGGAGTGTCCAGATCACTGGCGCGGTGTTCCTTCAGGAACGTGCGCCCATCGCCATCTGGCAGCATGATGTCCAGTAGGATCAGATCATAATCACCAACCTCGGAAAACGCTGTTGCTTCGTCCAAATTTCCAGCATGATCAACGACATGACCATCCAGCCGCATGCGCGAGGAGATCGCGTCGGCCAGGTCATGGTTATCCTCGACAAGTAAAAATTTCATCGGGTCGCGTCATCTGTCGTTCTGTGACAGGTAGGTGTCAGGTTGTTGTGTTCTTATCCCAGTAGCTGAGCCGCCGTGCGGACAGTTGTCAAATGGGAGGATATCATGACGACATTGAAATTGGGCCGTCGGGCCCTGATTGCGGCTGTGGCCGCGCTTGGCCTTTCCGGGTCCGCAATGGCCGGTGGGCACCAGGTACTCGAAAGCATTCATTTCCTGATCCCCGGCGGGGCAGGCGGGGGCTGGGACGGCACCGCGCGCGGCACTGGCGAAGCGCTGACAAAAGCCGGGCTGATTGGGTCTGCATCCTATGAAAACATGTCCGGTGGCGGCGGCGGCAAAGCCATCGGCTACCTGATTGAAAACGCCGACAGCAACCATGGCACGCTGATGGTCAATTCTACGCCCATCGTGATCCGGTCTCTGACAGGCGTCTTCCCCCATAATTTCCGGGATCTGACGCTGGTCTCCGGCACCATCGGTGACTATGCCGCCATGGTCGTAAACAAGGACAGCCCGATTAATTCCATGGCTGATTTGCTGGCAGCTTATGAAGCGGATCCGCGTGCCACTGCCATCGGTGGCGGTTCAGTTCCAGGCGGTATGGACCACCTCGTTGCCGCGATGGTGATGGAAGCTGCGGGCAAGGACGCGCTGGGCGTGAAATACATCCCCTACGACGCGGGCGGCAAAGCCATGGCCGCGCTGCTGTCGGGTGAGATCGCCGCACTTTCGACGGGGTTTTCCGAAGCCGTCGATCTGGCAAACGCAGGTGAGGTCAAGATCATCGGTGTGACGTCTTCAGAGCGCGTTGCCGCGGCACCAGATGCGATGACGATGATGGAGCAAGGCATCGACACCACCTTCGTCAACTGGCGCGGGTTCTTCGCCGCACCGGGCCTTCCGGCCGACAAGCTAGCCATGTACCAAGATGCGATCACAAAGATGTACGACACCCCGGAATGGGAAGAAGTTCGCGCCCGCAATGGTTGGGTGAACATCCACAATTCCGGCGATGACTTCAAAACCTTCCTTCAAAACCAGGAACAAGTGATCGGCGATCTGATGAAGAAGCTCGGCTTTCTCTAAGCACTTCTGTGGCAGGGCGAACATGCCCTGCCACCTTTTCCGGGAGGGGCAAACATGGCACTGGACCGCTGGATAGCGTTGATCCTGCTGGGGATCTGTCTGGTCTATGGGTACACCGCGTGGTTCACCATGGATGGCAGCCTTGCCCCATTCATGAAACACAATCCAATCTGGCCCAGCACCTTTCCCAAGGTTCTTTCTGTTCTCGGGATCGTGGCCTGCGTAATCATCCTGCTGGGTCTTGAAAAAAGCGAAATCAAGGAAGCCGAGATCGATTATCGACGCCTCGGCGATTACCATCTCGGTCAGGCCGTTTTGCTGCTGGCTTTGATGGTGGCCTATGCGCTGTGCCTCCGGCCGCTGGGTTTTCTGCTCTCAACGTCCCTGTTTCTCATTCTTGGGTCGGCCATTCTTGGGGAACGAAAATGGCCTTTGATGATCCTGATCGCGGCACTGGCCACCGGGATTGTCTGGTATCTGGTCCAGCAGATCTTGGGGATCTACATGCGCCCACTGCCCGGTTTCATCGGAGGCTGACATGATTGAAGGACTTCTGCTTGGTCTGGAAACGGCGCTGTCATTTCAGAACCTCCTGATGGTGATAGGCGGCTGTCTGATTGGTACGTTCATCGGCATGCTGCCTGGCCTCGGACCGATGTCGATCATCGCGATCATGATCCCGGTTGCGATTTCCATGGGTGATCCATCTGCCGCGCTGATCTTGCTGGCCGGGGTCTATTACGGCGCGATCTTTGGTGGTTCGACGTCCTCCATCCTGCTGAATGCCCCAGGCGTCGCAGGTACGGTCGCGTCCAGCTTTGATGGCTACCCGATGGCCCGGCAAGGCAAGGCGGGCAAAGCGCTGACCATCGCCGCCATTGCCAGCTTTGCAGGTGGTACGATCGGCGCCCTTTTGTTGATGGTCTTTGCCCCGATGCTGTCATCGGTGGCCTTGCTGTTTCATTCGGCCGAATACTTCGCACTGATGGTTGTGGGCCTCTCGGCCATCGCGGCCTTTGCCGGAACCGGCCAGGTAGCCAAGGCGATGGTGATGACAATCCTCGGGCTTATCATGGCAACTGTTGGCGAAGGCGCGCTTTTCAACCTGCCACGATTCACCATGGGGATCATGGATCTTCAATCCGGCTTTGGCTTCATCACGCTGGCGATGGCGATGTTCGCCCTGCCCGAAGCACTGTTTCTTGTGCTGAAGCCCAAGAACCTGCAGGGCGACGAAGGAGAAATCAAGGATCTACGCATCAACCGGAAAGAAGCCAAGGCGATTGCCCCTGTGATCGGGCGGCAATCACTTCAGGGCTTTTTCATTGGCGTCCTGCCGGGTGCAGGCGCAACGATTGCCAGCTTTCTCGGCTACGCGGTGGAACGCAACATCGCACCCAAACACGAACAGGACGAATTCGGCAAAGGCTCCATCAAGGGACTGGCCGCACCGGAAACCGCCAACAATGCGGCCTGTACCGGATCTTTCGTGCCCCTGCTGACCCTTGGTATTCCAGGATCGGGCACCACCGCAATCTTGCTGGGCGCGCTGATCGCGCTGAACGTCACACCGGGACCGCGTCTGATGGTGGATGACCCGCAAATCTTCTGGGCGGTGATCATGTCGATGTTCATAGGTAACCTCGTTCTGCTGATCCTGAACCTGCCATTGATCCCGTATATCGCCAAGGTTCTGGCAGTTCCCAGAAACTACCTGATCCCGTTCATTTTGTTCTTTACCCTGATGGGTGCCTATATCGGCCAGAACAATGCCACCGAACTGATGATCCTCGTTGGCTTCGGAGTTTGCGCAACAGCGCTGAAATTCGCCGACTATCCGCTCGCCCCGCTTTTGATCGGGTTCATCCTTGGCGGCATGATGGAAGATAACTTTGCACGGTCCATGCAGCTTTACGACGGGATCGCGTTCATCTGGGAACGTCCCATGACGTTGGGCTTGCTGGTGATTGCGGCGCTGCTGGTGGTTCTGCCCAGCTACCGGGCCCGCCGTGCCCGGGCACGGGCAAAGGGCATCGCCGACGGGGACTGAGGCTGCGGTCAGACCGGACCGATCTGCAACGCCGCAGGCAGGCTATCGGGCAGGTCCGTGACCAGACGCGCCGCGGGCAGCAGCGCCATAACATAACCATAAGGCCCCAGCCCACAGACCACCGCCGTGACTGCGCCGGACATGATGGAACGACAGTGTTGTTCGTCACGGTCGTGGGTATTGCTGAGATTCAGTTCGATGATCGGTCCTGGAAACAGCCAAAACGCATCTAGTAGCAGTCTGGAATGAAACGACAGACCCGCCGGGTTGATGACCAGCGCGTCAGAATTTTTTTGCTCTCGCTGAATAATGTCGATCAGGTCACCTTCGTGGTTGGGCTGGCGAAATTCCAATTCAATCCCCAAGACCCCTGCCAGGTCCAAGCAGGACGCTTGGATCGCGTTCAACCTAGTGGAGCCCTAAATTTCCGGCTCACGTTCCCCCAAAAGGTTCAGGTTCGGGCCATTCAGGATCAAAATACGGGTGCGGGCCTCAGGTGCGGTGTCTGATGACACTTTCAGGCCAGACCGTACGGATCAAAGCGAAGTCCCAACCAATCGCAATCAGTCGAGATCCGGTACCACCAGATCCGCTACATCCCCCTGCGTTATAAGTTCCGCCCCGGTCAGTGCCTGCAGGTCGTCAAAAGAGATTTCCGGCAACTTTTCCCGCAGCAAGAATCGCCCGCCCTCTACGTCGACCACAGCCAGCGACGTGTAGATGCGGGTCACGCAGGCCACACCCGTCAACGGCATGGAACACCTCTGCACCAGCTTCGGCTGACCTTTCTTGGTAACGTGATCCGTCACAACGGCCACGCGCTTGGCGCTTTGAACCAGGTCCATGGCCCCGCCCACCGCGGGGATTGCACCCTTGCCGATCGACCAGTTAGCCAAATCACCGTTTTCCGCAATCTGGAACGCCCCTAGGATGGCAACATCCAGATGGCCGCCACGCACCATGGCAAAGCTATCGGCATGGTGAAAAAATGCAGCGCCAGGCTTGAGAGTGATCGCCTTTTTACCGGCATTTATCAGGTCCCAGTCCTCATCGCCTTTTGCCGGAGCCGGGCCAAAGCCCAGTACGCCATTTTCGGTGTGAAAAACCGGTGTACGCCCTTCAACAGTGTATTGCGCCACCATTTCGGGAAACCCGATGCCCAGGTTCACATAAGCGCCGTCTTCGATATCCTGCGCGGCACGCCAAGCAATGCGGGCATTGGAAAGTTTGATAGTGTCGATCGTGCTCATGGGTAGACCACTCCGTCACGGATGAGAGTTTCTTCCTGGGCCGGGTTCGGAACCTCGACCATCGTGTCGACGAAAATACCCGGCGTTATCACATGTTCGGGGTCAATCGTACCCGGTTCTACAAACGCGCTCACCTGCGCGATGGTCCTTGTCGCCGCCATAGCCATAATGGGATTAAAGTTGCGGCCTGCCATGCGGTAGGTCAGGTTGCCGAACGTGTCGCCCTGCTGCGCCTTGATCAGCGCGAAATCGGCCTTCAGCCAGCGTTCGCGCACATAACATTTGCCGTCGAATTCTTCCACCGGTTTGCCCTCGGCCAATTCGGTCCCATAGCTTGTCGCGGTATAAAACGCGGGGATCCCGGCCCCGGCTGCACGAATGCGTTCGACCAGCGTGCCCTGTGGCACAACTTCTAGGGCGACCTTGCCGGCATTGTAGGCTTCAGTGAAGGCCACAGGGTTGGACGACCGCGGGAACGAACAGATCATCTTGGCCACCAGACCGTTTTCGATCATCGCGGCGATGCCGACGTGCCCGTTGCCCGCATTGTTGTTGATCACGGTCAGGCCCATTGGCTTGTTGTCGATCAAGGCATGGATCAGCTCAATCGGCGCACCAGAACCGCCGAAACCTCCGATCATGACAGTGGCCCCATCGTGTATGTCTGCTACGGCATCAGCCAGCGTTGACACGGTCTTGTCCATGCGGCTCTTCTCCCTGTTTCGGCGTTGCGGTCACTTTCCGTTAAGCCGCTGCCAAAGGGAAGCCGTCGGCCAGCCGTTTTTCGATAAAAAGTCCGACATACGGACATAACTTTCACAAAGCGGACATATGCAGCCTTTCTAAGCCGTCCACTCTGTGAACAAATCTGCGCGTTGGTTGGCTGACCGATCGAATGGTGCAATGAAACGAACCAAGCCCACACTCCAAATACCAAGAGGCACATTCAATGGCCGCCTACCCGAAAGACATTCCCGTTGTGATCGTTGGTGCCGGTCCGACCGGTATGACCACGGCGTGCCTGCTGGCCGTCTACGGCGTTGACTTCATTCTTCTTGAGCGGGACCGGGGCCCGATGAACCTTCCACGCGCGATTCTTCTGGACGATGAGGGCGCGCGCACATTGCAGACCTTTGGTCTGGACAAAACCTATCTCGCCACTCCGATGGAAGGCGACGGGGCCCGCTATTACGACGATGATGGGAATTGCTTTGCCGAAACCGGGCGCGGCCCGCGCAATTTCGGGTTCGCCAAACGGCAGTACATCTTCCAGCCCGAGCTGGAACAGGCCCTGCGCGACCGGGTGGAGCAGCTTGCACCGGGTGCTCTGCGGTTTGGCAGCGACGTGTTGGATATCGAACAGGCTGACGGCCACGCAACGGTCACAGTCCAGCAACCTGACGGAAGCGAACACAAGATCCGCACGCAATGGGTTCTCGCCTGTGACGGCGGGCGTAGCCCGATCCGAGAACGTCTGGGCATCCCGATGTCCGGCAACACCTATGAAGAAGACTGGATTGTTGTCGACACGTCGAACGATCCCGACGACAGCCGGGTTTCCAAGTTCTTCTGTTCCTCGACCCGGCCCCAGGTCAGCATTCCCGCACCAAATGGCGGGCGGCGTTACGAATTTATGCTACTGCCGGGCGAAGCTGGGGAGACGATGCTGGAAGATGCAGTATTAAAAGACCTGCTCGCGCCGCGACGCCCGTGGCGGCCCGAAGATATCCTGCGCAAGACGGTCTACACGTTCCACGCCCGCATGGCGGAACA
The DNA here is from genome assembly GCA_017643305.1 of Marinibacterium sp. Classification (GTDB taxonomy): domain Bacteria; phylum Pseudomonadota; class Alphaproteobacteria; order Rhodobacterales; family Rhodobacteraceae; genus HXMU1420-2. The sequence goes on along the minus strand of JAEPNQ010000019.1, from coordinate 36,794 downwards.
GTTCCGATCAGAGCGGATTATCCTGATGGGCGACGCTGCGCACCTCACCCCGCCTTTTGCAGGGCAGGGCATGAATGCCGGGCTGCGCGATGCGCATAACGTGGCGTGGAAGGTCGCAGCGCACGTCCTGTCAGGTGCGAACCCTGCTATTCTGGACAGCTACGAAAACGAACGTCGCAATCCGGCCTGGGACATGATCCAACTGGCCGTTGCCATGGGCAGCATCGTCATGCCCGCCGGGCGGGACCAATTGATCTTCCGCGACCTGCTGCTAGAGGCATTGGATCCGTTTCCCAAGGTGCGCGACTACCTGATCCAGATGCGGTTTAAACCGAAACCCCGATATGACACCGGCCTGTTCCTGGATCTCGACGCACCGATCTACGATGCATCACTGGTCGGCGAAATGGTGCCGCAACCTGATGTAATGGCAAATGGCGAACAGTCCCGGTTGGATGAACACCTTGAAGCTGGCTTCGCATTGGTCGGACAAGGTCCGGACGCCGCGGCCGCATTGCAATCCCTGACACAGACCCACCTGGCGGGCCTACCGCTGGCGCACTTGGTTCTGGATTTCACAGGCAAGGATGTGTCCGCTCTCACGCCAACCAACCCAATCGCCGCCCGGCCCTTCCTCACACACCGCGATCAGATCCTGCTGATCCGGCCAGACCGCTACTGTGCGGCGGCCTTTTTCCCTGAAGATCTAAAAGCGTCCATCGCCAAATACGAAGGCGCGCTAGCTTAAGCGACGCCAGAGACACCCGCACACCCGGACTGCGATTACTCATTGCGCGGTGACACCTAGATGTCCTCTGCCCGCGCCATTTCCTGCGAAATGCGATCCACCGTGTGCAGCAGCTTGTCCCGGTACATATCCAGTGCACGGTCGAAGGACAGCGCACTGCCGGTCCAGATCAACGTCAGGCAAGCCACAACGCGTGACCCGTTATAAATCGGCGCAGAAATGCTTTTGGTCGCGCTGCGAAACCCTTCCTTGCGAAACCCAACACCCAGCTCGGTCACCTGGTCCAGAACAAAGTCCAGCGGCCCGTCTGCCAGCATGATCGGACGTTGCAGGGAATGTTTGCGTTCCAGCCCCTGCAGCGTCTGTTCCCGTTCCTCGGGCGATGAAAACGCCAGATAGGCCCGCCCCCCGGAGGTCTCCAATATTGGAAGTTTCAGCCCCACCATGCCGTGATCAATGGAATATGGGCTCATCGCATGAGTCGATTCGCGCACCTCCATTTCGTAGTTGTTAAAGGTCACCAGATCGAGCGGCCAGAGTATTTCCCGACCCAGCTGCACCATTTCCGGCACCGCGCACTGGCTGACCCAGTCTTCGTCACGAAACCCGGAGCTCAGCGATTTCGTGTAGCGGGTCGGGCGCCATTTGTCGTTCGTGTGGTCACGCACGACAAATCCGAGATTTTCCAGCGTTTCCAGAAGCCTGTAAACGGTCGGACGCGGGACCTTTGTCGCGGTAGCTATGTCAGCCGCCTTAAGTCCGCCCCGCTGGTTCACAACCTGCAGCACCCGAAGCCCACGTTCCAGAGACCGGACCGATCCAAACCCAGACATCACATTTTCCCATCAGATCAGGTGGGTCTTAATCCTGACACCACGGTCAGAAGCGGTCAACCAGAGCCCAATGGCATTCATAAATGTGCGTATGTCCACTTGGTGGACAGATGAACACCGATTTGGGAAACGGGGACAAGTCCGCGATACTACGGTAATGTGGTCGTATCGGCCTGCGCGGGATGGAGGACGTCGCATGGGTATCAATTCACTAGGCTACATCGGTGTTCGGTCATCAAAGACCGAAGACTGGAACGGGTTTGCAACCGGCCTTCTGGGCATGCAGCAGGTTGATCGCGGTGCGGGGTCCAGCGCATTCCGGATGGACGACCGAAAACAGCGGCTGCTGGTTACGGACGCAGGCGATGAAGGCCTGGACTTCATGGGGTGGGAGGTAGACACACCCAATGACCTGGACGATATTGCCTCCCGTCTGGAAAATGCGGGCACCGCCGTGACGCTGGAAAAGGCCGCGCTGGCCGATCAGCGACTGGTCGGGCAGCTGATTTCGTTCAACGACCCCGATGGCAACCACCTGGAAGTTTTCTGCAATCCCGAGATCACGAGTGATCCCTTCGTGCCGGGCCGTCCGATTTCTGGGTTTAAGACCGGCACGCTGGGTATGGGCCATGCCGTGCTGCATGTGGAAGATGCCGGGCGCTTGTTGCCGTTTTACCGCGATCTGCTGGGCTTCAACGTCACTGATTACGGGATGCAGCCCTACCAACTCTATTTCTTCCATGTGAACGGACGACATCACAGCTTTGCCATGGTCGGATCTGGGCGGCGCGGGTTCCACCATTTCATGGTGGAATTGCAATCGCTCGATGATGTCGGACAGGGCTGCGACATCGCCATGACCCAAGAGAACGTGGCATTTGGTCTGGGCCGGCACTCCAACGATCATATGATGAGCTTTTACGCCACCACGCCATCGGGATTCTTTGTCGAATACGGCTGGGGCGCGCGGGTAATTGACCCAGAAACATGGGAACCACACGAAACCACCGTCGGACCCAGCTATTGGGGCCACGAACGCTTGTATTTGCCCGAGGATGATCCAGGCCGTCTGCGTTTGCGGGAAATGCGCATGGATGCTGCCAGCCATGGCTTGCGCGCGGCAGACCCTGTGCCGAACTGCGCGTGGCTGGACAGGGTGGCACAAAAAACCTGACTAGCGCCGCCCCCGCTGCGGGTTGTCCGCCTTACGGACAGCCCACATAACATGACGGCCCCACCTGTCCGTCCGGGGTATCAGCCCGAAAACGGTATCCATTCAGGACGCGACACATGCGAATTTGCAGTTACATTCTTGCAGACGGGACACATTCATACGGGATCGCACAGGACGACACCGTGTTAGACGTCGGTGCGGATTGGCGGGCCACCTACCCGAACCTGCGCGCTGCCATAGCGGCAGAGGCGCTGGAGGGCGTCGCAGAGGCAACGCAATCTTCCGCACCAGTCGCAATGTCGGATGTGACGCTTCTGTCCCCGGTACCGAACCCAGACAAGATCATCTGCATCGGGTTGAACTATATGACCCACATCAAAGAAACCGGGCGCGACAAGCCGGCGAAGCCGTCGATCTTCACGCGGTATCCCTCCAGTGTCGTGGGCCACGAACAGCCGCTGATCCGGCCCGAAGCATCAGACTGGTTCGATTTCGAAGGCGAATTGGCCGTCATCCTCGGCAAACCCGGCCGCAATATCGCCCCACAGGACGCAATGAGCCATGTGGGCGGGTACAGCTGCTTTAACGACGGCTCAATCCGCGACTACCAGCGGCACACGTCCCAGTTCTGGGCAGGCAAGAACTTTGATGATAGCGGCTCCATGGGGCCATGGCTGGTCACGGCAGACGAACTGACCGCGCCAGACGCGCAGACGATGGAAACGCGCCTGAACGGTGAGGTGGTACAATCCACGCCGATTGCCGATCTCGCGTTCAACATAAGTGAATTGATCGCGTATCTGTCCATCGTCACCAAACTGCTGCCCGGCGACGTGATCGCCACCGGCACACCCAGTGGCGTTGGCTTCTTCCGCGACCCCAAGCTGTTCATGAAGCCCGGCGACCGGGTCGAAGTGGAAATCTCGGGCATCGGGACCCTCGCAAACCCGATCATCTGAGCGATCGCCGGGGCGGAAATGCTTGGCCCTGGCACTCGTCCCGCACGAGAATGAAAATACGGTCAGCCCGGCGACACGAGGACCGGTTTGCGCAGGACAGATAGGGTGACCTTTGGCTAGGTGCTGTTCACGAACTTTCCGATGATGACGTTTTCAGCGCCAATCGAACTGCCGCGCCTTAGCGCATCCAGACCGGTAGCAGGCGCATAACTTGCGTAACACTTCGGGTCCTAACCCCGCAGAACGCCACCGGTGGCCTTCGACACCTTTTCGATGATCTTGGCTGCAACAGCATCGATCTCTTCATCGGTCAGCGTTTTGTCGGTGGGCTGCAAACGCACCGTGACGGCCAGCGATTTCTTGTCTTCGCCCACGGATCCGCCAACAAATTCGTCGAACACACGCACATCTTCGATCAGCGACTTGTCAGCCCCCACTGCGGCATTGACCAGCGTCAGCGCCTCCACCTCGGCATCCACAACAAACGCGAAATCACGTTCCACCGCCTGCAAATCGCGCAGCTTCAACGCAGACCGCGTTGCACCGGATTTGCGCGGCTGGGGAATTTCGGCAGGCCACAGGGTAAAGGCCATGGCCGGTCCCTTGATGTCCATAGTGTCCAGCACCTTAGGGTGCAGTTCCCCAAAGACACCCAGAACCTTTTTCGGCCCAAGACAAATCATACCGTGACGGCCTGGATGCCACCATTCACGCGCACCGCGCAGAATCTGCACCTTTGCCGGCGCACCCATGGAAGCAAGCACCGCTTCGGCGTCGGCTTTCACGTCATAAACATCCACGGGTCTCGCCGCACCGTGCACATCCTTGGGGCCGGTCCGCCCAACGAGCAGGCCACTGACTTGCAGGTGCTGTTCTTCGGGCTCGCCCCCGTGGAAGGCCGGGCCAACCTCGAACAGTGCCAGGTCCATATAGCCCCGCGCCTGGTTCTTGGCCGCCGCCAGCAGCAGACCGGGCAACAACGCCGGGCGCATATGGCTCATCTCGGACGAGATCGGGTTTTCCAGCATCGTTGCATCGGTGCCGCCGCCAAACAGCTCGGCAGACGCCCAATCAATGAAGGTGTAAGACACGCATTCATTGTAACCAAGAGCCGCACAGGTGCGCCGGGCAAACTGTTCGCGCCGTTGCATCGGGGTCATAACCGGGCGCGGCACGCCGTCGGTCAGACGTGGTAGTGGACGGCCCACCAGTCCGGTCAGTGATGCTATGCGAGCGACCTCTTCGACCAGATCGGCTTCGCCCTGCACGTCCGGACGCCAGCTCGGCACATGCGCCTCGTGGCCTTGCAGCCGGAAGCCCAGCCGCGTCAGCGTCTGACGCTGTTCACTTTCAGGGATTTCCATGCCCACCAGGCTCTGAACCCGTTCGGGCTTCAGCGTATAGCTGCGCGCGTGGTTGGGCACTTCGCCCGCGACCACAACGTCAGAGGGCTCACCACCGCACAGATCCAGGATCATCTGCGTAGCCACTTCCAGCCCCGGAATGGTGTACTCCGGATCAACCCCTCGTTCGAAACGGTACCGTGCGTCTGAATTGATCTTCAACGCGCGCCCGGTCAGGGCAATCTGTATGTTGTCCCAAAACGCGCTTTCCAGAAACACGGTGGTGGTCTCTTCGGTACAACCCGAGGCATCGCCACCCATGATCCCGGCAATGCTTTCGGGTTCATTGTCATCCGAGATGACCATCATGCCGGGCTCGAACGTGTAATCCTTGTCATCCAGCGCGCGGATGGTTTCACCACCTTTGGCACGGTGAATACGCAGACCACCCTGCATCTTGTCCACGTCAAACACGTGCAACGGACGGTTCTGGTCGTAGGTGAAGAAGTTCGTCACATCCACCAGCCGGGAAATCGGGCGCAGCCCAATGGCCCGCAGACGATCCTGCAGCCATTGCGGGCTGGGGCCGTTTTCCACCCCCCGGATGACGCGACCCGCAAACATCGGGCAGCCATCCAGCGTATCTTCGTCAATCGTCACGTCCACGGGGCACGGGAACTGACCGGCTACCGCCATCGGCGCCTGCGCCTTCAGCTCGCCCAGCCCCCGCGCGGCCAAATCGCGCGCGATACCATAGATGCCCAGCGCATCGGGACGGTTCGGGGTGATCGCGATCTCAATCATCGGATCCACTTTGGCCGGATCGTTTTCCGCCAGCCAGTCGATGAACCGCTCACCCACCTCACCCGAGGGCAGTTCGATGATGCCATCATGTTCGTCCGACAGCTCCATCTCGCGTTCGGAACACATCATGCCGTGGCTTTCGACGCCCCGGATATTGCCCACCTTGATGGTCAGGTCGATGCCCGGCACGTAGACGCCTGGTTTGGCAAGCACAACGATGATACCTTCGCGCGCATTGGGCGCGCCACAGACGATCTGCTTTTCACCTTCGTCAGTGTCCACCCGGCACACGCGCAGCTTGTCCGCATCTGGGTGCTTTTCCGCATGTGTCACCCGACCCAGCGTAAACTCAGAAAGCCTGTCAGCAGGGTTCGAAACATCTTCAACCTCCAGACCCAGATCGGTCAGGGCATAGAGAATGTCATCGAGGCTCACCTCAGTTTTGAGATGATCCTTCAGCCAGGACAGGGTGAATTTCATATGGTCCCCCCGGGGTACAAAACGTCGAGGCAGGCAATGACAAAGAATGGCCGCAGGTGCAAGCCGGGGGAGGGGTGTTCTTGGTGGCAGTCTAAAGGTGTTGCCCGCATCGCCCTACCCGTCACAGACAACAACAATGCCGTACTTCGCCGGGCGGCAGTACGGCGAGCTTAAAGCCCGCATTCGCGCGCAGGGTACAGTAACGGGCTGATCCCCTAAGGATAAACAGGCACCCGCCCCATCAACTGATCCAGTTGCCAGCCGATCCAGCCGTGTGGGATGAAATGGCCACCAGGGTGGATGTCCAGCACCACACGCCCGGTCACGCAGTCGTCCCACCGCGTACGCGTGAAGGTCAGCCAGCTGACTGCTTGCCAATCACCTTGGTCCTGCCCAGCGTCACACCCCAACCTATCCCGCCAAAGCGCCACCGGATGGGTGGTATCCCCGCCCGGCCCCATTGGGAAATTCATCACCGTATCGTCCAGCCCATGTACATGCCGGATTTCGCGCGGGGCCTGAGGACAGCTTTCACTTTGGCGGATCGTCCCCGATACGCCCAACAACGCGGCCAGATCGTTCCCGTTCTGACAGGCGTAGCGTCAGGCCATGGCCGACCCGTAAGAATAGCCCGACACATAGACCTGCGACCGGTCGATGGGGTAACGCCGCGCGGCATCCTCCAGAACCGCCGCAGCAAAGGCCACGTCATCGGTATCCGATGTCCAAAAATCCCACGTGCGATGCCGCCCATTCGGGGCCAGCAGCAAGACACCCCGCCGCCGCGTCGCCCCAGACACTCGATGGTGTTGCACTGGCAGCGCACCAGTCCGTTGCCAGCCATGGAAATACAGCAACACCGGCAGCGGGCTAACCCCATCCCACCCGTCCGGCTCTTTGACATGATAGGATCGATCACCCAGCTTGCAAGGCTCAGCCACCTCGCAAGCCAATGCCGCGGCAGACCCGACAAGGAATAAAAACAACGGCGCAAACCACTTCATGCCCGCGACCGTACCTGTGGTCGCTGCAGTGTCACGTCACATCTGCGTGGGGGATTTCGTGAAATCCACATGTGCAAGCCAGTTACGCAATTCTGTAGCGCGCACAGCCAACCGCAGGTCGTCAGCCCGACCGCCCATGCGCCGCGCGAAATCAGGATCTGTGTCTGCTCTAGACAGGTTGTCGATCAGGTCCTGCGTTTCTGCCGAGCCGTCTGAACGATAGGCCACCAGCCCAGCAACGAATGCCGCTGAAAACTCCGGATGGTACTGGGCGCCCCAGAAATCTACGCCGTTCTTCGCATAGGCAAACGCCTGAACAGGCGAATGTGCATTCCCGGCGACAAGCTCTGCCCCTTCTGGCAGCGTCCCCACCTCATCACGGTGGGTGCACGGCACAGAATACCCCGTCTCTCGACCGGCCATCATCGGGTGGCCTTGCCCCTGTTCCGTCAACACAACAGAACGCGCAAAACCGGTTTCTCGCCCGTTGGGCGACACCCGAACCGTCCCGCCCAGCAGCACCGCCGCCAATTGCATCCCATTGCAGGAGCCCCACACCGGCAACCCCCGGTCAAACACCTGCTCCGCAAGGTCCGCCAGTGGCTTGGCGCGCGCATCATCTACCGCCCAGCGCACGCCAGAGCCCGTCAGAACAACGCCATCCGCCTCGTCCAGAACACCAGGGTCACAGGGCTGCGCATAGGGTTCTACCACGGACACCGAACAGGCCATATTCAGCGCAGAAAACGTATCGCGAAACGGCGTGGCGGCGGACAGGCCAGCCGCAACAATGTCGGGTGTGTTGGATTCGACAAGAACGATATGCACCATTTCTTGCCTACTTTGCTTATCGGCTCAGACCACCACGCAGAGTCGGCACATCCAACGATGCAAAGCCGTAATGCCGCAGCCACCGCAGATCGGAATCAAAGAATGCACGCAGGTCAGGGATACCGTATTTCAGCATCGCGATCCGGTCGATCCCCATGCCAAAGGCAAAGCCCTGCCATTCATCCGGGTCGATGCCACCGGCCTGCAGCACCTTGGGGTGCACCATGCCGGAACCGAGGATTTCCATCCAGTCGTCGCCTTCGCCCACCTTCAGCGTGCCATCCTGCCAGGAACACCGCAGGTCAACTTCCACTGACGGTTCGGTGAACGGGAAATGAGACGCGCGGAACCTCAGTTCTACGTTGTCGACTTCGAAAAACGCGCGGCAGAATTCTTCCAGCACCCATTTCAGGTTGGCCATGGAAATGTCACGGTCCACCGCCAGACCTTCGACCTGGTGAAACATGGGCGTGTGCGTCTGGTCATAGTCCGCTCGGTACACACCGCCAGGACAGATGATGCGCAGCGGCGCACCAGATTTTTCCATCGAGCGGATTTGCACCGGCGAGGTGTGGGTGCGCAACACGTGCGGCGGGCGGTCGTCGCTCTCGGCACGGTGCATATAGAAGGTATCCATTTCCGCCCGCGCCGGGTGGTGGCTGGGGATGTTCAGTGCGTCAAAGTTATACCAGTCGGTGTCTATGCGCGGCCCTTCCGCCACGGAAAACCCCATCTCGGCAAAGATCGCGGTGACCTCTTCGGTTACCTGGCTGACCGGGTGAATTGTACCCTCGCGCCGCGCGCGGGTGGGCAGCGTAACATCCAGCCACTCCGACTTCAGCCGCTCATCCAGCGCTGCATCTGCCAGCGCGGACTTCTTGGCGGCCAGGGCGGCATTGATCTCATCCTTCAGCGCGTTCAGCGCCGGGCCAGCGACCTGCCGTTCTTCCGGGGTCATCTTGCCCAGCTGACGCATTTGCAGGCTCACTTCGCCCTTCTTGCCAACAGCGGCCACGCGGATCGCTTCCAGCGCGGCTTCGTCGGCCGCATAGGCGATCTGTTCCAGATATTTGGCTTTGAGTTCGTCCATGGCTGCGCCTCAGTCTCTGTTGCGGCTCTGCTATCATAGCCGGACGGGAACGCAAGGCCGGGCAGCGTGTGTGACGTCACAAGTTGCCACGAGTACGCGGTTTGTGCCGGGGGTCAGTAAAGCCGTGTTTCCCCGTCGCGCACCATAATGTCGTCCATCTCCTGCACCGTTACCGGGCTGCCATGGGCCACCATAAGCTCAGCCAGTGACGGGACATTCGACGTATCCGGCCATTTGGCGCTGTCCCAGACCCCACCGCGCACAAACGCTTTGGGGCAATGGGACTGCACATGGTTCACCTGGATCATCAGAACAAACTCCGACGGTTTGCCATGCACCGCCAACTGTTCACCCAGCGCCGCATCCCGCACCAGCGTTGCCCTGCCCGCCACCCGCAGCGTGTCGCGATGGCCGGGGATGACGAAGATCAACCCGATATCCCCGGTGTCGATCACATTGGTAAACGTATCCATCCGGTGGTTGCCCGGCCGGTCCGGCAGGGCCAGCGTCTTGGGGTCTAGCACATGCACAAACCCCGCCGGGTCCCCGCGCGGGGTCAGGTCCAGTATCCCCGCCTTGCTGCGGCTGGCCACGAACACCAGAGATGACGCCGCAATGAACCGCGCTGCTGCATCATCGATGTTGTCGATAACCTTGTTCGCAGCCCGCGCACCAGCCGGGCTGACAATGGCCCTCAACGCCTCCTGCGTCCCGATAACCTCATCCACATAGTGGCCATAGACCTGCGCCATCCCGGCACCCCCTGGTTTAGCGTGTCACATTCTGGATTTCGGGCCCAACGCCCGGTCCAATTTAAAAATTGCGCCACGGGGACAGTACTCAACTTACTATAATCGCTGACCGCCCTTGCCGGTCGGGCACCACCAAGATCAGCCCAATATAATTAAAACAGATTACGGTTTCGAACGTATCCTTCAGGTTGTTGGTAGGCCAGTCCAGCAGTTCCAGCGTCTTTTTGTTCAACCCCTTGATAGCTCAGCCCAAATCGCCATGCAGGGGCACGTCGATCACCCCGTCCGCCACCTGATGAATGCGGTCGAAAATCTTGTTATTGACCAGCTCTAACAGCGCACCTGTCAGTTCGCGCAGCGCTTCAATACTATCAATCGTATGCTCCACTTCTACGACGAAGCCTTTGGCTTTCCGCACCCGTCAAAAACCTGCTTGCACCAACCGCCGTGCCAAGGCGAACGCCAATAGACGAATTCGCCCGACCTCGATACGGTGGCGTTACCATTCCGGGGAGGGTTCCGTGCATCAAGCGAATAACGTTCTGACCGACGCGGTGTCGGCAGGCAAGGTGCCGTTCGCTGTAGCGATGGTCAGCAATGACGAGGGACCAATCTATTCGTTTGCGACGGGCGACGCGAAAACCGACCATCTGGCAAGTGAACGCACCGCTTTTCGCATCTATTCCATGACCAAAGCGGTTGGGTCGCTGGCCGCGATGATCCTAATGGACAGGGGACACCTGACACTGGACACGCCTGTGGCGGACATTGATCCGACGTGGAATGACCTGCAGGTTCTCGCCGGTTGGGACGGCGACCGCCCGGTTCTGCGCCCCCAGCAGGGTACCGCCACGATCCGGCATCTGGCAACGCATACCTCGGGTTTGGAATACGAAATCTGGAACGCCGATATCCTCCGGTTTATCAAGGCCGCCGGTGTCTCACCCAGAAACACCGGCCGCCGGGCGGAGCTACAAAGCTATCCTCTGGCCAGCGACCCCGGTACGAGATGGGGTTACGGCACGGGTATCGACTGGTTGGGCCACATCGTGGAGCTTGTGGATGGCCGCCGCATCGATGCGTTTTGCCGGGAAGAAATCTTTGGTCCGCTGGGGATGCGTGACACCGTCTTTGAACCCCACGCACTACAGGACCGGCTGGCAGATATTCGACGCAGAAACGCCGAGGGGAAATTCGAGATCTCCAACTTCGCGCCCCCATCCAAACCCGAACTCTACGGCATGGGCCAAGCGCTCTATTCCACTGCGCCCGATTACCTGACCTTCCTGCGCATGATCCTAAATCGTGGCACACTGAATGGTCACCAGGTGCTCAGCCCAGGTGCGATGGACACGATGCTGGCCGATCAGACACAAGGCTTGCCGTTTCGCACCATGCGATCAGCCATTCCGACACGCTCAGTCGATGTGACAATGCCACCAGGCACCACCCACAGCTTTGCCTTTGTGCTCACTGAACGGGACCAACCCGGCAAACGTCGCGCAGGTGCACAGGGCTGGGCCGGGATTTGCAACACGCATTACTGGTTCGATCCGGCTGCCAATATCGCAGCCGTCCTGATGACCCAGTCGCTGCCCTTTATGGAACCAGCCTTCGCAGAAACCTACGATGCCTTCGAGCGCGCTATTTATGCCGGGCTCTGAAACATGAACGATACCGTCACCCGGCCCTGGCTTGCCTTGTTCGGTCTGTGCCTGGGCATGTGCGTGACCAACGGGTTCGCGCGGTTTGCCTATGGCCTGATCCTGCCTGCCATGCGCGAAGATCTGGGCTGGACCTATGCGCAGGCCGGATGGCTGAACACCGCCAACGCGCTAGGGTACCTGACCGGGGCGGTGGTGACACTGATTTTAATCACCCGGATCAATGCCAGCATGCTCTATGCCATTGGCATGGTGACCACGGCGGTATCGCTGCTGCTGACCGGCCTGAACGAAGCTCTGTGGTGGCAAACCATCTGGCGCGTTGCCGCGGGGCTGTTCGGGGCGATGTCGTTTGCCACGTCCGGCGCGCTGGCCGCGCAGCTTTTCGCAGGCGACCCCAAGCGCAACGCTCTGGCCATCGCCCTGCTGTTTGGGCTGGGTGGCGGGCTGGGCATTTCACTGGCAGGCGCGATGATCCCCCCGCTATTGATCAACGGCGGGATAACAGCCTGGCCCCACGCATGGACTCTGATCGGCGTCTGCAGCCTACTCTTCCTACCGCTAGGCGTCTGGGCTGGGTGGACGCTGCGCCCCCGCGCCACGACCGGCCCACGCACGCACACCACCCTGCCACTGCGCCGTATGTGGCCGGAACTGGTGGGCTATGGCAGCTTTGGCATGGGCTATATCGTCTATTTCACCTTCCTCGGATCATGGATGAAAACGCAGGCAACCGGCCCCATGCTCAGCGCGCTGGCCTGGGTTCTGCTGGGCCTCTGCCTAACCATATCTCCCTTTCTGTGGGGCGGTGTGTTTTCCCGGTTCCGCAATGGCTTGCCGCTGGCCATGGTCCTGACTGGCATTGCCGTGGGGACACTGACCCCGGTGATGTGGCCGACTGATACCGGGCTGACGGTGTCGGCCATCATATTTGGCTTTTGCGTGTTCATGTCACCCAGCGCGATCACCAATTTCACCCGTCACAACCTGCCGCCGGAAAGCTGGGCGGCCTCTATCGGGCTGTTCACCGTGATTTTCGCCACCACCCAGACCGTTGGGCCGATCGCTGCGGGCTGGATCGGCGATGTGACCGGTGACATCGGCAACGCCCTGCGCGCCGCTGCCGGGGTGCTGTTTTGGGGTGCAGCCTTTGCTTGTTTGCAGCACCCGATTAAACGCTAGAACCGACTGGGGTTGAATGCGTGTTGCCTGCCCCCAACTAAGAACGTAGCGCAATATAGCATTTCAGCGTTACACATAATTTGAGACCGACAGCGCATGGCACCGGAAATCCAAAGAAAACTCACCACCATTCTGGCGGCAGATGCCGAAGGTTACAGCCGTGCTATGGCCACCGATGAACCAGGCACCATTGCAGACCTGCGCGCCTCCCGTTCTGTATTTTCGCGGTTGATCGAACGTCATGCCGGGCGCATCGCCAACACCGCAGGGGATGGGCTGATTTCCGAATTTTCGTCGGTCGTGGAGGCTGTGCAATGCGCGGTGGAGGTACAATCCGAACTGCAGGGCCGCTCAGACGCAGCCTTGCGGTTCCGCATTGGTATTCATCTGGGGGATGTGATCGTCGATGGCGCTGACCTGCTGGGTGACGGTGTCAACCTTGCAGCCCGCCTGCAGACGATGGCCAAGCCCGGTGGCATCCTGATTTCCGCCAGGTCTATGATCAGGTGCACGGCAAGCTGACCGTCGGGTTCCAGCATTTGGGCGAACGTCAGGCTCGCAACATGCCCGAAGAAGTGGACGTCTACAGCGTCTCTGTTGGCGGCGCAGCAACCGAGGCACCGGTCAAGCTTGACACCGCTGTTTTCCTATCCCCGCCACACACGGCTGCGCCGCCAAAACAACAGACCTCCACGCCGGACACCCCGCCCCCGGCACCGGCACCGGAGCCCACTGCGGCCCCACAGCGCCAGTCCCCACCAGCTATGAGCCCGGATATCACACCAGCAAACACAGATGGCAGGCTGAACCCCATAGTGCGAAATTTGCTGGTCATCGCGGGTATCGCCGTTGCCAGCAACCTAGCCTCCGGCGGGGGGATATGGGCGCATTGGGCCATCCTGCCCGCCGCTGTGGCCTATGGCTTCTACATGGCCCCGCGCTTCGCCAAAGGAAGACTGGACGCCAACAGACTGCGCGTCTTGATCGGGCTCGCAGCACTGGTGTTCATCAACCTTATCACATGGTCTGGCACGTTCTGGGCAACCTGGCCCATGATCGCTGCGGCCGCCTTCCTATTCCTTGGCAGATCAAGCGAAAAAACCGGCAGCTAGGCGCAGGCCGCAAGCGGAACCACGCACAAAGTGCTGCGCCCTACGACGTTTCGGTCTTCAGCTTTCACGGTCTGCATTGCGCCTATTCGGCTTATGCCGCCGCCCAGACCGGAGTGTGGTAGTTCGAAAACGCGCGCTCCTTCCCTGGCGGTTTTCCGGCCTGGGTCGAAGCAGGGACTTGGTGGTAGTCACAGAAACGAGTTAGGGCCGTCCCGGCGTCCCGGAACGGCCCCTGAATTCCATGTGACAGCAAGTTAAGCGGCCAGAGCGCCCTTGGCTTGCTCTACGATTGCGCCAAACGCTTCGGGCTCGTTCACGGCGAGATCGGCCAGAACCTTGCGGTCCACTTCGATACCAGCAAGGTTCAGACCGTTCATGAAGCGGGAATAGGTCAGCGCTTCGTCATGTGCACGCACAGCTGCGTTGATCCGCTGGATCCACAGCGCGCGGAAATTCCGCTTGCGGTTTTTCCGGTCACGCGTTGCGTACTGGTTAGCCTTGTCTACAGCCTGCGTCGCAACCTTAAAGTTGGACTTGCGGCGACCGTAGTAACCTTTGGCTTGCTTGATGATCTTCTTGTGACGCGAATGCGCGACGGTTCCGCCTTTAGTACGGGACATGTCTCAGGCCTCCTGATCAGCGGTCGTAGGGCATATAGCCCTTGACGATTTTGGCGTCCGGTGCGCTGAGCGTTGTGGTGCCGCGCGCGCTGCGGATGAATTTGTTGGTGCGCTTGATCATGCCATGGCGCTTGCCGGCCTGTGCGGACAGGACCTTGCCTGTTGCCGTCACCTTGAAGCGCTTCTTCGCGCTCGACTTGGTCTTCATCTTGGGCATTTCCGTCTCCTCTTGAGTTCGGTCAAAACGCGACTCGGCATGCCACATCGGCCGGTCGCGCGGATAAGAAGTGCGCATTAGGATATTCGTCCAAAGTTGACAAGCCATATTTACAGACTTCAAGCTGAAGCGGCCATGTGCAATTTACCGGGCGCGCTGATACCTCTGATCCTCCGCTTGCTGCTGCTGGCACTTCTTCCGGGACCGATACAGGCTTTCAAAAGGGGCTAATGATGTATCACAGAACTCGAAAAGGTTCTGCCGGTGATGATCGAAGTCCACCTGGATAGCGGCCACGCATTTGTGGTGATGTGATTCAAGGATCAGGAACAGGTCATTTACCTTCGGGAGCCAAACCTTTCCCGCACAAAATCCCAGATACTCGGCTATGCCGTGCTTGCCAAAACTGGCATCATCATCGATTTAGACAAAATCGCAGCGCGTTCTTCGCGTCTCGGTGATCGCTGAGTTGGCCAATTTCTACAGCAGAAAACGCGCCACCACGTGCACAAAAGCCTCGGGCACTTCGGCCAAGCTGTAACCGCCAGGCTTGGTCGCCAGTGCATAGAGGATCAGTCCGCCGGCAATTAGGATCGTCACCATTGATGCGCGCGGTGACCGACCGTCGCCGAGCGCGGAAATGATTGAAGGGATGGAAAAGGCCGCAAAGATCAACCCAAGGACCAGTGCCAGATCTGTGTCCATAGTTTGTACCCCTTACCAATTACCGGCTCAGGCTACTCCGGATCGGTGCTGTAAATCAAACGCTCGTCAGAGGGGGCAACCCGCAGAATGTTGGTAGTACCCGGCTGGTTGAACGGTACACCAGCGGTCACGACGATCTGGTCTTCTTTGGTCGCAAAGCCGCCCGCGCGTGCGGCCCTTGCCGCGTTGACCACGGCCATTTTGAACCGCTCCAATTCCTCGGTCATGACGCAATTGCAACCCCAGCTCAAGCACAGCCGCCGCGCCGTACCACGTTTGGAGGTCATGGCGATGATCGGAACACCGGGGCGTTCCCGTGCCGTCAGCAGAGCTGTCGTCCCGCTTTCAGTGAAACAGCAGATCACCCGGATGTTGGTTTTCTCCGCAATCTCCCGCGCGGCAGCGACGATCCCATCGGCCACAGTGGTGCCCTGCGCGCTGCGCGATGCGGCAATAATCTGGCTGTAGGTCGGATCGTTTTCCACCTCGGTTGCCACCCGGTCCATCGTTTGCACCGCCTCGATCGGATATTGCCCAGCCGCCGATTCCGCGCTGAGCATGATAGCATCAGTGCCTTCGTAAATCGCCGTGGCCACGTCCGACACTTCTGCGCGCGTGGGCATTGGGCTTTCGATCATGCTCTCCAGCATCTGGGTCGCCACGATTACCGGCTTGGCCGCAGCCCTGCAGTAGCGCACCAACCGCTTCTGGATCGGCGGCACCGCGCTCACTGGTAGTTCTACCCCCAGATCGCCGCGCGCCACCATGATCCCATCTGACGCGGCCATGATGTCTTCAAACTGTTCCACTGCAGCAGGTTTTTCGATCTTCGACAGGATCGCCGCGCGTCCGTCAGCCAACGCGCGCGCTTCTTCCACGTCTCCTGCCCGCTGCACAAAGCTCAGTGCCAGCCAATCAACGCCCAATTGGCACACAAATTCCAGGTCATCACGGTCCTTGGGGCTCAGCGCGGCCAGCGGCAAGACCACGTCCGGTACGTTTACCCCCTTCCGGTCTGAAATCGTACCCCCAGCCACAACCACACAGGCCGCATGTCGTTCATCACAGGTCTCGACGCGCAGACGTATCTTGCCGTCATTTACCAGCAGGGAAGACCCCGGCGTCAGCGCGGCAAAGATCTCCGGATGCGGCAGAAATACGCGGGTCGCATCACCAGGCACCTCGTCCAGATCCAGGGTGAACGCGGCGCCTTCCTCCAGCTCCTCCGCCCCTTTTATAAAGGTCCCAACCCGCAGCTTTGGCCCCTGTAGGTCCGCCAGAATGGCAATCGGGCTTTCCAACTCCCGCTCCACCTGCCGGATAATTCGGTGACGTTCACGTACCTCTTCGTGGCTGCCATGGCTCATATTCAACCGGAACACATCTGCACCGGCTTCGTGCAGCGCCCGGATCATCTCATACGTGCTGGAGGCCGGCCCCAGCGTGGCCACGATCTTTACGTTGCGCTGTCGTCTCATGCCCTGCTCTTTCTCAATGCGGCACAGCGAATTGTTACCGCAAACACTGGATTTCGCTTATACGCTCGGTTTCCTTTCCGGATCAACGCACATAATGCTGGCCTCACGAAATGACAGACCGATGACATACCAACCTTTCTTTCTCCACGGCCCGGACCGGCCCAGCCGCTGGCTGATCACCTGCGACCACGCCACAAACGTTGTACCACCGGATGTGAACAGCGGCGATCTGGGCCTTTCACCCGAAGACATGAACCGCCACATCGCCTATGACCCAGGCGCATATGGCGTGGCGCATGAACTGGGTGAACTCTTGAACGCACCTGTGATCGCTGCCAATTTCTCACGCCTTGTGATCGACCCCAACCGGGGAGAGGACGACCCCACGCTGGTCATGCGGCTTTATGACGGGTCCCTGATCCCCGCCAACCGCAAGGTAGGCCGGACAGAAGTCCAGAGGCGGCTCGACGCCTATTACCGGCCCTACCACAACGCGCTGGGTAAACTGGCAGCACGGGATGGCACGGTGATCGTGGCAATCCATAGCTTTACGCCCCAGTTCCAGGGCAGACCGCCACGCCCTTGGCATGTGGGCGTCTTGTTTCCCGCTGATGAAAGGTTTGCGCGCCCGCTGATCCAGCGGCTGCATGAAGAACCCGGGCTGGTGACCGGGGAAAACGAACCATACACCGGCTATCTGCCCGGTGACGCCATCGACAAACATGCCACAGCCAACGGCCTGCCCAACGCGCTGATCGAACTGCGCAACGATCTGATACAGGGGCCCCGCCAACAACGCGACTGGGCAGCCCGGCTGGTCCCAGTTCTCGAAGATGCGTTCACCGCATCGGGGTTGTGACACTAAGCCAGACCTGCTTGATCACATCCGCAGCCGCGCCCATGTGATAAGGTAATGTTGGACACACCGCGAAAGGCGCCGGACATGACCCCTGAACTGCTCTCCACCTTCTTCGGCTGGCTCACGATCATCAACTTTGCCATCCTGGTATTGGCTGGGCTGGCGATGTTCCTTATGCAAAACTCGATGGCCCCAATTCACGAGCGTATATCCAGCCTGCAACCGGGGGAAACGCGCCGTATCTATTTTGGCTGGCTCGGCACCTACAAGCTGCTGACGCTTGTCTTCTGCTTTGCCCCCTGGCTGGCTCTGCAAATCGCGTTCTGACGTCTGTACGCCGCGCAACTGCACGCTATGATCTTGGGAAATTGAGGAGCACCCCGCATGGACGACCAGACCCAGATCGAACTTGAAGCTGCCGCTTTTCGCCGCCTCCGCCAGCACTTGATGGAGGACCGGACGGACGTGCAGAACATCGACATGATGAACCTCGCAGGCTTCTGCCGCAATTGTCTGAGCCGCTGGTATCAGGAAGCGGCTGCTGAAAAGGGTATTGAGATCGGCAAGGACAAAGCGCGGGAAATGTTCTACGGCATGACCATGGCGGAATGGAAAGCGAACTACCAGACTGACGCCAGCCCGGAAAGACAGGCGGCGTTCGAAGCCGCTTTCAAGGAAAATGTGACCGACAAGGGCTAGAGCTGACTTAAATCCGCCAAAGCCACTCACCTGGACAGTTTGAGGCCTCCGGGCACAGTTAAACCAATCGATACACCCAGTTGCTAACGCGCCCTAACCGACAACAAGTTCTCATCCACCGGATCATGCAGTTCTCCGGGCCAACGCCCCTATTGCGGATCTTAAGCTCCAGATCCGCAATAGGGGCGTTGGCGCGATCCGATCTCACCATGCCCCCAACCGTAAATATCCCTCAGATCGCGACCTTGCGGCTTTCGTCCAGGTAAATCTCCCGCAGCCGCAGCGCGACCGACCCGGGGGCACCATCACCCAGCGGCTTGCCGTCAATCTCCACCACCGGCATCACAAATGACGATGCCGAGGTGATAAACGCCTCATCCGCGTCCTGTGCTTCCTCGATGGTAAAGGCCCGTTCTTCGACCTCCATCTGCGCCTCTCGTGCGAACCGCAGAACAGCAGCACGGGTGATCCCGTGCAGGATATCGGTCGACAGATGTCGGGTGATGATCTTGCCACCTTTTACGATATAGGCGTTGTTCGAGGTGCCTTCGGTCACAGCCCCGTCTTCGACCATCCATGCATCATCGCATCCAGCCTTCTTGGCCATCATCTTACCCATGCTGGGATACAGCAGCTGCACGGTCTTTATGTCCCGCCGGCCCCAACGGATATCTTCGATGGAGATAATCTTGATCCCCGCCTGCGCAGCGGGCGAGTCGGCCAGCCCCGGCTTGTTCTGGGTGAATAGCACCAGTGTGGGTTTGACCAGTTCAGGATCGGGAAAGGCAAAATCTCGGTCACCGGCAGAGCCACGACTAACCTGCAGGTAAATCAACCCATCTTCGATATCGTTTAGCTCTACCAGCTTACGGTGGATTTCCAGAAGCTCATCGAAGGCTTCGGGCTTTTCCATATCTAGTTCGTTCAGCGACCGTTCCAGCCGCACCAGGTGGCCGTTGAAATCGATCAGCTTGCCGCCCAGAACCGATGTCACCTCATACACACCGTCCGCCATCAGGAAAGACCGGTCAAAGACCGAAACTTTTGCTTCGTCTTCAGGCAAGTAGTCGCCGTTTAAATATACGGTCCGGGTCATGGTCTATCCCTCTAACTGCGTCTTTTGTCGCTTCGTTCTGTCGCTGTTCCTACGAACGTTCAAGCCAATATGGACCCGTCGTGCAGGAAACTCAGATTACGCGCACTCATCACTGTGACCCCTCTGTGGTGTTCAGCCCCAAAGGCCAACGTCAGATGGGTGTACTTCGCTGTTGTCAAACCGCAATGGCGGATCGCGATCTTCGGCCAACAGCAGAGGGCCGTCCAGATCCACCACCTCGGCCCCTTGTGCAACCAGCATGGCCGGGGCCATCGCTAGAGACGATCCCACCATGCAGCCCACCATTATCCGGTAGCCTTCGGTCAATGCCGCTTCGCGCAAGGACAAGGCTTCGGTTAGGCCGCCGGTCTTGTCGAGCTTGATGTTGACCACGTCATATTTGCACCTGAGCCCCGGCAAGCTGGCGCGGTCATGGCAACTTTCATCAGCGCAGACTGGCACGGGGCGGTCAATGCCCAGCAGGGCATCATCCCCGTCCGCCGGCAGGGGCTGTTCCACCAGCGCCACACCCAGCCGCACCAGATGCGGGGCGAGGTCGGCATAAACATCTGCTGACCAGCCTTCATTCGCGTCCACGATGATCTTGGATGCAGGAGCACCTGCCCGCACAGCTTCCAAACGCGGCATATCATCCGGCGTACCCAGCTTGATCTTCAACAATGGCCGCCCGGCATTCTTGGCGGCCTGCGCATGCATCGCTTCTGGCGTGTCCAGCGACAGGGTATAGGCCGTGGTCTCAGGTCCCGGCGCAGGCAGACCAGCCAGTTCCCATACCCGTTTGCCCGCGCGCTTGGCTTCGAGATCCCAAAACGCGCAATCCACGGCGTTCCGCGCCGCCCCGGACGGCAGCAGTTCCTGCAAACCAGCCCGGTCGAACATGGCAGGCAGACTGTCAATCTGGTCCGTCACAGACTCCAGCGTTTCGCCATATCGGGCATACGGCACGCATTCGCCCCAGCCTGTCACGCCATCAGCCGTGATCCGAACCGTCAGAACCTGCGCTTCGGTGCGGGAGCCTCGGCTGATCGTAAAGACCTGCGCCAGTTGGAACACGTCACGGGTGACTTCGATCTTCATGGCGCACGTCCCCTCTCTTGTATGAACTCAGACTGCGGCCAAGGCTTCGGCCAACCGCGCCGCGCCCTGACGGAACGGGTCCACGGTGGGCAGACCCATACGCTCTTCGATCTCAGCCATATAAGCCAGCGCCTCTTCTTCATTCAGATGTTGAGTGTTGATCGAAACACCCACAACCTGACAGGCCGGGTTCGCCACACGGGCCAGCGCCAGCGCGGTGTCACGCACCTGTTCGATGGTTGGCAATTCGTAATCCGGCAGACCGCGCATATGTGTGCGGGTCGGCTCATGGCAAATGACCAGCGCATCGGGCTGCCCGCCATGGACCAGCGCCATGGTCACCCCAGAGTAAGACACGTGGTACAGCGACCCCTGTCCTTCGATGATATCCCAGTGGTCTTCGTCATTGTCAGGTGTCAGCCATTCGATGGACCCGGCCATGAAATCTGCAATCACAGCGTCCAGCGGCACGCCGTCGCCAGTGATCAGGATGCCGGTCTGGCCAGTTGCCCGGAATGTGCTTTTCATGCCCATGTCCCGCATCGCCTGATCGGTGGCCAGCGCGGTGTACATCTTGCCGCAGGAACAATCCGTGCCTACGGCCAGCATGCGTTTGCCTTTGCGCTTTTTGCCGTTGGCAATGGGGTAATTCACCTCCGGCACCCGCACGTCATGCAGCGCCTGCCCGGTTGCTTCGGCCACGGCCACCAGATCCGGTTCGTCGCGCAGCAGGTTGTGCAGGCCACTGGCGAGGTCAAATCCTTCCTCCAGCGCCATCACCAGCACCTTCTTCCATTCCGGCGAAATTACTCCGCCGCGGTTGGCCACGCCGATCACTAGCGTTTTCGCACCTGCCGCCTTGGCATCGGTCAGTGACATGTCCGTCAGCCCCAGATCGGCCTTGCACCCATCCATCCGATACTGGCCAACCGCGTTTTCCGGTCGCCAATCCTTGATGCCTTGGGCCACCTTGGCCGCCAGCTGGTCGGGCGCGTCGCCCAGGAACAGGAGATAAGGGGTCTGAATCATTTTGGCCTCCATGCGCAACACCGCAGGATCTTAGCCACTATCACCCGGAGACGGTTGCGCATTCAGGATACTTTTCGCACCTTTGCACAATTTTATTCGAATAATTTCATATATTACGCAAGATTTTCGCGTCATTCGCGAAATGCCAATCCAACCTGTGAAATTGCTGCGTTTGCAATATGCGCTTGCAGCATCCCGCGCAATTATCTACCTCTTGCGCCACCAAAAACGAAACATCCTTACTCGGAGCCGCGATATGTCTTTCCGCATCCAGCCTGCCGCCCCCGCCCGCCCGAACCGTTGCCAGCTGTTTGGCCCGGGCTCGCGCCCCGCGATTTTCGAGAAAATGGCCAGCAGCGCGGCAGATGTCATAAACCTGGATCTGGAAGACGCGGTCGCCCCCAGCGACAAGCAGGCCGCACGGGCCAACGTCATCGCCGCCATTTCGGACATCGATTGGGGCACCAAAACGCTCAGCGTGCGGATCAACGGGTTGGACACGCCCTACTGGTATCGGGACGTGGTGGACCTGCTGGAACAGGCCAGCGAACGGCTGGACCAGATCATGATCCCCAAGGTTGGCTGCGCGGCAGACATCTATGCCGTTGATGCGCTGGTTTCTGCAATCGAAGCGGCCAAAGGGCGGGAAAAGAAGATTGCCTTCGAGGTCATAATCGAAAGCGCCGCGGGCTTAGCCAATGTTAATGAAATTGCCGCCGCCTCCCCCCGGCTCGTAGCGATGAACTTGGGCGCCGCCGACTTTGCCGCCTCCATGGGCATGCAGACCACCGGCATCGGCGGGACGCAGGAAAACTATTACATGTATCGCGACGGCGCCAAGCATTGGTCCGACCCGTGGCACTGGGCACAAGCCGCCATTGTCGCCGCCTGCCGGAATAATGGCATCCTGCCTGTTGACGGCCCGTTTGGAGATTTCTCGGATGATGAAGGCTTCCGCGCCCAGGCGCTGCGGTCTGCCACGCTTGGGATGGTCGGCAAATGGGCCATCCACCCCAAGCAGGTTGCTCTGGCGAACGAGGTATTCACACCCTCCGACGAAGCCGTGACCGAAGCGCGCGAGATTCTCGCCGCGATGGAGGCCGCCAAGGCGAATGGCGAAGGCGCAACAGTCTATAAGGGCCGTTTGGTCGATATCGCATCGATCAAGCAGGCCGAAGTTATCGTGCGCCAGTCGGAAATGATCGTCGACAGCTGAATGGTCAGAACATACGGAACGGTCCGTACCAGATACGGACCGTTACCTCATGCAGGCCCAGCCCTAGCAGCCAGCACACTGTCACCCGGACCACCCCACAGATAGTGATCTGAACCGCCTGCCGTCACGCCCTGGTATCCTTTGGTGATCCCATCACAACATAGGTTGTGATTGATTGAACATGCGGCAACTGCCCCAGTACGTCGGTGTGAAACACTTTGTAACTGGCCAGATCCCGACATTCGACACGCATAAGGTACTCGATTGTCCCGGTAATGTTGTGGCACTCGGTCACCTCGGGCGCGGCGACAACTCCGCGTTCAAACCCTTCCTGTGCGGCCTTGCTGTGTTCGTTTAGCCCCACGCCCATATAGGCCACAAACCCGATCCCCATAGCCGCCGGGTTCAGCACCGCACGATAGCCCTGAATAACGCCGGCGCGCTCAAGCTCCTGCACCCGTCGCAAACAGGCCGAAGGTGAAAGCCCCACCCGTTCAGCCAAAGCAAGGTTGCTGATCCGGCCATCTTCGGAAAGAACGCGCAATATATGTTCGTATGTCTGGTCAATTGCAGGCATTAATTGTGATGTTTCTTCCATTTTATATAAAATTACAACTAAATTCGCCTCAGCACACAATAGATTGCTGAAATGACTTATGAAATCATCGCAGCCCCGTTCGTATTTGCTCTGGTTTCCTCCATCACCCCGGGGCCAAACAACCTGATGCTCATGGCTTCCGGCGCAAACTTTGGCCTGCGCCGCACCGTGCCCCATATGCTGGGTGTCGCGGGTGGGTTTGTCGGTATGATCGTGGTGGTCGGCGCGGGGTTGGCGCAACTTTTCCAGATTTATCCAGCCGCGCACACGGTTCTGACAGTGCTGTCCGCCATCTACCTGCTGTACCTCGCATGGAAAATCGCCACAGCAGGTCCTGCCAAGGCCGGAGATGCCACCGGCAGACCGCTAAACTTCTGGCAGGCCGCCGCGTTTCAATGGGTTAA
The DNA here is from genome assembly GCA_017643305.1 of Marinibacterium sp. Classification (GTDB taxonomy): domain Bacteria; phylum Pseudomonadota; class Alphaproteobacteria; order Rhodobacterales; family Rhodobacteraceae; genus HXMU1420-2. The sequence continues at coordinate 12,799 of JAEPNQ010000019.1, read as the reverse complement.
CCCCAAAGCCTGGACCATGGCCCTGACCGCCACCACCGTCTACATGCCTGAGCAATCCTGGCACGCGCTGGCCACCGTTGCGATCATCTTTGGTGCGGTGAACCTGCCGTCTGTTGGGTCATGGACAATCATGGGCCAGCAAATGGCGCAGTTTCTGACGAACCGCTGGCGGCTGAGTGCGTTCAACTACACAATGGCCGGGCTGCTGGTTCTGTCCTTGGTCCCCGCGCTCTGGCCCGTGCTCTGGCCTGCCTGACAGAGCCACCGGCAGGCGCAGTATCGTTTCAGCTTCTCGAGAACCGTCCAGCGGAGAATCACGATAAATCGCGGCCACATCCACCAGCCAGTCCAAGGAAAGGTCGCCCACCGGGTGTTCATGGATGTGGCTTATCAATGGGCACAGCCGCACTTCGCAACTTTGCACCCAAACCTCCGTACGTCGTCCCGGAACAGCGTGAGATATACTGCTTGGACGGATCTTGCTCAGTTGCATCTGGCCTCACAGACCGCCATATAGCCCGCAAGTCCGCCGCATGAGAGAGTCGATGACCCAGTATCTGGATTTCGAAAAGCCGCTCGCAGAGATTGAAGGCAAAGCCGAAGAACTGCGGGCCCTGGCCCGGTCTAACGAAGAAATGGACGTGGCCGACGAAGCCGCCGCGCTGGACCAGAAAGCGCATACGATTCTCGAAGATCTGTACAAGGATCTGACCGCCTGGAGGAAATGCCAAGTTGCGCGTCACCCAGATCGTCCACATTGCCGCGACTACATCGAAACCCTTTTCGAAGAATACACGCCGCTGGCCGGGGATCGAAACTTTGCCGACGATCACGCCGTCATGGGCGGTCTCTCGCGGTTCCGCGGAACCCCTGTCGTGGTGATCGGTCATGAAAAAGGGTCAGACACTACGTCTCGCATCGAACGCAACTTTGGCATGGCCCGGCCCGAAGGCTACCGCAAGGCGATCCGCCTGATGCGGCTCGCGGACCAGTTCGGCTTGCCAGTTGTTACGCTGGTAGACACCCCCGGCGCCTATCCCGGCAAGGGCGCCGAAGAGCGGGGCCAGTCCGAAGCCATTGCGCGATCAACTCAGGCCTGCCTGCAACTGGGCGTCCCGCTGATCAGCGTGATCATCGGCGAAGGCGGCTCGGGCGGGGCCGTGGCCTTTGCCACCGCCAACCGCGTCGCGATGCTGGAACATTCCGTGTATTCCGTGATCAGCCCCGAAGGCTGCGCATCGATCCTGTGGAAGGACGCCGAAAAGATGCGCGAAGCGGCGCAGGCACTGCGGCTGACGGCGCAGGACCTGTACCAACTGGGCGTGGCCGACCAGGTCATCTCCGAACCGCTGGGCGGCGCGCATCGGGACCAGACCGGCACCATCGAAGCAGTGGGTCAGGCGATCAGCGACATGCTGGAGGAACTCTCGGGCAAATCCGCAGAGGACCTGGTCAAGCAACGCCGCGAAAAATTCTTGTCCATGGGAAAACGCGGCCTCGCCGCCTGACCCCGCTGCACTTGACAGAATCGCAAGCTGGTTTGATCCTTTTCCTGCCGTTGAACGGAGCCGGCGAAACATGGATCAGGTTGACCAGGTCGATATCAGTGCCTTGTTTAGCGGCGGCGACACGACTTCCTGTGATCAGATTCTGTGGGAAGGACTTCGGCGCACCGGCAGTGTCGTCGTCACAGGCTATGCCGATGCCGATCAGATCGATCGCCGGGCACGGCTGGGCCTGGAAATTTTCGACATGCCGGATGCGGTACTGGACCCACTAACCACACGGATTCAGCACCCGGGAAATGCCAACATCTATCGCGGTTTGTGGCGGTGTACCCCTGAACGCCTGTTGCAGAATGATTTTTACGATGTGGGCCCAGAAGACCCTGTGCCGGGCCCCGACCTGCCCGGTATGGACATCCTGACAGAGCAGACCCCCTGGCCTGATAGCCGCCCGGACTGGGCCGCAGAGGTCCGCGCGCATTACAACCTGATGAACTGGATCGGTCAGGCCATGATCGTTTCGATCGGTCGGTCCGCCGGATTTGAAACAGGAACCATCGCTGCGCGGTTCCGGGGCACCCATTCGACCCTCCGCTTTCTGAACTACGCCGCCGGAGCCGGAAAAGGCCGGCAGGAAAATGGCGTAGCGGTCTCTGCCGGTGCACATATCGACGAATCGGGCCTTTCTTTGCTGTGGCAAGGCGCACCGGGCCTACAGGCACGAGGCCAGGATGGCGTCTGGCGGGACATCCCAATGCTGGGAAACGCCATCTCCGTCCATGTGGGCGGGGTCATGACTGGGCTGACAGGCGGCGCGGTCCCGGCAACCCCGCACCGGGTTCTGGCCAGCGACACACCCCGCCAATCGGTCGGATTTTTTCTGGAACCAGCTCTGGGCACCGCCGTCACCCCAGCCAATCACAAGGGCGAAATGACTGTACGCGACACCTATGCCTGGCAATTGCTAAAAACATTTTCGCAACGCTCGCATTGGAAGGGCATCATCCCTGATCCGGAAGGCTAGCTGCTGAGCAGTCTCAAACCCTGGGTCACATCGGACCTGACCGCCAACCGCAGCCCGGGTTCGTCCCCGGCCTTCAGTGCCGCCAGTATCACGCGATGAAACTGCGGTGGCTCGGTTCGGTTCAGTTTTCCATACAAATCACGCATCGTTGGCCCCAACTGCAGCCAAACGGTTTCCGCCAAAGCCAGCATTGCAGGCGCCTGCGCCCGCAGATACAGCGTGCGGTGAAATTCTAGATTGGTGCGGATATACCCAACCGGATCCCGCGCCGCGACCATCTGCACGATGGTCGTGTTTATCGTCTGCAACCGTTCGATCAACGCAAAGTGCGCCCGTGGTAGGGCGCGGCTGGCCAGCTCCACCTCAAGTAATGCGCGAATCGATGCCAGCTCTTCTATCCGGTCCGGTCCCAGATCCGGCGTGGATACCCGGCCCGAGCTGGACAATTGCAGTGCACCTTCGGCCACCAACCGGCGCACGGCTTCGCGCGCTGGGGTCATCGACACGTCAAATTCTCGCCCGATGCCACGCAACGTCAGCGCCTGCCCCGGGGGTAGTTCGCCATGCATGATGCGGCTCCGCAACGTCCGGTAAACGCGATCGTGCGCGACGGTGGACGTTTCTGCCTGGCGATTTGATGAAATCATGCAGAAACGTGATCACAAAATAAAAACAAGTCAAGCGGGATCAGAACCGGTAGCGGTGCAACTGACCGGCATTCTCTTGTAGCCAGCGGCGATGCTGATCATGAGGGCCGAAAATGCGCGTAACCTCATCCCAAAATTCCGGGCCGTGATGCATTTCCTTCAGATGCGCCGCTTCATGCGCGGCCACGTATTGAAGAACCTCAGGCGGGGCCATGATCAACCGCCACGAAAACATCAATCGTCCGGCTTCAGAACAGGACCCCCACCGGGACCGCGTGTCGCGCAGGGTCAGCGACATATAGGGCCGCCCGACCAGGCTCGCATATTCATCTGCCGCACTGGCCAGCCGCGCGCGCGCCAGATCTATCAGATATGCCTGAACCCGTCGCCCGGTGGATTGTACCGATACAACAATCTGACCATCCTGTACCTGCGCACGCCGCCCCGCGCCTTCGGTCACGCGGTGCAAGTGCCCTTCCACCGGGATCTGAGCACCAATCTTCACCGGTTTCTCCGCGGGGCGCCGTTGCAGGTGCCCACGAATCCAATCCGATTTGGCCAAGGCAAAGTCATAAGCCTCCACTTCGGCCACAGAATTCGGCAAGGTCAGTGTGACTTTGCCGTCCAACTGAGAAACCCGCAGGCTCAGCCGCCGCGCCCGCGTCGAGCGCCGCAAATGAACGGTAATTGAAGGAGAACCCGGCAAAATGAACTGCGGCATGTCCGTTGACCTGTTGCATAAGGCTTTGACAGCCCCCACCTCTTATGGCAGTTGGCCAGAATCGTCGATACTACTCAGCACGAATTGAGGGAACAGAATGCCCAAGGAAGAATGGGGTGTAAAACGGGTTTGCCCCACAACCGGCAAACGGTTCTACGACCTGAACAAGAATCCGATCGTCAGCCCTTACACTGGCGAAGTCGTCGAGCTTGACCTCGGCAAGAACCGCATGATTGCCGCCGATGCCGAAGACGCAGCGGCAGTGAAAGCAAAACAGACCTCTTCAGACGAAGAGGACGTCGTATTGGATGATGATGACGTCGATGTGGATCTGGATGACGATCTGCTGGAAGATGACGACGACGACAACGTCTCGCTGGACGAGATCGCCGACGTTTCTTCCGAAGACGAAGACTAAAGCGCCGTGCCGGTTTTTTTCGCTTGATCCCACCGGATCAAGCGCCTATGCACCGGCGCACAGTTCGGGGCCTTAGCTCAGTTGGGAGAGCGCTACAATGGCATTGTAGAGGTCAGGGGTTCGACTCCCCTAGGCTCCACCAAACTTCCAAATCTTTGTTGAAATGAAACTCGAAAAGGTAGTGCTGTAACTACCTATTTGTTTGTTGGCCACCTTACAGTAGTCCCGCAACTTTGCAGGAGCCTGGCTTTTCCATTAACTGGCTCGCAGGTTGGGCGCGACGCCGCCCAGAAATCGTCACGTTCCGATGAAACAATCAGGGTGTTCTGTGTGATGGACCTAGGACTGACGGGCAAGACCGCGCTACTCTGCGCATCGAACGCGGGTCTCGGGCTGGCTTGCGCCAAGGAGGTTGCCGCCGAAGGCGCAAATGTTGTCATCAACGGGCGCAACCAGGACAAAACCCAGGCGGCAGCGGCGGAACTGGCCGTTGTAGCCAAGGGCGATGTCTTTTCCGTTTTGGCCGATGTCACCACCGACGAAGGCCGCGCAAAACTGCTGGCGGCCTGCCCAGACCCCGACATCCTGCTGACCAACAATGCGGGCCCCAAACCCAAACGGTTCCTCGAAACCGACCGCGAGGATTGGGAAACCACCTTGCAAGCCAACTATATCGCGCCAATCCTTCTGGTGCGCGCGGTGCTGCCCGGTATGGTCGCGCGTCGCTTTGGCCGGATTGTCAACATAACGTCTGCCATGGTCACCACCCCGCGCCCGCATCACACGCTCAGCGCCGGGGCACGGGCCGGGCTGACCGCTTCGCTCAAGGCCGCATCACTGGATGTGGCGCGGTACAACGTGACCATTAACAACTTGCTACCCGAACGGATTGATAGCCCCCGGCAACGGGACATGGCACGCGCAGCCATGCAGCGCGAAGGGCTGAGTTTCGAAGACGCCCGCGCCGCGCAGGTCACCTCCATCGCCGCACGGCGCCTCGGCAAGCTGGAAGAATTCGGCGCGATGTTTGCATTCCTGTGCTCCGAACAGGCCAGCTATGTCTCCGGCAGCAACATGCACCTAGACGGCGGCAGCTACCCCGGGCTGGTCTGATCCAGACAGTCCACCCAAGCCGGGTCCGTCCACCGACCCGCCGCCTTGTAGCCCAGCAGGCCGATCCACTCTCTCAACCCTGTGTTTGCATTCTGAAGGTTGAGATCGAATTGTGGCCTCTCCCGCTCCTGCGCCCTGTGATCCACCGGCCATGGCACCAAATTGGACCAACCTGCTTGGCAAAACGTACCTACCGACCGGAGCATGTGAAACGCGCTGGTGACCAGAACCCATTGGCCCGACAATGCGTCCGGCAAAAGGTCCCGCGAGAAATGCGCATTTTCCGCGGTCTTTCAGCGCTGCGACCGTATCATCGACCAGCAGCCGTTCTTCGGCCAGCCCCATCCGCAACAGGATCTCCACACCCGAACTGTAGGCCTCGGCCGACCCCGCAATCGTTGCCCGCCCCCCGGACCATAACACGCGTGCGTCAGGAAACCGATGCGCCAGTTCCATCGCCGCAATAAACCTGTCCCCGGCGGAATTGACCTGCGCGACACCCTCGCTGTGTAGCGTCCCGTCATACTCAGCCCCGCCCAGCACAATGATGCCCTGCACATAGCCAAGCGCGGGTGATGCCGGATGGGCCCGCTCCAAAGGCGCCAGCACTAGGTTGCCCAACGGCCAGACCGAGATGGCAACAATCACAGCAATCACGCTGCCAATCCAACCCGTCGCGCGCCACACCCGCCCCCGTCGGATTGCCACGATTGCCAAAAGGCACAGCACCACCAGTAACGTTTCAAGGCGAAACAGCACTCCAACCACCTTGGTCAGCACGAAAAACAGTGTTGAAACCACGGCGAACTAGCTGCGTAGAAGTTTCAGCAGGTCAAGCGACGGTTGCCCATCCACCGGCAGCCCGTTGGTGCCTTGATAGCCCCGTATCGCAGCCACGGTCTTGGACCCGATCACACCATCCGCGCCTCCCGTGTCATAGCCCGCGCGCGTCAGCCGCTCCTGCAGCTCCTTACGGTCATCCAGCGTCATGCCCTGCGCGTCGGGCGGGAAACTGCCCATGATCGGCGCACCGCCAACAATCCGGTCCGACAGATGCCCAACCCCGATCACGTATTTTTCGGAATTGTTGTAGCGGGTGATGACCGTGAAATTCCGAAAGGTCATGAACGCAGGCCCAGAGTCGCCAGCTGGCAAGATGATCGACGCAGGCCCATGATCCGGCACCGTGTTCCCGCGCGCATCCCGTACACCCAGCGATGCCCAAGATGCGGTACTACGTGATGTCCCGCGCCCCGCAAGACCTGTGTTGAATCCCGCAGGCAACCGCACCTCCAACCCCCAGGGCTGGCCATAGGTCCAACCAGACCGTTTCAGGTAGGCCGCAGCTGAAGCGAGCGCATCGGTCGGGTCATCCGACCAGATATCACGACGGCCGTCGCCTGTGAAATCAACAGCATACGCCAGGTAAGACGTGGGAATAAACTGCGTATGCCCCATTGCACCCGCCCAACTGCCAGTCATCTGCGCCGGGGTCGTGTCGCCGTTCTGCAGGATCTTCAACGCCGCCAACAGCTGGCTTTCAAAAAATGCGCCGCGACGTCCGTCATAGGCCAGCGTAGACAGCGCAGACACAACCTGGATATTGCCCCGCCGCGCGCCGTAATTGCTTTCCAGCCCCCAGATGGCGGTGACCACCCGCGCCTCCACCCGGTAATTCGCTTCGATCTTGGAAAGAGTGCTGCCGTATCGGCTCAGCATCTGCTTACCAGTTGCGATCCGTTCGTCCGACGCCGCAATTGCCAGGTAGTCCTCCAGCGTGCGCGTAAATTCGGCCTGGTTGCGATCACGTTCGATCACGCCTGGCAGATACCCAGCAGATCGAAACGCCCGATCCAGCGTGGACTGTGAAATCCCCTTGGCCACCGCCCCCGTTTTAAAGGACACTACCCATTCGTCGTACCCGGCGTTTGGGACTGATCTCAGCGCGGGTTCACTAACCGGGGCCGTCACAGTGCCGCCCGTACATGCACCCAGAATGCTCGCTGAAGCCCCAAGGAGGACGGTGCGCCTGTTGACCCGCATCTTACGATCCGTTCTTTGTCTGATCGGTCCGATTGTACCGCTTCAGCCGCGCAAAGGCAAAGCCGGGGTCAGAGTTCGTCAAACCCCAGGTAGAACCGGTTCCATGTTGGCGCGATCACCAATTCCGTCACGCAGGCATGCGGCGGCAACTCAGCAAGAAATCGTACAGTCTGACCCAGATCATCCGCCTGCAACATGCGCGCCTGGTCCTTATCCGACGGCGGATTCGGCCGGGATTTCAGGATATCAGTCGCCACTTCGCCGGGCATCAGGACCGTGCTGCGGATGCCGTTTGCGCCTTCTTCCGCGTTCAGGCTTTCGCCTAGCGCAATCACCGCTCTCTTCGTCGCATTATAAGCCGCGCCGGTCAGGCTTGTGGCATATTTGCCCGCCCAGCTGGACGTGATGATAATCAGCCCGCCACCCTTGGCCCGCATACCCGGCAAGACCGAATGCGCCAGATAAAGCGCTCCGTTCAGGTTGACGTTCACCACCTTGTCCCAATCGGCAATCGAAAGTTTCGTGATCGCCCGGTCAGGCACGTTCAGACCAGCATTGGCAAACAGGATGTCCACCGTTCCAATCGCGCATGCCGCGTCCGCCACGGCCCCTGCATCCGCGATGTCCACGGCATAAGTACTGGCTGTCCCACCTGCTGCGCTCACCTGTTCGGCCACGGCATCCAGCGGGGCCTGCCTGCGGCCCGACAGGACCACCTCGGCCCCCGCATCCGCCAAGGCCAGCGCTGCTGAGGCCCCGATGCCAGTCCCGCCACCGGTGATCCAAGCCTTTTGTCCCGTCAGTTTTCCCATGATGTCCCCCTAGCAATATCCTTCGGGCCCGGCCCATTGGGCCGCGTTGTACCGGTCGCCATGCGCCCAGCCCACCGGCAGAATGCGTTCGATTTCGGCCATGATGTCGTCGGTCATCTCAAAGCTGCTGCCCGCCGCCAGCTCCTCCAGATGCGCCGGGCTTCGCGTACCGGGGATCGGGATCATCGTATCACCCCGCGCCAGAACCCAAGCCATGCACAGCACGATGGCCGAGGTGCCCAGATCTGCTGCATAGGCCTGGAATTCCCTAACCTTTACAATGTTGTAGCTGAAATTCGGTTCCGTGAAGCGCGGGTTGTTTTTGCGGAAATCCATGTCGCCCAGACTGGTTATGTCCGGCGCCTCAGCCCCCATGATCCCGCGACAGACCGGACTGAATGGCACAAAGGTTACACCCAGCTCTTCGCAGGTCTGCACCACGCCCAGATCGGGATACCGCGTCCAGACCGAATACTCACTCTGCACCGCATCAACCGGCCCCACCGCAACCGCCCGCCGCAAAGTGGCGGGGGAGATTTCAGAAAACCCAATACCGCCGATTTTCTGTTCTTCCTTCAGCGTCAGCAGCGTTTCCATCACTGCCTCAACCTCCACCTCCGGGTCGCGGCGATGGATGTAGAACAGATCCACCCGGTCCAGCCCCAACAGCTTCAGCGACCCTTCGAGCTCACTGCGCAGATGGTCTGCCTTGTTGTTGAACCCCCGCACGTTGGTTTCAGGATGTCGCCAGATCGAGGCCTTGGTAGCAATTCGAAATAGGCTGGGATCACCCTTGATGTAACTGCCGATCGCCCGTTCTGACACGCCCATGCCATACACATTGGCCGTATCCAGAAAATCAATTCCCAGTTCCTGCGCCCGAGCCAGCGTTCGATGCGATTCTGTTTCGTCGGTCGGCCCATAGAACCCTGCAAAGCTCATGCATCCCAATCCGATTTCGGACACATCCGTTCCGTCGACCAACAATTTGCGACGCTTCATGCAACACTCCCAATCTCATACTTTAAGCAGAGCCTAACCCTGCGACATCCGGGTTCCAAGGGTTGCATTCCGGGCCATCCTGCCCTTCCCTGTACGCACACAGGAAAGGTATGACCATGACCATCATGCAAGGCTTCCCGCCCGCGACCGAAGACCGCGCGACGCTGGCCAACTGGCGCACTGCCCCCTATTGCCACTGGGCCTTTCACCACGTACGGGAAATTGTGCCCTCAGCCGAGATCGCCAATGATCCTGACAATGTATGGACCCTGCCCGAGGGCGATCTGGACCTTGGCCCCGCCGGTCTGTCCGCCGGGCTGGGCAAGATCCAATCGGACGCTCTGGTCATACTGCACAAGGGCAAGCTGGTGCATGAAAGCTACCGCAACGGCATGACGGCGGCCGACCCACATATCCTGATGTCTGTGTCCAAATCCATGCTGGGCCTGCTGGCCGGAACCTTGGTCGAAGCCGGGGAACTCGACCCCAGCGCGCCGCTGACCGAATACGTGCCAGAACTGGCTGAAACTGCCTATGCAGGAGCCACCGTGCGCGATGCGCTGGACATGCGCGTGGGCGTCCTCTTCAACGAAGATTACTTCATCACCGAGGGCCCGATCATCGAATACCGCATCGCCGCAAACTGGAACCCACTGCCCGACGGCAAAACGCCCCTGCACCTGCGATCATTCCAGACCATCCTGACGGAAAAAGACGGCGACCATAACGGGCGCTTCCACTATGTGTCCCCGGTGACCGACCTGCTGGCCTGGGTGTTCGAACGCGCAACCGGCCGACGCTATGCCGACCTGTTTTCCGACCGTATCTGGAAACCGTTAGGTGCCGAAAAATCTGGCTACATCACCTTGGACCGGATCGGCGGACCACGCGCAGCGGGCGGCAAATGCTTCACCGCGCGCGACCTTGCCCGCGTCGGCCAACTGATGCTGCAAGGCGGCGCGCGCGACGGAAAACAGATCATACCCGAAAGCTGGCTGCAAGACATCGCCCATAACGGCAGCACCGAAGCCTGGCGGCAGGGCGATTTCTTCGACGACTTCAACCAGCGGGAAATGAGTTATCGGTCCAAATGGTATGTGCGACCCGAACCCGACGGGCTGATCCACGGGCTTGGCATCCACGGCCAGTACCTGTTTGTCGATCCGTCCCGCGACTTGTCCATTGCGCTGTTTTCATCGGAAGCGGACCCGCTCAACGACATCTGGACCGCCCATGCCATGGCGCTGGTCGAAGACATCCGTCGCGCGGTAGACTGACCGATAAACCATTTGCCTGAACCGGCGCATCGCACATAGCCTGTCTTCGGGAGAAACCGGAGGAGGAATCGATGCGCCACTATGACTGGCTCGCGCATCATGCGCGCATGGCACCGCAATCGGACTGCTGGACAGATCTACATTCAGGACGGGCATTTACCTATGCCGAGGCCGAAGATCGCTGCCGCAAGCTGGCTGCGTTCCTGGCACGCGACTGCGGTGTTGCCAAAGGCGACCGCGTGGCCATGCTGGCCATGAATTCCACCGACATGATGGAGGTGCATTCCGCCTGTGCCAAACTCGGCGCAATCTTCCTGCCCCTGAACTGGCGGCTCATGCCGCCCGAGCTCGACTTCATCCTGAGCGATGCCACGCCGCAGGTTCTGATCTATGACACCGCCAATGCCGAAACTGTCGCCGGGCTGACCGCGACCATTCCACACCGGCTAGAAACCACCGGCGGTGGCGGTGACACCGCGTACGAGGCCGCAATCAACGGAGCCGATGGCGACCATCCGACACCAGAAATCCTGCATGACGACATTTGGACCCTGCTCTATACCTCTGGCACCACAGGCAGGCCCAAGGGCGCGCCGAACACGTTCGGCATGGCGTTTATCAATGCGGTCAATCTTGGCACTGCTGGCGAAATCTCACCCGCGAGCAAGGGCATCACGGTGCTGCCGCTGTTCCACACCGGCGGCCTGAACTGTTATGCAACGGTCTTGCTGCACAATGGCGGCTCGTCCCTGATCATGCGGGCTTTCGACCCCGGCCAGGCCCTGCAGCTGATCGAAGACCCCGATGTAGGCCTGACCCATTTCTTCGGCGTGCCCGCCATCTACCTGTTCATGGCCCAGCACCCGGATTTCGCCACTACAGATTTCTCCCGCCTCCTGCGCTGTGGCATTGGCGGCGCTCCGACACCCGTACCACTGGCCGAAACCTATGTGGCTAAAGGCATATCGCTGGTGCAGGGCTTCGGCATGTCCGAAACCAGCCCAGCGGTGGCCATGCAATCCCCCGAACTGGGCCGCACCAAACCCGGCAGCGCCGGTCGGCCCTGCCTGCACGGCGAACTCAAAATCATCCGTGAAGACGGCGAAGAAGCCAGCGCAGATGAAGTAGGTGAGCTTTGGGTGCGAGGCCCGAACATCACCCCTGGCTACTGGAACCGACCCGACGCCAATGCCAGCGACTGGGTCGATGGCTGGTTCAAAACGGGCGACGCCGCCCGGCTGGACCCCGACGGCGACCTGTGGATCGTGGATCGCTGGAACGACATGTACATCTCCGGCGGCGAAAACGTGTATCCGGCCGAGGTGGAAAACACCCTCTTCGCGCTCGACGGCGTGGCCGACGGCGCAATCGTCGGCGCGCCCGACGAAAAATGGGGAGAGGTCGGCGTGGCCTTTGTCGTCCGCGGGGAAGGCAGCGAGCTGACCGAGGACGATGTCATCGGCTGGTTCCACGGCAAGGTGGCCCGGTTCAAGATCCCGACCCGCGTGATCTTTACCGACGTGCTGCCCCGCAATGCGACTGGCAAGGTGTTGAAGCGGGAGCTGCGGGAGAAGCTGTAGGGGTTGACCGACCGGAAGCTGACAATCTCAAAGCCGCGCGTTCGTTGGGCCGGGTGCAGCGACCCTCGGTCTCCGGATCGCAGTTTATCCTTCAAAATCCGTCGAACCCGGCAATGTCGCACCTGTGGTTGCCAATTCGCTGCGCCGCAGGACGGCGCGGCGGGCTTCGGCCTTGACTCCGCGCGGGGTGGCTGTCGGTACCATGAGCTCGACACGGCCATTTGCTGCGAGTTGCAGGGATGTCTAAGGTGCGGACTTTGCTGCCGTTTGGCTGTCGGACCAAATAGTCTGCTCCGCTGCGCTTTGCTGACTTCCATGTCTGATTGCACACGGACTGCGTGCGCGGAGAAATTAGAGTCGCGGAAATGTTGATTGTCACTGAGAACTGACCCGGTATTTTCACCGAGATTTGACCCACCTTCAGTTATGCGTCGTTGTTTATGACGCGGTCAATGTTTGGGTCTCCTTTGCTATTTTCTTTGCAGCGTCAGAACTGGCTTTGAAGCGGTAACTGTCGTTGCCTGTTTCGAGGATGTGACACCTATGCGTCAGCCTATCGAGAAGCGCGGTGGTCATCTTTGCGTCACCAAAGACCTGGGCCCATTCTGAGAAGCTGAGGTTTGTTGTGATGATCACGCTGGTGCGCTCATAGAGCTT
>JAEPNQ010000135.1 GCA_017643305.1 Marinibacterium sp. | reverse complement strand
TCGAAGTCATCGTGCGGCAAATGCTGCAGAAATGGGAGATCTTCGAAAGTGGCGATACGACGCTTCTGAAGGGCGAACATGTCGACAAGGCAGAGTTTGACGCTGCCAACGAAAAGGCGCTGGCCAAAGGCGGACGCTTGGCCACAGGCGAACCGATCCTGCTGGGGATCACCAAGGCATCGCTGCAGACCCGCAGCTTTATCTCGGCGGCCTCCTTCCAGGAAACGACGCGGGTTCTGACCGAGGCTTCGGTTCAGGGCAAGAAAGACAAGCTCGTCGGTCTGAAAGAAAACGTTATCGTTGGCCGTCTTATTCCGGCAGGCACCGGTGGCGCGACCCAGAAGGTCCGCCGCGTTGCGCAGGATCGTGACAATATTGTGATCGAAGCGCGCCGCGAAGAAGCCGAAGCTGCTGCTGCGCTGGCTGCACCGATGGAAGATGATTTTATCGGTGGGGACGAATTCGACACGTTTGTCGACACCCCTGAAAGCCGCGACTAAGCAGTTTGCGACCAAAAATAAAAAGGCCTCTGAAGCAGACGCTTCAGGGGCCTTTTCTTTGTGGTCACAATGGGTTGTGCGTTGTCTGGCTTTGCGCGACAATATCTGCAAGACGAGGGAAGCGGTGCCATGGCAGATGTGCAGGTTGTGGGAGTGATCCGGTTTTCGGTTCTGGCCGAGGGATTTGGCATCTCGCTGTATGGCAGCCTGGAAGAACTGCGTGACTATCTTTTCGCCCCGGAGTCGCTGGAGTTCAGGTTCCACATTTTCGAAAATATGTGCCTTCCCACTCTGACCAGCCAGACGGATGAGGATTTTCATCTCGTCCTGCTGACGTCCGAGGATCTGCCAGTCGAAGCGCGTGACCGTCTGGACCAGATCGCAGGGAAACACCCGCAGATCACCGTCTTTGCAGCAGGGGTGGAAAAACACCACCGGCAGGTACGCGCGGCCTATCAATCTGTTCCACTGGGTAAGGCCACGCATCGCGCAGCCTTCCGTTTGGACAATGACGATGCGCTATGCCTGACCTATGTGGAGCGGCTGCGCCACCTGTCTGAAGGTCTTTTGCAACTGCATGATAAAGGTGTGCCAACGATCCTCGCTTTCAATCATGGCTTTTACGTAGGGCTGAACCCCGATGGTCCCAACGATGTCTTCGACACCACAGAACGCGAACCGCTCAGCACCGGGACAACTCTGCTGAGCCAGTCGGATTTGCACCTGAACCCCTACCGGTACAATCACCGGGCCCTTGCGCAGCATTTTAACCTGTACTCGGACATCACCACGCCCACATTCCTGCGCACAATCCATGCCGAAAACGAAGACCGCGTGATGAAGAAAGGGTTCGAACGCAAAATGCCCGAGCGGCGGGTCAAACGATTGGTCCGTGAACATTTTGGGCTGTCCCTGTCGGAATTACAGGCGCTCTGATGCTGTCCCCAAACGCCCGCGGCGCAATGCTTATGATGGCCAGTATGGCCGCGTTCACCATCAATGATGCATTCGTGAAACGTACACTCGACACCCTGCCACTGTTTCAGGTGATCTCGATACGGGGTGCGATGGCGACAACGCTGATCTTCCTGATGGCATGGCGGGTTGGGGCGCTCGATTTCCGTCTGCCGCGCCGGGACTGGACCCTGATCGTCTTACGATCGACATGCGAGATCGGGGCCACTTATTTTTTCCTGACCGCGCTCAGTTACATGCCGCTTGCCAATGTCTCGGCTGTTTTGCAGGTTTTGCCTCTGACCGTGACGCTGGGGGCTGCGTTGTTCTTTGGTGAACAGATCGGCTGGCGTCGGACGCTGGCGATCGGCGTGGGCTTCTGTGGTGTTATGCTGATCCTCCAGCCAGGCACGGACGCATTCAACATCTACGCGCTCTACGCGCTGGCAGCGGTGCTGTGCGTGACGCTGCGCGATCTGACCACACGGCGCATGTCTGGGCAGGTCCCTTCACTGACCGTGACCCTGATCGCCTCCACCACGGTCTTTGTCAGTGCGACAGCTGCCAGCTTCACGGCGCCTTGGGTGGCGATGGATCTGTGGCAATTAGCGCTGATCGCCGGTGCGGCCTGTTTTATCATCGGCGGATACCATTTCAGCGTGGCCGTGATGCGGGTTGGGGAAGTATCCTTTGTTGCTCCATTCCGCTACACCAGCCTGCTCTGGGCGCTGCTGCTGGGCTGGGCCATCTTTGGTGACTGGCCAGGACCGCTCACCATGCTGGGTGCAGCCGTTGTCGTGACATCCGGGATGTTCATGTTCTACCGCGAACGGGTGGTGTCCGAGTCGGAATAGAGCCTCCGCACCAAATCCGCTTCGATGCCGTAGACGCTTTGGAGGTACGCTTCACCATCTGTGTTCAGCCGCTCCAGTTTCACCGGCTTCACGCCCGGCTTCTGCCGGCTGTCGTTAAAATCATTGTGACCCCGTACCATCATATCTTCGCCGGTGATCGTCATGGTCGGCATCTTCTGCCCGACACGGGAATGCGAAAAGTTCATGATTGACAGCCGTACATCCGGACGCACCATCAGCGCCAGCCCTGGAGTGGTATAGGGCAGGCTGGTTTGTGCAGCCCAGAGCCCATCAGCGGCCGGTCGCACGATAAAGCCCTGATTGAAGTCGATGGCGATATGCCGATGGCGGACCGCAAAAGGTGCCACATCATGCGCGACCTCCCGCAGGCGGGCGACATAGGTCCGTGCGACTGCATCGTCGTCGTCCATTCGGAACTGCAGGCAGGGGGCCTCATCAAAGTGTCGGACCGAATTGATCGCGTCCTGCATAACTTGCCTGTGTGCGGCCGGCGGATGCACCTGGATGACGGCCTGTGGCATGTCGTCCACCAAAGCCTTTAGCCGGTCCATGTAAGGGGTTGGCATGCTATCGCCCACGATGATCAGAAAGGTGAAGTCCGGGTCTGTCTGGGCCTGCAACGGGGGCAGGGTGATCGCCTCGAAAGTGCGAAACCGTTCTTCCATCCGCTCGGTGGCATAGAGATATTCCATGCGGTCCTCGATGGTTTCGTGTTCCACCTGAAACCCACCTATGGCAGGGTAGGAAAACCGGCACAGACCGATGACCTGCATATGCTGCTCTCGACTTAGCGTGACGTTCCGACAGTAATCGCAGCGGGACTGCCGCAAGGCAAGCGGTAGCTGTTGACAGCCCATACGACTCTCAGTATACGCCCGGCCTATCCCGGCCCTTGGGCGTCCCCCATGGCCGGTTTCAGTACTGTAGTGGTCATGATCCGGCCTGAAAGCCCGATCCTCTGGATACCCACCGCGTCGTCCCGGGAGAACGGGGACGAAGGCGGTTTTTGCGCTTTGCGGACGCGTAAGGTGTTTTTGACGTAACCGCGTGGATGTCCACGCACTGACACATGTGTGCCCAAGACGGGGAAAGAGAACCGGAATGCCAACGATCCAACAGCTGATCCGCAAGCCGCGGCAGCCGAAAGTCAAACGCTCGAAGTCGATGCACCTGCAGGAATGCCCGCAAAAGCGCGGTGTCTGCACGCGTGTTTACACCACCACGCCCAAAAAGCCGAACTCGGCTATGCGGAAAGTTGCTAAGGTGCGCCTGACCAACGGGTTTGAGGTAATTTCCTACATCCCCGGCGAAAGCCACAACCTTCAGGAACACTCCGTGGTTCTGATCCGTGGGGGTCGTGTGAAAGACCTTCCGGGTGTGCGCTATCACATCCTGCGCGGCGTTCTGGACACGCAGGGCGTCA
Organism: Marinibacterium sp.; assembly: GCA_017643305.1. Taxonomy (GTDB): domain Bacteria; phylum Pseudomonadota; class Alphaproteobacteria; order Rhodobacterales; family Rhodobacteraceae; genus HXMU1420-2. The sequence continues at coordinate 3,538 of JAEPNQ010000135.1, read as the reverse complement.
AAGATCGTAAGCAGCGCCGTTCGAAATATGGCGCCAAGCGCCCGAAATAAGGAGAAACGCAGATGTCCCGTCGTCACGCCGCTGAAAAACGCGAAGTCCTGCCCGACGCCAAATACGGTGATCGAGTCCTGACCAAATTCATGAACAACCTGATGGTCGACGGCAAGAAGTCTGTCGCAGAGCGTATCGTCTACAACGCGTTGGACCGCGTCGAAGGCAAGATCAAGCGCGCTCCGGTCGAAGTCTTCCATGAAGCCCTGGACAACATCAAACCGTCGGTTGAGGTCCGCTCCCGCCGTGTTGGTGGTGCCACCTACCAGGTGCCCGTCGAAGTGCGCCCCGAGCGTCGCGAAGCTCTGGCCATTCGTTGGCTGATCACCGCGTCGCGCGGCCGCAACGAAAACACAATGGAAGAACGCCTCGCCGGCGAACTGCTGGACGCCGTACAGTCTCGCGGTTCCGCCGTTAAGAAGCGCGAGGATACGCACAAGATGGCCGAAGCCAACAAGGCCTTCTCGCATTATCGCTGGTAAATTACTTTCAGAGGCAAACGTCCCATGGCACGCGAATACCCGCTCGACCGATATCGCAATTTCGGCATCATGGCGCACATCGATGCAGGCAAGACCACCTGTTCGGAGCGCATCCTTTATTACACCGGCAAATCCCACAACATTGGTGAGGTGCACGATGGTGCGGCCACCATGGACTGGATGGAGCAGGAACAGGAACGTGGCATCACCATCACATCGGCTGCGACCACTACGTTCTGGGAACGCACCGAAGACGGCCAGACCGCCGACACCGAAAAGCACCGCCTGAATATCATCGACACCCCTGGTCACGTTGACTTCACCATCGAAGTTGAACGCTCGCTGGCCGTGCTCGACGGTGCCGTATGCGTGCTCGACGCAAACGCAGGTGTTGAACCGCAGACCGAAACGGTATGGCGTCAGGCTGACCGCTACAACGTCCCGCGCATCGTGTTCGTCAACAAGATGGACAAGATTGGCGCTGATTTCTTCAACTGCGTTAAGATGATTGAAGATCGCACCGGTGCCCGCGCTGTTCCGGTTGGTATCCCGATTGGCGCAGAATCCGAACTGGAAGGCCTGATCGACTTGGTCACCATGAAGGAATGGTTGTGGCAGGGCGAAGACTTGGGCGCATCCTGGATCCAGACGGAGATCCGTGATGAGTTGAAGGACATGGCAGAAGAATGGCGCGGCAAGATGGTCGAAGCGGCCGTCGAAGAAGACGACGACGCCATGATGGAATACCTGGAAGGTAACGAACCCGACGTTCCGACTCTGCGCGCTCTGCTGCGTAAGGGGACCTTGGCGTTGAACTTCGTGCCGGTTCTGGGCGGCTCTGCGTTCAAGAACAAAGGCGTTCAGCCGCTGCTTAACGCTGTGATCGACTATCTGCCCAGCCCGCTGGACGTTGTTGACTACATGGGCTTCAAGCCGGGCGACGAAGAAGAAGAGCGCAACATCGCGCGTCGTGCAGAAGACGACATGCCTTTCGCCGGTCTGGCGTTCAAGATCATGAACGACCCGTTCGTCGGCTCTCTGACCTTCACCCGGATCTACTCCGGCGTGATGAACAAGGGCGACAGCATCCTGAACTCCACCAAAGGCAAGAAAGAGCGCATCGGTCGTATGATGATGATGCACTCCAACAACCGGGAAGAGATCGAAGAAGCTTTTGCAGGCGACATCATCGCTCTGGCAGGTCTGAAAGATACCACCACCGGTGACACGCTCTGCGATGCCAAGGATCCTGTAGTTCTGGAAACCATGACATTCCCGGATCCGGTGATCGAGATCGCGGTTGAACCCAAGACCAAGGGCGACCAGGAAAAAATGTCTCAGGGTCTGGCCCGTCTGGCCGCTGAAGACCCGTCCTTCCGTGTGGAAACCGATCTGGAATCGGGTCAGACCATCATGAAGGGCATGGGTGAATTGCACTTGGACATCCTGGTTGATCGACTGAAGCGTGAATTCAAGGTTGAGGCCAACATCGGCGCCCCGCAGGTGGCCTATCGCGAAACCATCAGCCATGAAGTGGAGCATTCCTACACCCACAAAAAGCAGTCGGGTGGTTCGGGACAGTTCGCCGAAGTCAAGCTCATCATCACGCCGACAGATCCGGGTGAAGGCTATTCGTTCGAATCCCGCATCGTTGGCGGCTCTGTACCTAAGGAATACATCCCGGGTGTGGAAAAGGGCATCGCTTCGGTCATGGACAGTGGCCCGCTGGCGGGCTTCCCGGTCATCGACTTTAAGGTCGCTCTGATTGACGGTAAATTCCACGATGTGGACTCCAGTGTTCTCGCCTTTGAAATCGCTGCTCGAATGGGCATGCGCGAAGGTATGAAGAAAGCTGGCGCAAAGCTGCTGGAACCCGTCATGAAGGTTGAAGTGATTACGCCTGAGGAATACACGGGTGGCATCATTGGTGACCTGACATCCCGTCGTGGGCAGGTGTCCGGTCAGGAACCACGCGGCAACGCGATTGCGATCGACGCTTTCGTCCCGCTGGCCAACATGTTCGGTTACATCAACACGCTGCGTTCCATGTCTTCGGGCCGGGCGCAGTTCACGATGCAGTTCGACCATTATGACCCGGTCCCGTCCAACATCTCGGAAGAGATACAGGCGAAATTCGCTTGAACTTGGGAAAGTGGGATTTCAGCGATGTGTGTTCATCTTGAGGAATACAAAGTCTCGTACTTTGCTGTTCCGAAGTGCGCCTGCACTTCGCTGAAAACCCTGTTCTTCCAGGTTGAAAACGGGCGTCCGTGGTCCAACTTCAAGGTAAACGGACGCGATTTCTGGGTGCACAACACCTATCCATCGCTGGCTTTTGCAGATGCTAAGGCGCTTACCGCACCGGGGTTCTGGAAGTTTGCAGTATTGCGCGATCCGATCAGCAGGTTGGAATCGTGTTATCGCAACCGCCTAATGCGGGGCAGGGGGCACAATCAGCTGTCTGCCAACCGGGATGAACTGGACCGCCGCGGGCTCAAGATCCGCCCGAGCTTCGCCCAGTTCGTGGACCGGTACGAAGACTATTGCGACATGTCCCCGGACGTGCGCGGCCACAGCCGGCCCTTGTCGTTCTTCCTGGGTCGTGAACCGGGCTATTTCGACCGCCTATTCCGGCTGTCCGAGTTGGGTGATCTGATCGCTGAACTGGGCGGCTGGATCGCTAATCTGCCGGAGCTTCTGCACTTGCAGACTCGCGGTAAGGACATCGAGATCGGCAAGGTGGGCCGTAAGACAAAGCGCCAGATCGAAGAGATCTTTGGCGAAGATTATCAATTGTTCGGCGCGTATTTCTGACGCGCCGGAAAGCGAAATGTTCCGGTGAGGGATCAAGACCAACCCGGGGAACGCAGGAGAGAAGGAGGCCACCATGGCAAAGGAAAAGTTTGAGCGGACGAAGCCGCATGTGAACATTGGGACTGTTGGTCATGTTGACCACGGCAAGACGACGTTGACGGCGGCGATTACGAAGTATTTCGGTGACTTTA
>JAEPNQ010000110.1 GCA_017643305.1 Marinibacterium sp. | reverse complement strand
TGATCGCGTGAGGCAAGGCAGCGGCGAATGTAACAGCCGCAAATAGTGTATAAAAAAACCGCCAAAAAATGGCAGCACGGCTATTGGGATTCATCACCGCACGAGCAAAAAAGGCGCTTATTGCCGTTAAGACAAAGGACATCAACAAAATTGACTGCCAACTCTGCACTGATGATGATAAATGAAATAATTTCAAAGCGTTTCGCCATTAACCTGGGGCATAATCGGCACCCTTGAAGTAATTCCAGCACTCTTCTTGGTTGTAGAGATCGCAGATTGCTCCGATAGCTTCGAAGACTTCTGTGAATGTTTTTGCCCTATTCCGTCGCAGGTGGGCTTTCAGCTTTGAGTAGGCCTGCTCTATGGGGTTAAGACCGGGCGAGGTTGCGGGTTTGTCGAGTGACGAGATTTTTGGTCGGACCTGGACAATTCCGCAGAACCGGAGAGGAAAGACCCAGTCTGAGCATAACGTCTTTCTGACGGACACAGCTTTGGAACTCTAAGATGCGACATATAAGGCGCTGTTGCGCCTTCGAAAACGCCGCAAGACAATTTTGGAAGGGTTCTGTTTTGAAGCAAACCCAGGTTCCCCGGTGACCACCGCGGCACTGTGCAGGGCCGTTTCCAGCCCCTAGCTGTGTTTAAGATTTATACCGTTCCGAAGTGGGGCTCCACTGAAACGATTACTCACTGAGTGCGCGAAACTTCGGTGGATTACGGTGTCGGCTGAGCCGACAAAGCACGAGTTAGGTCGCGGATGACTGAAGCCATAAGGACGGGGTTTCCATTACACGCGACCACTCACCGCGTCTTGCTATGCAAACGGGCTGGAGTGCGATGCACCCTAACGCCGCTTAGAGGGTATTTTCACGACGGTATGCGCATGCGTGTGCCTCCATCTGGCCACGCGCTTTGTTATCCGCGCTTCAAGCCGCGCCGCAACGGACGCCAAGCCAAGAGCAGGATCACTGCTACGACGAGCAGAACCTCGAGGCCGCTCGATCCCAAATCGCCGAAAGGTGCAGAGCTGCCGCCGCCCGAGCAGCTTTGAAAGCTCGCATTGCAATTCGCATTTTTGTAGGCGTTTGCCGACTGGGCGACAGCCGTACCGGATCCGAAGAAGAGAGCTATTGGGATCCATGCCGTTATGTTTTTAGGGGACTTCATTGTCTTTCCCCTTTTAAGGTTGCAAGTGACCAATCTAGTGACGAGGACACACCGCAGCTGCCCAGTTCCCGATAGGCAAACACTGTTGTAGACCAAGCGCTGCGGGCAGAGCCCGGCAGGTAGAGCGCATGGCTGATGCGTTGCGCGATCATGCGCAAGCGCGGGTACCGATCGAGCCGTTCACCTCGGTGAACAAAACCCTCGGCGGAAATGGCTTCATCAAAGCCTGCTATGACAGTTTCGAAGCGTTGCGCCGTTGGCGGCAACGGGAGCATGATGACGGCGCCTGTGCAGGCTTTCGGCGTGAAGACCACTGCTGCGATGTTCCCGCTGATCGCAATGTTCGACGTCTGATCCTGCACGAGACCGTTGGACTGCATCAGGCGTTCCGCCAGCGCAACGCCAGCAGCCCTGTCAAAATCGGGACCGGCGGGCACCATGATCTTGAGCCAAACGCCGATCAACGGAAAGATCAGAAGCAGCGCTGCAGTACGTCTCATGCTGAAAGCCTCCGCAGGTCGAAAGCAATAATACCGCCGACAAATCCAAGGGCGGCCAAGCGCACCAAAGACGCGCCCCGCCCGTCATGCAGCCACTCGTACGTTTCGGCATCTAATGCCATGCCGGCAATACGCAATGCGTTGACCGCGATCATTACCGCCGCCACTAGCACCGCTGCGGACAGGGTGCGGACGGGCAGGCCACCCAGTACAAAACGCGTCGCCGTATACCACATCATCAGCGCAACCGAGAGATTGCCCAGCACGCCGCACCGCCAAACCAGCAGCAGGTCCATGCCTCCAGCAACAGACAGGCTGGCTGCACTGGCCGAAACAGGTGTGCCCGACAGGGAAAGGAGGGCTGCAGCCAACTTCGTGTCGAGAGCGAGGAGATCGCCACCAATAAGAAGGCCCGCCACCGAAACGATCGGCGCATGCAGCCCGACCGCAAGAAGGATCGCCGCCCCATCCCGAGCGCGCCCCGTCGTGCGCTTCGCCGAGAGGAGCAGGAACATCGAGATGGAAAGGCCGAGCCAGGCCGCATCCGCACTTCTCAGCAGTGCCCCGATCGCGGTGGGCAACATAAAGGGCAGCAGTTCTCCTAGGCGCGGTGCCTGCAGCAACCTGTAAAGGCCAAGTGCCGCACAACATAGCACGACCTTGCTGACGCCCACATCGGGCAGCCCGCCAGTCTGCTCCGTCGAAAGCACCGCAGGCGCTGCGGCATTGACAAGCGCGCCAAGCACAATCGCCGCAATCAAGATCCTTGCCAGACTGGGCTTGAAATCTCCGGCGGACCCGTATGTCATAACACAAAGTAACACTACGCCTCCCCCAAAGGCTGCAGTTGCGTTACACAGTTTCTGCCTGCCTCCAAGACGCTGCGCCACCCGCTAGTGGGACATAATGAGATGCGTTCGTCTAGGGTCGCTCTCCTTTCGGATATACCTGAAATTGCTGTTAGAATCACTTATTGTCAGCTCTGCCGTTTGAAAACCGAGTAGCGGAAAACCTTATGTTTGAACGCTTGGTCAGTCGTCCGGTCGCTCCTTACCGCGGCAATATCAAGTGAAAGCGGACACACCGGCCTGCTGCAGTGAAGAACTCCTTTCAGCTGATTCCGTTGAATGGCCTGCCCCTGTCGGGTGATCTGGTTTGATTGTTAGAGCATCGTGGGTCTCTGGTTCATTAGGACGATGCTTTCTGGTGCAGGCGGGCGATAGCCCAATGCGCTGTGCGGCTTGATAGAGTTGTAGTGGATGCGCCATCGCTCGATAAGGATTTGAGCCTCGCGCAGGCTGTAGAACAGCTCACCGTTCAGCAACTCGTCCCTGAACCGGGCATTGAAGCTTTCACAGTAACCGTTTTCCCATGCACTGCCCGGCAGGGCATTGCATGGCGATGTCCCGAGAGGGGTGACCCTGGTTCGATAAAGGTAGTCTTGGTGCCAACCGCCGCGATCCAGTCCCGCACCTTTTGAGCGAAAAATTCCGGGCCATTGTCAGATCTTATGTATTCTGGCGGGCCATGCTGGATGAAAAGATGGGTCAGTGCATCCAGCACTTCGGTGGAATTGAGCTTTCGATCAACGCGGATCATCAGCACCTCCCTGGTGTATTCGTCGATAATGTTCAATGCTCTACAGACCCGCCCGTCAGCAGTCCGATCTGGGACGAAGTCATAGGGCCAGAAAGGGTTGGGGCGCTCGGGCCGCAGACGAACACAGGACCCGTCATTCAGCCAGAGCCTACCCTTTTTCTTCTGCTTTTGCGGGACTTTCAGCCCTTCACGGCGCCAGATGCGCTCAACTCGCTTGTGGTTCACATGCCAGCCCGCGTCGTTCAGCAGGCCGGTGATCATGCGATAGCCATGGCGCTGGTACTGGCTGGCCAACTCGATGATGTCGTTTGTCAGACGGTCTTCATCTGCACGGCCCTAGGGCGCTTTGCGCTGCGTAGATCGGTGCTGGCCGAGTGCGCCACAGGCGCGGCGCTCAGACACGCTCAACTCCTACTGCACATGGTCGGTGCACTTGCGATGACGCCAAAGGCTCAGAAGTTTCCCTTCGCGGCTTCGCTCAAGATGACTTTGCCCAACGTCAGATCGGATACCGCACGACGAAGTCGCTGGTTCTCTTTCTGCAACTCTTTCAAACGCATCGGCTTTGGCCGCTGCATCCCACCATACAGCTTCCGCCATCGATAAAACGTCTGTTGCGTCACGCCGATCCGGCGCACCGCTTCCGCTATCTTCATCCCTTGCCCCGGCAGAACCTCAATCTGCCGCAACTTCGTGGCAAGCTCTTCGGGCTTCTCTCATTTCCCAGCCATCGCTGATCCTACAATGTTCGGGACAAAACTATCCCAGGTGGTGGACCACTCTCGTGGGGCTACTCCACTGAAGAAATTCGAACTTGATGTATTGCACGGCGCGACAAACCCGGAGGAGGACCATTAAACCCGCACAAAGCCGTGTGCGATGTTGTTAAACGGTGCTGACAGGTTGAAGGCTGAAACTAAAAAAGAGGCAGACTATGCAGTCCGAGAATGTAGATGTCCGCGAAACACCCCATCCCGAAACCATCGCCAACGCTTTGTTGCCCAAGCGTCCAATGGTAGAAGCCAATGAACGGTATCTGAATCGGCTGGCCACCGAACAGCACCGTGCCGAGGTCGGCGCCGGAATCTCATCAACGCAATCTGAGCCATGGCTGAGCACTCCGGGCCGATCTGGTCGGCCCGGGTTCATGATCTTGTCAGTGCGCCATCAGCACCGGAACGGTGGCGTTTTCCAACATGTTGCGCGTCGTGCCACCCAGAATGGCTTAGCGCAGGCGGCAATGGCCATAGGCGCCTATAAACAGCATGTCGGTCCCCGAATCGGCAACATGCTAGTTCAGCACGTCAGAGGTGCGGAGCAGGGTTTTGCCCAGAACGTCAACCTCGCAGGTCACGCCGTCGCGCGCCAGCATCTGGCTCAGCATGCCGCCCGGATCGGTTTTGTCAGCGCGGTGGGTGGTCGGGCCGACAGTAACAATACGCACCAGATCGGCACCCTGCAGCACGGGCAGGGATTTGTGCACCGCCGCCATCGCTTCGGCCGCTTCGTTCCATGCCACCATGACAGTCTTGAACTTGGAAGCCGGTTTGGCGTCGTCTGGCAGCACCAGCACGGGTGACCGCCCACCAAACAGCGCGGCCTCAACCGCAACTTCCCGTTGCCATAGGGGAGGGGCATCACCACCAGGTCGGAAAATCGCGAGCGTTTGGCCACATGTTCGCCCATACCTGCCAGCGCGGACACATCGCGTTCCGTGGCCCAGCGAATGCCGGAGGGCGCAAGTACGGCCTCAGCCTTGCTGACCAGAACGCTTGCTTCCTCCTGCGCCTGGTCCAGTGCCTGTTGTAGCAACAGCGCGTTGCCATCGGCCTCGTAGTATCCATGCGGGCCGCGGTCGACACCGATACACAGCGCATCGGCATGGGCATCATTGGCCTCTGCCAACTCTATGATCTGCGCCAGCGGGGTTTCGATCCAATCTGGGTCAGTCAGAACGTTCAGCAAGGATTTATAGAACAAGGCTTTGGGCTCCTTTGCATCTTATTGGCCCAAAGAGGTCGGGCTTTGGCTTTATCCTATGTCCTGCCTTAGATTCTCGGCTTTGACACAGATCAAACCGGGGTCTGGCTGCCGCGAAATGAAAAGGGCACCGCCATTGGCGATGCCCCGTGCCTGCACATAAAGTTGGTGTTCAGAGCGTCGGGTAAACCGGGAAGCGCTGACAGAGCTCTTCGACCTGCGCACGCACGCGGGCTTCGACCTCTGCGTTGTCGTCTTCGCCATTGGCGGCCAGTCCATCGACCACTTCGACGATCCAGTCGGCGATTTGGCGGAATTCAGGCTCACCGAAGCCTCGGGTTGTTCCTGCCGGGGAGCCCAGCCGGATACCACTGGTGATGGTTGGTTTTTCGGTATCGAACGGGATGCCGTTCTTGTTGGTGGTGATATGAGCGCGGCCCAGCGCCTTTTCGGTGGCGTTGCCCTTTACGCCTTTGGGCCGCAGATCCACCAGCAAAACATGGGTGTCGGTGCCGCTGGTCACGATGTCCAGCCCGCCCTTTTGCAATTGATCGGCCATGGCCTGCGCGTTGGCGATCACGGCCTTGATGTAATCTTTGAACTGCGGTCGCAGGGCTTCGCCAAAGGCCACGGCCTTGGCCGCGATCACATGCATCAGCGGGCCGCCCTGGATGCCGGGGAAGATGGCGGAGTTGACCTTTTTCGCGATGGCTTCGTCGTTGGTCAGGATCAGGCCACCACGCGGGCCACGCAGGGTCTTGTGCGTGGTGGTCGTGACCACATGTGCGTGCGGGAATGGCGACGGATGTTCGCCCGCGGCCACCAGACCGGCGGAATGCGCCATGTCGACGTGCAGGTAGGCACCAACGCTGTCAGCAATTTCGCGCATCTTGGCAAAATCGATCTGGCGTGGGACGGCCGAGCCACCGGCGATCAGCAGTTTGGGCTGATGTTCCTTGGCCAGCGCTGCGACCTGATCATAATCCAGCGTCAGATCCTGCTGGCGTACGCCGTACTGTACGGCGTTGAACCATTTGCCCGACTGGTTTGGCTTGGCGCCATGGGTCAGGTGTCCGCCGGCGTCCAGGCTCATCCCCAGAATAGTGTCGCCCGGCTGGATCAGCGCCAGCATGACGGCCTGGTTGGCCTGGCTGCCCGAGTTTGGCTGAACATTGGCGAAACCGCAGTTGAACAGTTCTTTGGCGCGGTCGATCGCCAGGTTTTCGGCGATATCCACGAACTGGCAGCCGCCGTAATAGCGACGCCCAGGATAGCCTTCGGCGTATTTGTTTGTCATCACGGAGCCTTGGGCTTCCATGACCGCGCGGCTGACGATGTTTTCACTGGCGATCAGCTCGATCTCGTCACGCTGGCGACCCAGCTCCTGGGTGATGGCATCATGCACTTCGGCATCGCGTTTGCTCAGGCTTTCAGTGAAAAATCCGTCGTCGCGGTGGGGCGCGTTCATGGCAGGCTCCTAGCCGATGGTTTCTGTTTGGCACAGTCCCTAGCTCATACCAGCCCGGGTCGGAAGGGTGGAATGCGACTTTTCACCCGGTCGGAGCGGCGAGTCTGGTCAATTGGGGGCTTGTGTGATTGGGTCTGCGAGGGGCGCATAGCGGAAACCAAGAAAGAATGCCAAAGAAAATCGCCTTTCTGGCCAGTGATGCCAATGTCGCGCAGTCCGCTCTGACAGAGCTGGTCGAGCAATATGGCAACGTCCCGCCGGAAGACGCCGATATCATCGTGTCGCTGGGTGGTGACGGGTTCATGCTGCGCACGTTGCACATCACCAAAGACCTGCCTGCGCCAGTTTATGGGATGAACCGGGGCACTATCGGGTTCCTGATGAACGAATACAGCGCCACCGGGCTGCTCCAGCGACTGGAGCAAGCCGAGGAAGCGGTGATCAACCCGTTGCGCATGCACGCGGTCGATATGGCCGGGCGCATGCATGAGGCACTGGCGATCAACGAAGTGTCCCTGCTGCGCGCCGGCCCGCAGGCGGCGCGACTTAAGATTTCGGTCGACGGGCGGGTGCGCATGCCCGAGCTAGTCTGTGATGGGGCGCTGGTGGCCACGCCTGCAGGCTCGACTGCATATAATTACTCTGCCCATGGCCCGATCCTGCCGATTGAGGCCGATGTGCTGGCGCTGACAGCGATTGCGGCGTTCCGGCCCCGGCGTTGGCGCGGCGCGTTGCTGCCCAAGATCGCGCGCGTCCGGTTTGACGTGATCGAACCCCAGAAACGTCCCGTGGTAGCAGATGCGGATTCGATGCAGGTGGCCAATATCGACTGGGTGGAGATCACTTCTGAGCCCTCGGTCGCTCACCGTCTGTTGTTTGATCCCGGCCACGGGCTGGAAGAACGGTTGATATCCGAACAATTCACCTGATCACACCGCCTGCTCGCCAGTGTGAAATACGTCACAGAAGCGGGCCAGCGAATCGCTCATATTGAACGTGCGGAAATGATCCGGCCCCGGATCTGACTTTGAGTAGTCCCGCAAAAATGACGGACGCGGTAATCCCCAAACCGCGTCCGTCATACGTTTTGCCCAGAAGTGACTTGGCACCGTCACGCCCACCCGACACAGTACAGGGCAGGGGGGAACCGCTTATGACCAAGTCACCAACCGACAGTTTCCAGCAGATTATTCGGGATCGACGCAGCACGCGCAAATTCGAAGCCGGGCGCGAAGTGGATCGCGCAGTGCTGCAGCGGATCGTGGATTGCGGGCGCTGGGCACCTTCTGGGGCGAACACCCAATGTTGGGACTTCATCGTGGTGGACGACCCTGCGATGCGCGAAGCGGTGCGGCAAATATTTCTGCGGCAGGCGCAGCGGCTGGTGGACCATGCCAAGGGGTTTCCGGCAGTGTCGAAATCCTATCTGTCGAACACGGTGGCGATTATTCTGGTATTGGGGGACCCGCGCTGGAAAGTGTGTTTCCCGCAGGCCACGTCACCTGAATGGGAGACGGAATATGACGAAAATAACGAAGCGATTTTTTTGTGTTCGCTTGGGGCTGCGATCCAGAACATCCAACTGGGCGTGTCAGCCGAAGGCTTGACCTCGGCCTGGTTGTCGGGCGGGGCAGAGCAGCCGACCAATGCGGAGCTGGCAGAGTTGTTGGGCTATCCGGACTGGATGCGTGCCTATGGCACTATTCCCATCGGCTATCCGGTGGCCACGCAGGACCGCCGCTATCGCAGGCCTATCGGGCAGGTGTGCCACTGGAACGAGTATAGCGCAACGCAGTACCGTCCGCATCAGCAGGTAGATTTTTACGAAAGCACGCTGCGTCCCTTTGCCATGTATCGCGATCAGGAAGACCTGACGGATTGGGACGATGCCGCCGCCAAGCTGGGGGATTGGAAAGATGCCTTTGCTACCAATACGGCGAACCCGGGTGGGGTGTTGGAACCGGAGGCCGATTTTAGCCGTCCGCGTACGGTCGGTCGGGCGACAAAGGCCCGGAACAGGTAGGGGCGATGCGTGCTGGGCCAAGGCCTGCGGTTACGCGCGGTGTGGTGTCAGATCTTTAACCGGACCTGGTGCCCCGGCGCATGCATGACGCGGACGGCGGTTACTGGATGGTCCGGCCCGAAGGTACAACGGTCCAGCACCATTACAGGCGTTCCTGCCGCACAACCCAGATACCTGGCCGCCTGCTCCGACACAGGTTCGGCGCTGTATGTTAGTGTACCGTGGGAAAATGGTGCGTATTGCACCAGCCATTCATTGGGGCTCAGCGCGCTCAGATCCTCGGTGTCGAACCCGGGTGCGCCCGGCAGCCAGAGCCAGCGGTCCTCATAGGCATAAACTGCCCCATCTGCGAAGTAGAGCGTTCTCACCCGTTCTGCTGGGCCGTCCGCGTTCACCCCCAGCAAGGCCTGCACCCGCGCAGGCAGGGGCGCATGCTGCCTGGACAGGACGGAAAAGCCGAACTGGCGGCCTTGCGCCTCGATCTCCTGCCGGATCAGTGGGATTGCCAGGTGCGCCCGGCGCTCCGGAGCGACCCGCACCCGTGTGCCCGCTTTGCGCCGCCGGTCCAGCCAGCCTGCATCTGCCAAATCGCGCAACGCGCGGTTTACGGTGGCCCGCGCACACCCCAGTTCGGTGGCAAGGTCTGCTTCGTTCGGGATGTTTGACCCTGGCGGCCATTCCCGCGACTGAATGCGGCGCAGCGCCTCTTCGCGCACCGATTGCCAGCCCATGGCCATCAGATCACGTCCCCAAGCCGTGCCATTACACTGCGATAGGCGGAAGTGATCCTGTTGCGATAAATGTGGCGACCGTCCTGCACCATGTGGCGCCCGGCGGACCAGACATCGCGCACCAGCCTGTCGTCGCAGGCGAAAACCCAGGTGTCCAGCAGCGTATCGCCGTAACGTGCCGCCATATCCGGCCCGCTGAGGTCGAGCGCCACCAGATCGGCCCATGCGCCGGACTCGATCCGTCCGCCATCGCGCTGCAAGGCTTGCGCGCCGCCGGCGCAGACCGCATCGAAAATAAGTCGCGCGGTTGAGCGGTCTTCGCAGGCCATCACTGCCCGCGCCCGGTCGCGCAGGCGCTGAGAATATTCCAGTTGCCGCATCTCTTCGGCCAGAGAAATGCGGATGTTGCTGTCTGACCCGACCCCAAGCGCGCCGCCATGGTCCAGCCAGCGTCGCCCGTCAAAAATGCCATCACCCAACGACGCCTCCGTAATCGGGCAGAGCCCGGCAACCGCGCCGCTGCGGGCCAATGCCTCGGTTTCTGCCTGGGTCATCTGGGTGCAATGGATCATGCACCAGCGGCGGTCCAGATCGAGGTGCTCCAGTGCCCATTCCACGGGTCGTGCACCGGTGATGGCGCGAACTTCCTCCACCTCTTTCACCTGTTCGGCCAGATGCATGTGGATCGGGCCAGTACCGCCCGTGGCGCCGACCAGCGCATCGGCAGGAACCGCGCGCAGGGAATGCGGGGCTACGCCAAGGGTGGCGTCAGAGGGCAGGGCGTCTACGGCTGCGCTCGCCTGATCCAGCAAGGTTGCGAACCTGTCGCTGCTGGTCCCGAACCGTTGTTGGCCCGGTCCCAGCGGCCGTCCGTCCAGCCCGCCGGTCTGGTAGAGCACCGGCAGCAGGGTCATCCCAATCCCGGTTTCTGCTGCCGCCGCGCAGACCCGGTCTGACATCTCCGCCAGCCGGTCATAGGCCGTGCCATCTGGCTGGTGGTGCAGGTAGTGAAATTCGCCCACGGCGGCGTACCCTGCTTCTAGCATCTCCATTTGTACCAGTGCGGCGATGGCCTGCACGTCGTCAGGCTTCAGGTGGTCGAGAAATCGGTACATTAGGGTGCGCCAGGTCCAGAAACTGTCCTGTTCGCTGGCCCCACGTCGTTCGCTGAGGCCCGCCATGGCACGCTGGAAGGCGTGGGAATGCAGGTTGGCGGGGGCGGGCAGCAGCAGGTCCACCTGCCTGTCCGCTGGCCGATCACCAGGGTCGCATAGCCGCCCGTCCGTGCCGATGGCGATTGTTATGTCCGCAACCCAGCCCGAAGGCATCAATGCGTTTCTGGCAGCAATGACGGTCATCTGAACCTCTTGACGATTCAATTATGTATAGACATAAAAATAATAAGCACAGGCTATAAAGGTCAATTGCAAATGAACCGCAGGGTAATGATTGGAGCAAACATCGCCACCATGCGCGAAGGCCGCTATGGGCTGATCCCCAATGGCGCGATTGCCATTGAAGATGGAAAGATCGCCTTTGTTGGGGCCGAATTGCCCGAAGCGTTCCGGGATTGGCCGGTGGAGGATTTGGCGGGCTGCCTGATTACGCCCGCGTTGGTCGATTGCCACACGCATCTGGTCCATGGCGGCAACCGCGCGCGAGAATTCGAAATGCGCCTGAACGGGGCGAGTTACGAGGAGGTTGCCCGCGCTGGGGGTGGTATCGTTTCCACCGTTACTGCCACACGGGCTGCCAGTGATGACGCGCTTCTGGCCCGCGCATTGGCGCGGCTGGATGCCTTGATTGCCGAAGGTGTGGCGACGGTGGAGGTCAAATCCGGTTATGGGCTGGATATCGAAACCGAGCTGCGGATGCTGCGCACCGCGCGGGCGCTGGGCCGGTTGCGCGACGTGCGGGTGCGCACTAGTTTCCTTGGCGCACATGCTGTCCCGGCGGAGTATGCCGGACGGCCTGATGCCTACCTGGCCGAACAATGCATCCCGGCCCTGCACGCGGCACATGCCGAGGGGCTGGTGGATGCGGCGGATGGGTTTTGCGAGGGCATCGCGTTCGACGCGGCTCAGATCGCAACCGTTTTCGACGTAGCGGAGGAACTGGGCGTTCGAGTGAAGCTGCATGCCGAACAGCTTTCACATCTGGGCGGGGCGCGGCTGGCAGCGCAGTATGATGCGCTGTCTGCGGACCATCTGGAATATGCCAACGCCGACGATGCCGCTGCCATGGCCGCGTCCGGTACGGTGGCGGTTTTGCTGCCGGGCGCGTTTTACACCCTTCATGAAACTCGCAAGCCACCAGTTCAGGCGTTCCGCGACCATGGCGTGCCGATGGCGCTGGCGACGGATGCGAACCCCGGATCGTCACCGCTGACCTCGCCACTTTTGGCGATGAACATGGGCTGCACTCTGTTCGGCCTGACCCCGGAGGAGGCACTGGCCGGGGTCACC
>JAEPNQ010000023.1 GCA_017643305.1 Marinibacterium sp. | reverse complement strand
TCGTCAGATCGATGGAGCCCCATCGATGCGCGGCGGCCCATAGTGGCTCGCACTTCCACGCGGGGAGTTGCCACACACAAGTCGTTACCCAACGCCACCTTTGACAGCCTGCCCGCCACCCCCCACAGTTCGCACACGGAGGGACGTATGCCACTGCATATTCTTATTATCATGGTGGTCATAGGGATCGGTGGCATTGCGCTGCTGCTGCACCTTACAGGTCGATCGCGCACAGCGACCCTGACCGAAACGGACGCGCAACAGGGCTGGGCCAGGCACTACCCCAATGACACTGTGCAATACGTAACCCTCGCGCATGACGGTAAGTCCGCGCTGGTGCTCAGCGATGCGGGGCCCGGAGTGATCTGGGTCTTTGGCCTCGATACCGTGGCCCGACACCTGCGCAACTGCGACGTATCCGAAACCGAAACCGGGCTGCGCGTGGACTTTCACGACTATGCCGTACCCCCAGCCCGCTTTGCGCTGTCACAAGACGAACGCACGCGCTGGCAAGCCGAAATGAGACCCGCATGACCGACCAACTCACCTACCCCGACGTGGTGCAATATGCCGTCCCGTTCTTCGTCGCGGCCATCCTGATTGAATTCGCCTGGATCGCCATAAAAGGCCGGGGCGGGCGGTATGAAACGCGCGACGCGCTGACCTCTCTCATCATGGGCGCTGGCAATGTGGCGTCGGGCATTGCGCTGGGATTCATCGCTTGGGGCTTTTTCATGTGGCTCTGGCAGATCACACCACTGGACCTAGGCACGTCGGTCTGGGTGGTGCTGCTGTGCTTCGTGCTGGATGACCTGCGCTATTACTGGGTTCACCGGTTCGGACACCGCATCCGCTGGGTCTGGGCCAGCCATGTGAATCATCATTCCAGCCAGCATTACAATCTGACCACGGCGCTGCGGCAAACCTGGACCTATACGTTTACCTTCATGATGGTGGTGCGTGCGCCGCTGATCCTGCTGGGCTTCCACCCAGCCATGGTGCTGTTTGTCGGCGGACTGAACCTGATCTACCAATTCTGGATCCACACCGAAGCGATCGGCCGCATGCCGCGCTGGTTCGAAGCCATCATGAACACCCCTAGCCACCACCGCGTGCACCACGGACGCAATGCGCGGTATCTGGATGTGAACTATGCCGGCGTCTTCATCATCTGGGACAAGCTGTTTGGTACCTTCGTACCGGAACTGGACGAAGAAAAACCCGACTATGGACTCGTGCACAACATCGCGACCTTCAACCCCATACGCGTGGCGTTTCACGAATGGGTTGGCATCTTCCGCGACGTGGCCCAGCCCGGCATCACCTGGCGCGATCGGCTGATGTATTGTGTGGCCCCGCCAGGTTGGAGCCATGACGGCAGCCGCGACACGTCGGAAGAGATCAAGGCGAAACATCTCACCCGCCATCCTGAAGACAGCGGCACGCCTGGGTTCGGATAAGGCGAATTGTCGACAATCCGTGCGCAAGTCATCAATGACTTGTGGAGAACGCATTGATGCGTTTTCCCGTGTCAGACCTGCAAATGTCGGGGGCAGGTTACAAGGTGGTCGTTGATCAAACCGCAGGCCTGCATCCAGGCATAGACGATGGTGGGTCCGCAAAACTTGAACCCGGCCTTCTTCAGGTACTTTGATACCTGCTCCGACAGCGGTGTTGAGGCCGGAACCTCAGCCATCGTGGTCCAGTTGTTGCGCAGCGGCTCGCCATCCACATACTCCCAGCACCAGGCGGAAAAATCCCCAAGCTCCAATACAGCGCGGGCATTTGTAATGGTCGCTTCGATCTTGCCACGATGGCGGATGATGCCAGCATCCTGCAACAGCGCCCGCACTTCTGCCTCTCCCCAGCCAGAGATCACCTCCGGATCGAACCCAGCAAAGGCGCGGCGGAAATTGTCACGCTTTTTCAGGATCGTGATCCAGCTTAGCCCTGCTTGAAACCCGTCGAGGATGAGCTTTTCCCATAACGCCCGTCCGTCATACTCCGGTATGCCCCATTCGGTGTCTTGGTAGTCCACATAAATCTGTTCGGGCCCTGCCCATCCGCACCGGTCCATCTCTCGCCTCACATTCGTTTCAAATGCTTAGTTTAAGCGGGCGTTTACCCGGATGGTCAATCTTTGGCTTGCACGCTTCTGTCCGAGGGCTCTATGCCACACAAACGCGACCTGCTTGATGTGCCAAACGGCACACGAAACCCGATTGATGCCGCCGTGTCCGGTCGGGATGTCGTGACCATGGCCACGGTGACCGAGGCCATCCGCCATAACGAAGTGCACATGGCCTTCCAACCCGTCATTCAAGCGCGCGCACCCAGCACCTTTGCGTTTTACGAAGGGTTGCTGCGGGTGCTGGACGCTGCCGGTCGGGTGATCCCGGCGGCGCAATTCATTGCGCGCGCCGAACAGACCGAACTGGGGCGGGAGCTGGACTGCATCGCATTGCAGCGCGGTTTCAAGGTTCTTTCGGAGTTTCGTCAGCTACGGCTGTCGATCAACATGTCCGCTCGTTCCATCGGGTACCGCAAATGGATGCGTGTGCTAGATCGCGGGCTGCGTGACAACCCGGATACGGGCGAGCGGCTGATCCTGGAAATCAGCGAAGATAGCGCCATGATCGTGCCTGAGCTGGTCACGAGATTCATGGGCGACATGCAGGCGCGGGGCGTTTCCTTTGCCCTGGACGATTACGGCGCTGGCAGCATCGCAATCCGTCACTTCAGGCAGTTCTTGTTCGACGCGGTCAAGATCGATGGCCAGTTTGTGCGCGATATCACCAAGAACCCGGGCAATCAGCTGGTGGTGACCGCGCTGATGCGCGTTGCTCGGGAATTCGACATTTTCACAGTTGCCGAATCCGTGGAGACGGAGGTGGATGCAGCATTCCTGACTGATGCGGTCATCGATTGCCTGCAGGGGTACCGGTTTGGCGCACCGAAAATTGCCATGCCGTGGCTGCCAGAAAACACCTCCAGAACAGGAACATAAACGCCGTGCGACGGCCAACCACCCCCTGAGACACCCTGGCAGTTGCTGCACCTGCACGATTGCGATAAGAGCTTCTGAATTGGGCGGGAGGATCCGCAGAGCATTCTGCACAGCCCGATTTCTGCGCCTTCCGCCGAAAACCGCAAAAGGACACCAAATCACATGACCAATGTTGTTATCGCGTCCGCCGCCCGTACAGGGGTTGGCAGCTTCAGCGGCACATTCGCGAACACGCCTGCCCATGATTTGGGCGCAGCCGTGCTCGAAGCGCTTGTCGAACGGGCAGGCATTCAGAAAGAAGACGTGTCCGAAACCATTCTCGGCCAGGTGCTGACTGCGGCTCAGGGCCAAAACCCCGCGCGCCAGGCCCATATCAATGCCGGTCTGCCAAAGGAAAGCGCCGCGTGGGGCATCAACCAGGTGTGCGGGTCGGGCCTGCGGGCCGTGGCTCTGGCCGCACAGCACATCCAGCTGGGTGATGCCGACATCGTAGCCGCAGGTGGCCAGGAAAACATGTCGATGAGCCCCCACGCCGCCGCGCTGCGTCAGGGCCACAAGATGGGCGACATGAAATACATCGATACGATGATTCGCGATGGCCTGTGGGATGCCTTCAACGGCTACCACATGGGTCAGACGGCCGAAAATGTAGCCGAGCAGTGGCAAATTTCCCGTGACATGCAGGACGAATTCGCCGTTGCCTCGCAGAACAAGGCCGAAGCCGCGCAAAAGGCTGGCAAGTTTGACGACGAAGTGATCCCGTTCACCATCAAGACCCGCAAGGGTGACATCGTGATGGATAAGGACGAATACATCCGCCATGGCGCCACCATGGAAGCCATGCAGAAACTGCGCCCGGCCTTCACCAAGGACGGCTCGGTCACTGCGGCCAACGCCTCAGGCATTAATGACGGTGCCGCCGGTGCCCTGCTGATGAGCGCGGATGAAGCGGAAAAGCGCGGGATCGAACCGCTGGCACGCATCGCGTCCTATGCAACTGCCGGATTGGACCCGACGATCATGGGTGTCGGTCCGATCTATGCCAGCCGCAAGGCGCTGGAAAAAGCAGGCTGGAAAGCCGAGGACCTGGACCTGGTCGAAGCGAACGAAGCGTTTGCCGCACAGGCCTGTGCCGTGAACAAAGACATGGGCTGGAACCCCGAAATCGTGAACGTCAACGGCGGCGCCATTGCCATCGGCCACCCGATCGGTGCCTCGGGCGCGCGGATCCTGAACACTCTGCTGTTCGAAATGAAACGCCGCGATGCCAAGAAAGGCTTGGCCACCCTTTGCATCGGCGGCGGCATGGGCGTCGCGATGTGCCTGGAGCGCCCGTAAGTGCCCCGGTAAACCGGAACATCAGGGGCACCATTTCGGTGCCCCTTTTTATTTGGGAGGTCGTCACGAGACCAAGTGGAAACCACACCGTGACAATTCGACAACGCAATAAAATTGCGCATTGACACCCAGTCCAGCAATATTCAAACCGATTGCTGAAACTTATTGAACGGAGGACATCCATGGCACGAGTTGCTCTTGTCACCGGCGGATCTCGTGGGATCGGGGCCGCCATTTCGAAAACGCTGCAGGATGCGGGCTATTCCGTTGCGGCCAGCTATGCTGGCAACGACGAAGCCGCGGCCGCGTTTACCGCTGAAACCGGGATCAAGACCTACAAGTGGAACGTCGCCGACTACGACGCGTCCAAGGCTGGCATCGAACAGGTCGAAGCAGACATGGGTCCGGTCGACGTCGTGGTGGCCAACGCTGGCATCACGCGCGACGCACCGTTCCACAAAATGACGCCGCAGCAGTGGCATGACGTGATCGACACCAACCTCACCGGCGTGTTCAACACCGTACACCCCGTCTGGAATGGCATGCGCGAACGTGGCTTTGGCCGTATCGTGGTGATTTCGTCGATTAACGGTCAGAAAGGCCAGTTTGCTCAGGTGAACTATGCCGCGACCAAGGCGGGCGATCTGGGCATCGTAAAATCCCTGGCGCAGGAAGGCGCGGCCAAGGGCATCACCGCCAATGCAATCTGCCCAGGCTACATTGCCACAGACATGGTCATGGCCGTGCCGGAAAAAGTGCGCGATGCCATCATCGGTCAGATCCCCACGGGGCGTCTGGGTGAGCCGGAAGAAATCGCACGCTGCGTGGCGTTCCTGGTGTCCGACGACGCAGCGTTCATCAACGGATCGACCATTACGGCCAATGGTGGTCAGTTCTTCGTCTGATCCCCGCCGAGCACTTGAAACAGCAAGGGCCGGTCCAAAATGGATCGGCCCTTTTGCGTGGTATGGCTGGGTCTGTCAGCCTTTGGACGGGCGGTAGAACACCCGGCGGACCGAAGCGCGAAATGCGCGGGCGCGTTCCCGGCGGGCACTTTCGTAAGCGAGGTGATACCGGCGGTCGATGATCGGTTCCAACATGTTTTCGGTTCCTTTGGGTGCAGCAGATTTGAATTGAACCTCAAGTAGCCCACCAAAAAGCTCTCTACAAACGAGAGTCTTTACAGCGTCAGTTAAATGGTACTTAACTGAGATGAGTGATCGCCTACCACCCCTGACCGCCCTTCGCGCCTTTGACGCTGCTGCACGCCACATGTCCTTTGCCCGCGCAGCGGAGGAATTGAACGTCACGCCCGCCGCGCTGTCCTTCCAGATCAAATCGCTCGAAGACCATCTGGGCCAGCCCTTGTTCATCCGTCTGAACCGCGCGGTGGAACTGACCCCGGCGGGCAAAACGCTGGCCCCAGGTGCCGCAGAAGGCTTTGCCGCGTTGCTGACCGCGTGGAGCGCAACGCGCCGTTTGCAAGACACCCAATCGCTCACCGTAACCGCCGGGCCTGCATTTACATCGAAATGGCTGGCACCGCGCATCTATGATTTTGCCCGCGCGCATCCGGAAATCGAACTGCGCATCACTGCCAGCCTGCGCCTGCTGGATTTCGCGCGTGATGATGTGGATGTTGCGATCCGATTCGGCTTTGGCGACGACAAAGACATCTATTCCATGCCGCTGACCGAAGAATGGGTTACGCCCGTGACCACGCCGGAGTTGGCCGCCAAGTATCCCACGCCACAAAGTCTGACCGAAGCGCCGCTGCTGTTTGACGACAACTTTGAAACGCTTGGGCTAAAGGTCGGCTGGGCAACATGGTTCAAACATTTCGAGGTGGAGTATAAACCGACCCATGGCGCGCATTTTTCGCAACACGACCACATGGTGGATGCGGCGCTGGCCGGCGCCGGGATTGCCATGGGCCGCCGGTCTATGGTGGTGACCGAGCTGCATCAGGGGCGGCTGGTTGCCCCTTATGGCGTGGCGATGATGACGGGTGCGCGATTCCGGTTCCTGTGCCGTCTGGGCGCAGAAAGCCGCCCGCAGATCGCAGCATTTCGCGATTGGATCCTTGCAGAAATCGACCGGACCGCATTTGTGTTGGACGAGCTGGAAATGATCACACCCGAAAGCCTGCCGGACTGATGACACGACAAACTGCCACCGCCATCGGATTTGCTGCCGTTCTTTTGTGGTCTTTGTTGGCCTTGTTGACCGTTGGCACGGCGCCGACACCGCCTTTCCTGCTGAACGCGATATGTTTTTCAATCGGTGGCTGTGTTGGGCTGGTCTGGACGGCAGCCAGCGGCGGGCTTGGCCAGCTGCAGGCCGTACCAATGCGGGTCTATATCTTTGGCACGCTGGGGCTCTTTGGCTATCACGCGCTGTATTTTTCCGCTCTGCGGCTGGCCCCGGCAGCTGAAGCGGGTTTGATCGCCTATCTCTGGCCCTTACTGATCGTTCTGTTTTCCGGCCTTTTGCCCGGGGAACGGTTGAAAGCCGGGCATCTGCTGGGCGGTGTGCTGGGCTTTGTCGGAGCCGCGTTGATCATTTCAGGCGGCGGCGCAGGATTTGCCCCAGAAAATGCGCCCGGTTATGGGCTGGCTTTGCTCTGTGCGCTGACATGGTCGGGCTATTCCGTCCTGTCCCGGCGGTTGGGCCATGCGCCCACCAGTTCCGTCACTGTCTTCTGTCTGGCCACTGCTGTGCTGTCCGCCCTGCTGCACGTTCTGTTGGAACCCACGGTCTGGCCGAAGGGCGCACTTGGCTGGGCATCGGCGATCGGGCTGGGTCTTGGGCCTGTAGGGCTGGCCTTTTATGTCTGGGATATCGGCGTGAAGCGGGGAGACATCCAGCTTCTCGGGACCAGTTCTTACGCAGCGCCGCTTTTGTCGACACTGATTCTGGTCGCTGTTGGCATCGCCGCGCCCAGTTGGACGCTTGCGCTGGCCGCGCTAATGATCACCGGCGGCGCGGCGATTGCCGCGCGCGCCAGTTTTACTGGCTACGACGACAATCGGTAGATTTCTTCCTTAAGTCGTAGTTTTTGCTTCTTCAGTTCTGCCAGTACCAATTCGTCAAACCCGGGTGCCCTCTGCGCTTGCGCGACTTCGTCTTTCAGATGAGCATGCTTCTTTTTCAGTTCTTCCAGGTGCGAGCTGACGCTCATGGCAGTCCTCCTTTGGTGAAGTTGCCTGAGGATTGGAGCACAATCTACGCGTTCTGTCACGCTGCAGTCGCATAAAAATGCTAGCGCTGCGGGTCGGCCCAGCTGAGTACCCCCGCATCGCGTAGGACAGCAGCGATATCTGGCGCATAGCTGTCGCCATCGATTTCATGCCGGTCTCCCGAATGCAGCACCACCGGCGAGTGCAGGCAAAACGCAGCCTTCCCACCTTTGCGAGCGCGCAGAATAACCAGATGTGGGACCCGTCCGGCGCGCGGGGCCAGCGGCAGCAGTTCCAGCGACCCCAGCCGCCCGTCACAGGCCGCCAGCATGTCCGGTACATGTGACGCGCGGTGTATCATGTGAAGATACCCTTTGGGGGCAAGGCGCCGGGTGGCCACATCTATCCAGTCCGCAATAGGCGTGTCTTCGCCCCGCGCCTGCCCACGCCCGTCATCGGGGCTAATGGTATGGGCGTTAGCCCGGAAATAGGGCGGGTTGGCGATGACGTGGTCAAACCGCTGCTGGCGCAGATCGGCTGGCAGGGCGCCTAGGTCGGCCTCCACCACGGTCAGATCAGCCTGATTGTCCGCCGCATTCCGGCGGGCCAGCGTGGCATAGGCCTCCTGCCGCTCCACCCCGGTCAGCCGCAGGCCGGGCACCCGCGCCGCTAGGCACAGCGCCGCAGCCCCGACCCCGCAACCCAGGTCCAACACCATCTGCCCGCAGCGCGCTGGAACGGACGCAGCCAGCAGAACCGGATCAATCCCCGCGCGATACCCGCCGCTAGGCTGCCACAGGGACAGGCGCCCACCCAGAAAAGCGTCGCAGGTTAAGTCGAGATCTGGCCCGGTCATTTGCCTAGCGGGATCTCATTGTCGCGCATGGCCCGTACAGCCCGGTCGTAATCTTCCTCCCGGACCATCATCCGACGCGGGAATACACCAATCCCACCTTCCAAAACGCTCATGTTTACGTCCAACTGAAAGCATTCTATACCCTCGCCTTGAAGCAGGGCAGAAGCAAAAGCCATGATTGTCGGATCGGTGCTGCGCAGAAGTTCCTTCATAATTGGGTTTCTAGAAACAAGTTGACCGGGATGTCGAGCCTAGCCTCGCAAAAGTGATGGATATAAGAACGACAGCCAAACCGCATGAGCAACTGGCCAGCCTGCTGGCCGAGGATCTGGGCGCTGTGAACACACTGATCCGGGAACGGATGGCTTCGGAACACGCACCGCGCATCCCCGAAGTGACCGCGCATTTGATGGAAGCGGGCGGCAAACGACTGCGTCCGATGTTGACGTTGGCAGCGGCGCGGATGTGCGGCTATGGCGGCCCGCATCACGTGCATTTGGCCGCGACGGTGGAGTTCATCCACACCGCGACATTGCTGCATGACGACGTAGTTGATGAAAGCGCCCAGCGCCGAGGTCGGCCCACGGCAAACCTACTGTGGGACAACACTTCCAGCGTTCTGGTGGGCGACTACCTATTTGCGCGCAGTTTCCAGCTGATGGTGGAAACCGGATCACTTCGGGTGCTGGACATCCTGGCCAATGCCGCCGCAACCATTGCCGAAGGTGAAGTGCTGCAACTGACCGCTGCGCAGAACCTGAAAACCAACGAGGCGATTTATCTGCAGGTCGCACGAGGCAAGACCGCCGCGCTGTTTTCTGCCGCGACCGAAGTAGGCGGCGTGATCGCGGGGGTGAACGAGGATCAGGTTAAAGCGCTGTATGACTATGGCGATGCGCTGGGGGTCGCGTTTCAAATTGCCGACGATCTGTTGGATTATCTCGGCGACACTTCTGCCACGGGCAAGAACATCGGCGACGATTTCCGCGAACGCAAACTGACGTTGCCGGTGATCAAGGCCGTGGCGCAGGCGACCGAGGACGAGCATGCGTTCTGGACTAGGACCATCGAAAAGGGCGACCAGCGCGACGGCGACCTCGATGCAGCACTGCATCTGATGGGCAAATACGGCACGCTCGACGCCACCCGGGACGACGCACTGGGCTGGGCTTCCAAGGCGCAGGCTACGTTGGAGACCCTGCCTACACATCCGATCCGTGACTTGCTGCACGACCTGTCAGCTTACGTGGTCGCGCGGCTGAACTGAGAAATGCGAATTGTCGGCAATTCGTACTGAAGTCGTGAACGACTTCAGCTCAATTCGTTGACGAATTGTACTACCGCAGGTGGCAGTTGGTCACCCACCAGCCGGGGTGTGCATCACGCAGGGTTGCGGCACCGTTTGCCGCGGCGGTTTCGCTTTCGAACAGACCGAAGCAGGTTGCGCCTGATCCCGACATGCGGGCCAGCTGGCAGCCGACCAGTTTCGCCAGATCGTCCAGTACCGCGCCGATCACCGGCTGCAATGCGATTGCTGGCGCCTGCAGATCGTTGCGTTGCTGCCCCAGCCATCGTACTGCAGTGTCCGGGCCGCCGTCCTCGGGCCAGGGCTCCATCGGAGGGTTGGCTTTGCGAACCAGCGCGTCGAATACCGCCCCTGTTGGCACTGGAACGCCCGGATTGACGAGAACGGCGTGCATAGGCTCCATGAACAGCGGCATCACATAATCCCCGATGCCCTGCATATGGGCAGCGTGCGCCACAGTACAGACCGGTACGTCAGCCCCCAGCACGATCGGGTCAAATGGCACGGGTTGGCCTGACATCTGCTCCAACGCGCGGATCGCTGCTGCAGCGTCCGAAGACCCGCCACCGACACCCGCTGCTGCGGGAAGTTGCTTGTCCAGCTCGATCGCCACGGGCAGGCCGAACCGCTCCGCCGCCTTCCAGCACAGATTGGTTTCATCCGACGGCACACCCTCTGCAAAAGGGCCCACCACGGTCAGCGCCATTTCCTCTGCACGCGTCACTCGCACCGTATCGCCGACATCGGCAAACACCACGTAGCTGTCCAGCAGGTGATAACCATCCGACCGCTGGCCGGTGACATGCAGTGTCAGGTTGATCTTAGCCGGGGCAAAGGCCTCAGTCGTCACCATTGGCGACCTTCAAAGGCGGCGCACCCTCTTCAGCCAGCACGTCGTCCAGCCCGACCTGCAGCTTGCGGCGAATGCGCTCAGGGTCGGCCTCTCCGTCAGTGTCGTCAGGATCGATGACGCTCAGCGCGCGTTTCCATTGGAATTCGGCTTCGCGCTTGCGGCCCACGGCCCAGTACACATCGCCCAGATGGTCGTTCACCACCGGGTCCACTGGCATCAGTTCCACCGCCGTTTCCATGTGGCCTACTGCCTCTTCATACCGGCCGAGGCGATATAGCACCCAGCCAAGACTATCGACGATATAGCCGCTTTCGGGCCGGGCGGCGACAGCGCGTTCGATCATCTCCAGCGCTTCGTCCAGCTTGATCTGTTTTTCGACCAGCGAATATCCAAGATAGTTCAGAACCTGCGGTTGGTCCGGGCGCAATTTCAGTGCCTTGCGGAAATCGGCCTCAGCCGCAGGCCAGTCATCCAGCCGTTCATGGGCAATACCACGCGCATAGAGAAGGAACCATTGCGACGGCGCACCTTCTTCGGTGAACTGCAGAGCGCGGTCATAGGCGCTGGCGGCTTCTTCGTACCGTTCTTGCTGGCGGAACAGATCGCCCAGCGACGAATGCACCAGTGGCAGCGTCGGGTAATCCAGAGCCAGCCGTTCCAGCACCTCGATGGCCGCATCGGGCTTGGCCGCGCGGCGCAGCGCCTCAGCCCGGCCCAGTTCGGCAGCGTGGTGGTCGGGGCTGCTGGGCGGGACCAGCTTGTAGGTCGTAACGGCCAGGTCGTACTGACCCAGTTCATCCAGTAGATCGGCGCTGAGAAGCAGCGCGTCAATGTGATCGGGCCGCAGATAGGTCGCAACACGCGCATAAATCAGCGCGTACTCATCCGAGGCTTCACCGTTCAGCGCCGCGCCGACGGAAAAGAACACTTCGGCCATGCCATCGGACACCGAAGTGACATGGGTGAATGGCAAACGTTGCCTTGATGCCAGCCGGTCGGCCACGCTGGTCAGGCTCGGGTCAAACCCTGCGCCAAAAGTTGTGGCCATCATTTCCAGTGCTTCGCTGTTGCGGCCCAGCTGCGACAAGATTTCCACCCGGGCCAACGCCCCCCGGCGGGTCATCGGACCACCGCCAATGGACTGGAACACCGCTTCGGCCTCGGCATAGGACCCAGTCTGTCCCAACGCCAGCGCCTTGTGGTACATCGCGAACCCGCGAAGGCCGCTCTGGCCGGACACCTCATCGAACTTGGCCATCGCGGCATCGATGTCGTCCGTACCCAGATAGGCCCAGGCATCCAGCAGACCATCAACCAGCGGGCCAATGCCGTCAGCCTCCAGATCCCGTGCTAGGATCCGATCGAACCGGCTGTTTTTGATCTGATCCGCCGTCAGCACCATGTTGGCAACCTGGCTGCGCAGGTCCTGTTCCACCATCAGCTGGGCAATGGGCAGCGCCCGGTCGATTCGACCCAGCGACAGCTGCGCCTGAACCACGCTTTCCATCAGGTCCGGGTTGTTCTTGTCCCGCTGTAGGGCCTGCGTATGATACCGCGCTACAACCTCAAAATCGCTTGCATAAACAGCCGCTTGCCGACCGGCAAGATAGGCCCCTGCGGCGGTGCTGTCAGCCAGGGTCACGGAGGGGACCGTCAGCCCCGCAAGACATACGGCCAGCGCCGCTTTGCGAATGATGGAATTCACCAGTGATCTGCCCTTTTTCGGTTTGCCCAGAAGGCTAAGCGCTAAAAGGCCCCTGCGCAATGGCGCAGGGGCCCTTCACACGGATCGTTCAGGCAAAGTTTACATATTCGGGTAGTTCGGCCCGTCGCCGCCCTGTGGCGTGACCCAGGTGATATTCTGACTGGGGTCCTTGATGTCACATGTCTTGCAGTGCACGCAGTTCTGGAAGTTGATCACGAACTTGTCGTCCACCACCTCGTACACGCCTGCCGGACAATACCGCTGCGCCGGTTCTGCATATTTCGGCATGTTGACCTTTATCGGTACATCCAGATCCGCCAAATGCAGGTGTGCGGGCTGGCTTTCCTCATGGTTTGTCATTGAGAAGGACACGTTGGTCAGCCGGTCAAAGCTCAGCGTGCCATCAGGCTTGGGATAGTCGATGGGTTTGTGCTTGTTGGCACTTTCGGTGGCGGCGGCGTCGGTTTTGCCATGGCGCAGCGTGCCGAACAGCGACAGGCCAAACAGGTTGTTCGTCCACATGTCGAGCCCGCCTAGCGCCAGCGACGGCATCAGACCCCACTTAGACCACATCGGTTTGACGTTGCGGACCTTTTTCAGATCCTTGCCAATGGGGCCGGAACGCACCTCTTCTTCGTAGGAGGTCAGCTCATCACCGGATCGCTCAGCCTTGATGGCGTCATAGGCAGCTTCGGCTGCGGCCTTACCCGACAGCATCGCATTGTGGTTGCCCTTGATGCGCGGCACGTTGACCATGCCTACCGAACAGCCCAGCAATGCCACGCCGGGCGCAACCATCTTGGGCATGGACTGATACCCACCTTCAGTGATCGCCCGTGCGCCGTAGGCCACGCGTTTGCCGCCCTTCAGCAGCTCGGCCACCATAGGGTGATGCTTGAAACGCTGGAATTCCATGTAGGGGAACAGGTACGGGTTCTTATAGTTCAGGTGCACCACGAAACCCACATACACCTGGTTGTTGTCGAGGTGGTAGATGAAAGACCCACCGCCCGCATTCGACCCCAGCGGCCAGCCCATCGTGTGGGTGACAGTGCCTTCGCGATGCTTCTCCTGGTCGATTTCCCAGATTTCTTTCATCCCAACGCCATATTTCTGCGGCTCCTTACCAGCCTGCAAGTCGTATTTCGCGATGACTTCCTTGGCCAGCGAACCACGCACACCTTCGGACAGGAACACGTATTTGCCGTGAAGCTCCATCCCTGGTTCGGTGTTCGGCCCGATGGAGCCGTCAGCTTCAAGACCAAAGACACCGGCGACCACGCCTTTGACTTCGCCATTGTCGCCATAGACCAGCTCGGAACAGGCCATTCCGGGGAAGATTTCCACCCCCAGTTCTTCGGCCTGTTCGGCCATCCAGCGGCACACATTGCCCATGGAGACGATGTAGTTGCCGTGGTTGTTCATAAGCGGCGGCATCGGCCAGTTGGGGACGCGCAGTTGCCCGGCTTCGCCCAGGACATAGAAGTTGTCTTCCTTCACCGGCACAGTCACCGGTGCGCCTTTGTCTTTCCAGTCTGGTATCAACGCGTCGAGCCCGGACGGATCCAGCACCGCACCGGACAAGATGTGCGCACCAACTTCGGACCCTTTTTCCAGAACAACGACGTTCAGGTCCGTATCCATTTGCTTGAGCCGGATCGCTGCCGACAGCCCAGCAGGACCGGCGCCGACGATAACGACATCATACTCCATCGATTCGCGTTCAATCTCGGCCATTTGGCGCTCCTTGTTGCTGTAGCCTGTGCGCAATATTCTTTCGCGGCTGATTAGCCGGTGTGCCATCCATAGGTCAATTGCAACTGAGCGTCACAGGGCCGCACTGCAGAATTGCAAAGTATGAAAAGGCAAAAAAACATCACCGCTGGCGCATGTAATTCAGTTAAGGTCGCCCTGCGGCGCTGCCGCCAAACCCGGAGGAGGGAGAAATGGCCGTTTCCATGCAGGTAATCTATCCGATCACCGACGAAACCAGGTTTGATTATGATTACTACCTCAGCACCCATATGGGGCTGGTTGGGGAACATATGGGCGAACATATCGACAGCACTGTCGTGACCAAGGGCGTTGCCGGTGGGCCGGATGTGCCGCCTTCGATCCATGCGGTGGCGGCGATCGTCTTTGCGGATCAGGCTGCGATGAACGCTGCTTTGGCCAAATCAGGCCCAGTGGTGGGCGACATCCCAAATTTCTACAACGCTAAGCCTACGGTCCTGTTCGGCGAAGTGGTCGCCTGAAACACTGCGTTCAAAACGGTGGCGGCGGATCGCTCGACGGTTCATCGCCACCATCAATCACCGCTGGATAGATCCCGTGAAATCCTGAAAGCGAAAGTAGGCAGCGATGCCAGCTCAATTGGAACACGTGAATTACACTGTTAGGGACGCCCGCAAGACAGCAGCTTGGCTGTGCGATGTTTTCGGATGGAAGGTCCGGTGGGAAGGGCCCTCTATTCACAATGGTTTCTCCATGCATGTGGGCTCCGATGGCGACTACGTGGCGATCTACCAGCCCGAATCGGTCGACGCGAACCCATCCACCAACTACTCTACGGTCAACGGGCTGAACCATATCGGGATCACCGTCGACGATCTTGACGCCATCGAAGACCGGGTCAAATCAGCCGGGTTCACCACCCATTCCCATGCTAATTACGAGCCCGGCCGCCGGTTCTATTTCCACGACGCGGATCAGATTGAATACGAAGTCGTACAATACGCCTAGAAATAGCAGAATATGCCCGGTGCCGACCCCTGCGGCACTGGGCATCTGGTGCTTGCTTCTGTCTCCAGATTCGTTCAGGTATTTCGAATTGACATTCGCACCCCGCATAGGGGCAAAAGACGCGTGGACCTGAAGACCAATGGACAAAATCCCGATGACCCCGGCCGGTCACACTGCGCTGGAAACGGAATTGAAGCACCTGAAAAGCGAGGAACGCCCGGCCATCATTCGCGCGATCGCGGAAGCGCGTGAACATGGCGACCTGTCCGAAAATGCCGAATATCATTCCGCCCGTGAAAAACAGTCCTTCATCGAAGGCCGCATTAAGGAACTCGAAGGCGTTTTGTCCCTGTCCGAGGTGATCAACCCCGCCACCCTGTCCGGCACGATTAAATTCGGCGCAACGGTCACGCTGGTCGACGAAGACACCGACGAAGAAAAGACCTGGCAGATCGTCGGCGAACACGAAGCCGACATCGAAAAAGGTCTTTTAAACATCAAATCACCTATTGCCCGCGCATTGATTGGTAAAGACGAAGGCGACAGCGTAGAAGTTCAAACACCCGGCGGGGAAAAATCCTACGAGGTTCTGAAAATCGTCTATTCGTGACGGTGCATCATGGCTGACACCCAACAAGAAAACCAAACGGCTGGTCCAACCCCTCTGGGGATTTATGACCGGCCCAAACGCGCGTCCGTGACAGGCATCGAAATTGCCGCTGTCGCGCTGACCGTGATCTGGCTGGGCCTGTCGCTGACCTATTTCATTACGATGCCCGACAGTGCGACGGAAAACACCGACGGGCTACGGTTCGTCGGCGCCATGCTGGCGATCTTCATGCCGGTCGCGATGATCTGGGTCGCTGCCACCGCCGCCAGGTCCAGCTGCGTTATGCGGGAGGAAAGCCAGCGCCTACAGGCAGCGATCGACGCCATTCGCCACGCTTATGTCATGCAATCACAGCGCACGGTGATCGGCCCCGCGCCGCTGGTCAGCAAGAAGCTCGATGAAATTGCCGAGGTGACGCGCAAGACCGAAACCGCGCTGGCCACGTTCCAGACGCGACGCGATGTCAGCCGGACACCACTCGCGCCCCAGGAACAGGACCCTACGACCGAAGATCAGGGCTCATTGGAACTGGGCACGCCCGCAGAAACTTTAGCCCCGCCACTATCGTCCGAAGATCTTATCCGCGCCCTGCATTTCCCCGAAACAGTCGAGGACGAAGCCGGGTTTGCTGCCCTACGCCGGGCGCTGAAAGACCGCCAGTCGGCACAGTTGATCAATGCCGCGCAGGATGTTCTGACCTTGCTCAGCCAGGATGGCATCTACATGGATGACCTCCGCCCAGATCTGGCCCGGCCCGAGGTCTGGCGACAGTTTGCCGCTGGGGCGCGGGGTCGTGGGGTGGCCGCGCTCGGGGGCATCCGCGACCGGTCTTCGCTGGCCCTGACTGCCACACGCATGAAACAGGACCCGATCTTTCGCGATGCCGCGCATCATTTTCTGCGCAAGTTCGACGGCATGCTGATCGAGTTCGAAAAGACAGCCACCGATTCGGAACTGACCGCGCTTAGCGACACACGCACTGCGCGGGCGTTCATGCTGTTGGGCAGAGTGACCGGTACGTTTAGTTAGACCAGACGAACCCAGTCTCCAGGCTGCGCCAATTTCTTTGAAAGAGATCGGGCTGGAAACTTTCAAAGCTTCCGTTCACCCCCACCCAAAACTCCCAAACGGGATGTAGCGGACTGGGTCGCCCGGACGCACGTGCAGCTCCCCATCCGGTAGCTCCACCAACCCTTCGGCCCAGGACAGCCCACTGATGCGGCCCGAGCCTTCGGAGTGGAACACCTCGGCCCGGCCTTCCCGAATGCGGGCGCGCAGGTACTCGCGGCGGCCGGGCTTCTTGCGCTTCTCAAACGCGGCGGGCACGTCAAACGCCTGCGGATCGGACCAGTCACACCCTGCCAGCCGCAGCAAAGCCGGACGCGCGAAGATCAGCGTGCAGACCATAGCTGCCACCGGGTTGCCGGGCAGACCAAATACCGGCATGCCCTGCCACAGGCCCAATGCCAACGGGCGGCCCGGTTTCACGGCAATCCGCCATTCCTGCATTGCACCTGCATCGCGCAGCAAGGCTGATACGTGGTCTTCATCCCCCGCCGACGCACCGCCGCTGGTCAAGATCGCATCCGCCTGCGCGGCGGCCTCGTTCAAACGGTCCTGCAACGCAAAACGGTTGTCTTCCACGCGCCCCATATCCACCGGCTCCAGCCCGAAGGCGCGGACCATCGCCATCAGCATTGGTCGATTAGCGTCGTAGATTGCGCCAGGACCGGCCTCTGCCCCAGGTTCAACGACTTCGTCCCCAGTGGACAGGACCGCCACACGAAGGGGCTTGCGCACCTCGGCACCGTCATGCCCGGTTGCTGCCAGCAGCGCCAGATCAGCAGGGGTCAAACGGCGCCCGGCGGGCAGGATGGTATCGCCCGCGGCCACATCTTCGCCGGCGTTACGGGTATTGGCTCCACGCCGCAAAGGTCCGTGAAATGCAATAGCCTGCCCGGGATCGACGGAGGTGTCTTCGTCCAGCACCACTGTATCCACCCCACCTGGCAACGCGGCCCCGGTCAGGATGCGCAGCGCGTGGCCAGGTTCCAGCACACCATCATAGGGCACACCCGCCGCAGCGCGCCCAAACTGCAGCGGCAAGCGATTCAGCCCCTCGGGCGCGGGCCCGGCAAAGCCATAGCCATCGACCGCCGTGTTGGCCTGCGGCGGGTTCGCGCGTTTGGCGATCACCGGCGCAGCCAGAACACAGCCCGTGAGCTGCGCCAGCCCCGTCCATTCGGACCCGGTGACCGGCCGCATACCCGCTTGCAGCAACGAAAGGGCCTGTTCCACCGGCGTCCATTCCACGCCGGGCGGCAGGGCAAAACAGTCATTGCGCAGCGGCGGCGGTTTGGGGCCGCTCACCGCGGCGGCCAACATGTCGGCCCGCCCACTACCCAGTATCCAGCCTTCCTCCGGCGCGTCCACGTCCAGCAACTGCGCCAGTTGCACCACTGACAGTCCGGCTAATGCCTGCGCTACCAGTTCCACCTGCACCGCGTCCTTGATCGGGGCCTGACGTAAGGCCATCTCGGCCTTGACCTGATCCGCCAGAAGCGAAGGCCAGATTTCGACGAAAGCAACCGGGGTCTCCAACGGCTGAAACGGCCAGACCGCGACCTGCCCCGCGAACCGCCGCCGCAACCGGGCCAGCACAGGTAGCCCCATCAGTACCTGACTGCCAACCGCGCCCGCCCCGGCCAGTTGCCAGCAGGTAAAGGCACCCGGCGTTTCCATTTCGACCTGACGGTGCGCGGCAAAGGGGTTTTCATACCCCTCCATCCTGCGTGGCAGACCGAGAACATTACGCGCAAGCCCGTTGCCCCAGAACGGCCCGTTTGTGCCCAGGCTGCGATTGATCTCTGCTGCCACATCGAACCGGTTGTTTGCCTTGGGCGCGTCTTCAATCCGCACTTCCAGCCAATCCCACAGCACCAGCGGATCATCCGAGCCTGTGACGGCATGTGCAAATCCCGTTGGATAGCCAAAGGGAAAATCGAACCCAATGCATAGTCGCTGGCCTGACTCCAGCGCATCGGTGATCTGCGCTGCCAGCCACGCCTCCACCTCCTGCCGGTTGCG
The DNA here is from genome assembly GCA_017643305.1 of Marinibacterium sp. Taxonomy (GTDB): domain Bacteria; phylum Pseudomonadota; class Alphaproteobacteria; order Rhodobacterales; family Rhodobacteraceae; genus HXMU1420-2. The sequence goes on along the minus strand of JAEPNQ010000023.1, from coordinate 26,006 downwards.
ATGATACTCCGGCGCTTTCCCCGCCACGCAGGTCCAGATCGCGTCCGCCTTGGGCGCCGGTCCGCGATCATTGCCACCGGACCAGTCTACCATCAGGAAACGGTCAAACGCGGTCACAGCCCCACCTCGGCGAGGATAAAATCGGCAATTGCAACGGTATCGTCCAGATCGAAGACAGGGCGGTCCAGCGTCAGCGGCGCATCGGATGCAACCGCGCGCACTGTTACATCCTCTAGCGCGATCAGTGGGTTACCCGGTTCCGCGCGATGCGCTTCGACCTTGGGATGGGGTTCGCGTTTGTAGCCTTCGATCAATACCAGATCGACCGGGGCCAGCTGGCCCAGCAGGTCGGCCAGGGGTGGTTCCGGCGCGCCGCGCAGCTCGCGCATCAACGCAACCCGGTTGCGGGACGCGAGCAAAACCTCGCTTGCCCCAGCAACCCGGTGGCGGTGGCTATCCCGGCCCGGATGATCCACCTCAAAGCTGTGATGGGCGTGTTTGACCGTGGACACCGTGAACCCACGCCCGGTGATATCGGCCACCAGACGTTCCATCAGCCCGGTCTTGCCCGCGTTTTTCCAGCCAACCACGCCGTACACTCTCATCCTCCGGCCTCCTGCAATGCACGGGCATAGACTAGGTCATCAGGGGTGTTCACGTTGAAAAATGGCTCTCCCGGATCGTCGAACATGGCCTGTCGCCCACCATGGCCATCGGTCCACATGACGATCTTGCGCAGCCCGTCTGCCAAAGCGGCGCGCAGGTCATCCCGCAAAGCCACTGGCCAGAGGCCAAAAGTCGGCTGACGCCCGTCTGGCGTTGCGGCCAGAACCAGAGGATTGTCCATGCCATCAGCAATCGCCTGCAAACGATCCACCAGATCCAGCGGGAAAAACGGCGTGTCGGCAGCGACGGTCACAATCGCGTCCGCCCCCTGCTGCGCCGCCCAATCGAGCCCTGCCAGCACGCCTGCCAATGGCCCTGGAAAACCCGCTACGCTGTCAGGCAGTACCGGCAGTCCAAAGGCTTCAAACCGGGCGGCATCTCCGTTTGCGTTTAACGCTATGCCCGCCACCTGCGAACCCAGCCGCGCGATGACACGGGCCAGCAAGGTCTGCCCGCCCACGTCCAGCAACCCTTTGTCACCGCCACCCATACGCGTCGCCCGCCCTCCTGCAAGGATGATGCCCAGAGGTCGGGTCATGCGCTGCAAACCCTACTCAGAAACACACACATCCCGGTCACCCCGCCGACTTGCGCCGGCTTTTGCGCGGTTCATCCGAAACCGATGCAGGGTCCGTATCCCACGCCAGCCGGTCTTCCCCGGCCAGGCATACAAACCGTTGCCCACGCATACGGCCGATCAGGGTCAGCCCGACATCACGTGCGATCTCCACCCCCCAGGCAGTAAAACCAGAGCGGGACACCAGCGTGGGAACACCCATCAGCGCCGTCTTGATCACCATTTCTGAGGTCAACCTGCCCGTGGTGTAGAGGATCTTGTCGCCCCCCGTTTCCCCATGATGGAACATCCAGCCCGCGATCTTGTCGACCGCGTTGTGCCGCCCAACATCTTCCATGTAGATTAGGGGACGATTTTCCTGGCACAGTACCGTTCCGTGGATCGCCCCAGCCTCCAGATACAGTGAAGGGGTGCGATTGATCCGCGCCGACAGGTCATACAGCCATGATGTGCGCACCGGGGCATCGGGCAAGGTCAGCCCCTCCAAGCCCTCCATCATATCGCCAAACACCGTGCCGACTGCGCAACCGCTGGTGCGGGTTTTCTTCTGCAGCTTGTCTTCGAAACTAGTCTCAGTTGCTGTGCGCACCACGACCGTGTCTATGTCTTCTTCATAATCCACCTGCGTCACCTGTTCGTCGGCAGCCAGCATACCCTGGTTCCGGAGGAAGCCCAGCGCCAGGTATTCCGGGTAATCGCCGATGGTCATCGCCGTCACGATTTCGCGGCTGTTCAGGAAAATCGTCAGCGGGCGTTCTTCGACCACCGACAGGTCCTGCGGCTGGCCATTCTGATCAAGCCCGGTCAACCGGCGCGTCAGCCCCGGCCGGTCCAGATCCGGTGCGATCAAGAAATCCGCAACGTTTGTGTGCTGCGCCAATTGCATACCTTTCAGATGAGGACTACTGCGAACGATGGCACTGTAAGGAATGGACATGGGCCGCACCACCAAGAAATCCTATCTTTTGTCCGGTATGCTCGACAGCACACCCTTCGTTCTGATCGCGGGACCTTTCGGCATTTTGTTCGGTGTGTTCGCCACAGAGGCCGGTCTGCAACTGTATGAAACCATGGTATTTACGGTTTCGGTCTTTGCCGGTGCGTCCCAGTTCACCGCGTTGACGCTCATGCAGGACCACACACCGACGTTGATCATCCTGATTTCGGCGCTGGCGGTGAACCTGCGGGTGGCGATGTATTCGGCGTCGTTGACACCCTATCTAGGTGACGCACCGCTATGGCAGAGGGTGCTCGCGGCCTATGTGCTGGTGGACCAGTCTTATGCACTGTCCATCGCCAAGTTTGAAAACGAACCTGCGATGACCATTAGTGAACGGCTGCGATATTACTTTGGCACCAACATGCTGATCGCCCCGGTCTGGGTCGGTGCAACGCTGTCGGGCGCCGTGGTCGGGTCACGTATCCCGGAAAGCTGGGCGATTGATTTTGCCTTGCCCATCACCTTCCTCGCGATGATCGCGCCAATGCTCCGGACGCCTGCCCATGTGATGGCCGCGCTGGTGGGCAGCGTCATGTCGCTGCTGGCGGCGGGTGTGGCCTATAACCTCGGGCTGATCATTGCCGGGATTGCGGGGATGATGGCCGGGGCACAGGTGGAACTGATGCTTGAACGCCGGGGTATGAAGATATGAACACACCTGATCCTATCCAGCTATGGATCATCATCATCGGTATGGCGCTCGGCAGCTACGCTTTGCGTTTTCTGTTCATCGGGCTTGTCGGAGGCAGGCAATTGCCCGCATGGTTCTTGCGCCACCTGCGATACACGGCCGTGGCCATGCTGCCTGCGCTGGTCGCCCCGCTGGTGATCTGGCCTGCGGCCACCGGCGGGCAGCCAGATATTGCCCGGATGAGCGCAGCAATCGCGACCATCACCGTGGGCCTGCTTACACGCAACGTTCTGGCCTCCATCACCGCGGGGGCCGCGGTTCTATACGGATTACTGTTTCTTCTGGGCGGCTAGGCGAGCGTTGTTGTCCGCAAGAGCGGCCTGCAGGTCCGGATCATCATCTTCGTAATACCGGAACTCGGTCACGCCTGGCAGCTGCGAAAGCTGCTTGGACAGAGCGGCGGGGAACATTGTCGGTGTGACACTTTCGAAGCCATCCAGCTGACGCAAGATCCTGCCGACAGAATCGGCGCAAAGCGCGTCCGCAACAGGCCCGGCCTGATTTGCCAATTCAAAAGCCAGTTCTGCTTGTTCAGGCGACACTCGGAATGTCTGCGAAAGCACGTGGTAAGTGCTGCGCGCATGGCTGCTGCGATAATAGAATTCGACGTTCGGTGTGATACCATACAGAACATCGTTCCGTTCCGGCACGACATCCAGATAAAACGACCCAGCGGGATCAAATATTACGCGCTGGGATGCGTTGATCAACATTGCCGAATGCCCGCCACCGCCGGTCTGGTTCCGGATCATTGTGTAGACGGTGATATAAGCCGGGCCCGGATCGCGGTACGAGGCTGCTCTGATTGCTGCGTCGTCCGCGTAAATCGCAGGTTTCGTCGAACAGGCCGCCAGCGGAAGCACCAGCGCCATAAGGCACAGGATCAGACGCATACCGGAACCCAAAAATCAGGACGCGAAAATGGCCAAGAACACCAGTACCGCGATGACAGCAATTGCCAGCCAGGTGCCTGCCTTGATGAAACCTTCGAAGGTCTTTTCCTGTTCGGTAATGTCCATGGTACCGTGCTTGTAATCGGACATGATAATCCTTCCTATTCGTGTTTAATCGCTAAATACTGGATTCGGTGAGCGCTGTCACCACGTGTTGGCGGCACAGGTCGTCGCGGGGCCGAGATCACTGTTTGACCGTCTCCAGCCCAATGATATCCGCCAGCGAAAGCAGCAATCGCTCCGGCGCGCTCAGCTGCGCCCGCACCTCCAGAACCTTGCGTGCAGTGGCCGGATCGTCGGTGATCAGCCCCTCCACCCCACGCGAAATCATGCGCGACATGCCCAAAGCATCATTCACCGTCCACCCATAGATCGCCTTGTCCGCATCGTCCGCTTCACGGATGCGGCGGGGGGTCGCGGTGACGGTGCTGACGGCGACGAAATCCCCCTCCAACCCCACCAGGTCCCCGATGGCCGTGGCTGCCAGAACCCCGGCCCGCCAATCGGGCCGCAAGGCGCGTATTTTCTGCAACGCCGGGTACTTCAGGGACATGACCGCGATCTAATCAGCCATGCCCGCAGCCTCCACCAGATCAACAACCTTCTGTTCCAGCGCCTCGTCATGGCCGTAATATTTCAGTTCGATTAGCAGCTTGGACCGGTCGCGCGTCTGTTCCAGAACATCCCGCAACAGCGGCGTACGTTCCCGGGCAAAGGCCGGGTTGAACCGCTCGCCAATGTCGATTTCGGCCAAATCGGCCAGGGTCGTATCCCAGATTTTCAGTTCCACCCCTGCGACCTTCATGAAGTCGCTGTCATGGATCACTGCGAATTCCCGTCTGCGGTTTCCTGCACATCGATCTCAATCCAGTCCGCGCCCGCTTCGATCCCGTGCTCAATTGCGGCGGCGGTATTTTCCGGGTAGTGCAGCGCACCCCCGCGATGGGCGATGATCTCCACCTCATCCTTGGGCGAAACTGTATCCAACACCAGTGCGCCACCGATCAGACCCGCAGCGGACAGCCCTGACAGAACCAGCGCGCCAAGCGCGGGGTGCGCCAGATGCGGGGGATCTTCAATTTCGCGGTCCGTGGACGGCAAGATGCGGTCAATCACTCGGGCCAGGGCCGCCAGCGAGACCGCGTTCAGCACCAGGTTGGCCATCGCCCAGATCATCACCGCCACCAGCACTATCGTCAGCGCCAGCCGCAGGCCACAATCGATGGGCGCCAGGTTGGCGACAAACCCAGTCACGCCGCCGATCACCGCCGCCGCTAGCGCCCGCACCACCAGCCAAATGGCGATCTTGCGCACGATGTCCAGCTTCATGCCCTCTGTCCGCGCCGCGCTTTCGGCAAAGGCGTGGGAGGCAGGCGTATCCGTGAACAGCACCAGATGTACCGACAGAAACCATGAACTGAGCCGTACGACCAACAACACTGCGCCAATGGCTAACACCGCAGCAATCAAGGCCCCGGTTCGCAGAAACTCTGGCGGGCGGGTGCTGAGGTAATAGTTGATGTCGTAATCCGTCAGTCGCGTAAGATAAAGATACCCAGCAATCGCCACGAAAGGCGCGGCAATCAGCAGAACACGCAGCACGAACAGAACGGCAAACACCAAAAGCCGCGTCAGTCGCCCCACCACACGTTCATAAGACGCACGCAGGACCTGGCGCAGCCCGCCCCCTGCCCGCTGGGCGGATGCGATCAGCGCAAATCCCAAAACCTCGGCCACCAGCAAGGTGGCAATCACAAGGATTCCAGCGATCAAGCCAACCGGGCTCAGCAGGAAACCGGCGATATCCTGATCAGTCAACGCACTTTGATCCGACAGGGAAACCGCCAGTTTGATCAGACCCGCTACGAACGGGACAATCAGGGCAAAGGCCAGGATCTGCACTGACAGATAAACAGCGCTAAACAGATACCCGCGTTTCAGCGCATATCCATAAGCTGAAAGAACAGTCCCGTTCGCCATCTTGCCTGCCTTTCCCACTGGTTCACATGATTGAACGCGAGAATGCTATGCATCGCAAGCGGCAGGCTTCAGTCGCTGTCCAGTTCCGCCGCCAGCCGGAACCCAATTCGGTTGGCTTCTGCGGTCTTATCGCGTTTTGGTAGCGCCCGCAGCAGCACGCTCAGCTGGCTAACATGTTGCACCAGCTGCGTCTTGGCCCCTGTCGGATCGGTGCCGTAAAACGTGATGATGTCCGGATCAAAGAACCCCATACCCTCGATCCGCAGCACGCCCGCATCGCTGCCGGCAAAACCCATTGCGACCTCGTGTTCCGCATCCAGCTGCTTTTCGAAGTTCTGAATATACAGGATCATGCGTTCGTAGGCCCATTGTGCCGGGCTTTTCTGCGAGACCGGTTTTTTCAGACCCTCGGGCAGGTTCTCCACGACGGTCTGCGCGCCAGGGTCGGCATGCACCTCGCGCGCACGGGGAACACCCGCCTGCTCCATTTCGCCGTCTGCCATGTTTCCCCCTTTTACGGGCGCGCCTGATAAACCCAAGCTCCGTCTGCACGCAGGGCACGCGTGACCTGCCCTGTTTGGTAAAGATGGCTCACATGCGCCACCGCTTCAACCAGTGCCAGCCCGTATTCGGTTTCCCCGATTGATCGGCGGAACAAGGGCATGAAACATTCCGACGCGGATTTCGGCTTGTCCAGATGGTCGCGCAGACGGTCCAGCGCGCTGTGGTGGTTCTCCAGCAGCTGACGCATTCGCAGCGGCGCGCCAGAGAACGGCAGCTTGTGACCGCCCAAAACCAGCTGGTCCGGTGTGGTCAGCCGTGCCAACCGTTCACAGCTTTCGATCCATTCACCCACCGGGTCGGCCATGGGTTCAGTCGGGTAGACCCCCAGGTTCGGGCTGATCGAAGGCAGAATCTGGTCCCCGGCAAGAACCAGGTGATCGTCCCGGCTCCAGAACGTAGCATGTTCCGGCGCGTGACCATCACCGATATGAATATCCCACATTCGCCCACCAAAGGGGATCTGGTCGCCCTGCTTGATCCGGGTAAAGCCCAGCGGCAGTGGCGCCACCATGTCGGCAAAGTTAAAGGGTCGCTCTGCGACCCGCTTGGCCAGAATTTCCGGGTCCATTCCCGTCGTCCGCCAAAACGCGATGGTTTCTTCGGGAACCTGTGTCTGCACATCCAGCGTCAGCATCCGCCCCAAAAGCCAACTGGTCCGCGTCGTGATCAGCTCTGCGCCGTGGTTGGTCTGAAACCAGCCTGCCAGCCCTATATGATCAGGGTGATGATGTGTGGCGATCACTCGTTTCACCGGTCGTCCGCGCAACGGTCCGTCCAGCAATTTGCCCCAGAATTCCCGCGTCTTGTGGTCGTCAAACCCGGTATCCACGATGGTCCAACCATCGCCGTCATCCAGTGCGTAGACATTCACATGGTCCAGCTTCATCGGCAGCGGCAGGCGCATCCATAGCACGCCATCTGCCACTTCGATGGCTTCACCGGAACCCGGCGCATCGCGAAATGGGTAACTCAGCACTTCGGGCGAATCACCGTCCATCCTCAGGCCGCCAGATCATCCGCGCTCAGCGCATAGAGCCCTTCAGCCCCCTGCTGTGCCTGCGCCAGCAACCCGGCATGTTCTGGCAATAGCCGCTGGGTATAGAACCGCGCAAGCGCCTCGCGCCGCCCGCCCTGGTCCGCCATCGCCGCCGACAGGTGGTAATGCGCGCCCAGAACCCGCGCAAAGGCGCGCAGATAGGCAACCGCACCGGCGAACCGCTGGTTCATGTCTTTCTGTTCCACCAGCCAATCAGTGGCTTCACGCAGGCTTTCTGTGGCTTCCCAGACCGAGTTGGCCAGATCTGGCAGGACGTCGCGCGCAGCCTCGGCTGCGGCTTCGATTTCGTCCAGCAGACGACCGGCTTCTTCCCCGCCATCCATCATCTTGCGACCGACGAGGTCCATGGCCTGAATGCCGTTTGTACCTTCGTAGATAGATGTCACTCGCACATCGCGCACATACTGCGCTGCGCCTGTTTCTTCGACAAAACCCATGCCACCATGCACCTGCACGCCCATCTGGGCCACATCCAGCCCGACATCAGTACCAAACGCCTTGGCAATTGGGGTCAGCAACGCCGCGCGCGCCTTCCACTCCACATCACCAGTGGCAGTTTGCATATCGATCGCGACAGCACAGGCCAGCGCAATAGACCGCGCGGCAAAGATGTCCGCCTTCATTGTCGCCAGCATGCGGCGCACATCGGCATGGTCTAGAATTGTCCCAGTACCATCGCCCACCGGCGTGCGACCCTGTTTGCGATCATTGGCAAAGGCCAGCGCGTGTTGATACGCACCTTCGGCCGCGCCGATGCCCTGGCACCCGACGCCCAACCGCGCGTTGTTCATCATCGTGAACATCGCGGCCATGCCGTTATGCGGCTCACCCACAAGCCAGCCTGTGGCGTTGTCATATTCCATCACACAGGTTGGCGACCCGTGCAGGCCCATCTTGTGCTCCAGGCTGACCACGCGCAGCGAATTGGCGACGCCCGCTTCGCCGTTCTCGTCCGGGATACGCTTTGGCACAAGGAACAGCGAAATACCCTTGGTGCCCGGCACACCATCGGGCAACCGCGCCAACACCAGGTGGCAGACGTTTTGGGTAAAGTCGTTGTCACCCCAACTGATGTAAATCTTCTGCCCGCTCACCGCGTAGGTGCCATCACCGTTCGGTTCCGCCTTGGACCGCAGCGCACCCACGTCAGACCCAGCCTGCGGCTCTGTCAGATTCATCGTCCCCGACCATTCACCAGAGGCAAGCTTGGGGATATACAGCTCTTTCAGCGCATCGCTGGCATGGTGTTCCAGCGCCTCGATCTGGCCCTGGCTCATCAGCGGAGCCAGCTGCAGCGACAGGCACGCCGCGCTCATCATGTCATTCACGCAGGAGGCCAGCGCAATCGGCAGACCCATACCGCCATATTCCGGATCCCCGTTCATCCCAATCCAGCCACCTTCGGCAATCGCCTGCCAACCGTCAGAAAACCCGGGCGAGGTGCGGACCACGCCATTTTCCAGAAAGGCGGGTGTAAGATCGCCATTGCGTTGCAGCGGTGCGATGATGTCATCACACATTTTGCCTGCTTCCTGCAGGATGGCCGAAACCATGTCTCCGCCCGCTTCAGAAAAACGGTTGGTTTCGGGTACCGTATCGTATCCAACAACGTGGTTGAAGATGAACTCGTAATCTTGAACCGGAGCGCGAAATGGCATGATGTACCTCTTTTTTTATCTCACGGCTGGCAGCAACGCGTGATCCGGCGGGCTTGGCATAGCACGATCCACCAGATATGGGTCTGTTCCTGCTTTCCAGAACAGCAGGACAATGTGCAATTAAAACGCAGCGTCACCGAAACATGAACCGCGAAACCACATTGCAGCTGTCCGCGGCCCCGCAGGATGTCGCCCGCGCGGTAGACTTGGTTTTGGCAGGCGAACAAGTCGCGTTTCCCACCGAAACCGTATACGGGCTTGGCGCAGACGCCACCAATGGGGCGGCAATTGCCGGAATCTATGCGGCCAAAGGACGGCCCAGCTTCAACCCGCTGATCGCCCATGTGGCGGACTCTGCCGCCGCTGCCCGTCTGGTGCAGTGGGGCGATATGGCACAGTGCCTGGCTGATGCTTTTTGGCCCGGCCCGCTCACACTGGTCCTCCCCCTGCGCTCTGGCCACCCGGTGGCCTCTCTGGTCACCGCCGGACTGCCCACGCTGGCGATCCGCGTGCCTGCACACCCGACCGCCCGCGCGTTGCTGGCCAAAGTGGAACGCCCGGTTGCCGCACCTTCCGCCAACCCGTCGGGCCAGATCAGCCCAACCACCGCCGCGCATGTGCTGGAAGGTTTGAACGGCAAAATCGCCGCAGTGCTGGATGACGGACCCTGCCACATTGGGCTGGAATCCACGATCATCGGGCTTGACCCGATCCCGACCCTCCTCCGCCCCGGTGGTATCCCGACCGAGACAGTGGAGCAGGTACTGGGCCAGCCACTGGCAACCCCTCGTGCCTTGTCAGGCATAACCGCGCCGGGCCAACTGACTTCACATTATGCACCGTCCGCGCCCGTTACGCTGAACCAGACAGAACCCGCACCGGGCGGAGTTCTTCTGGGGTTCGGAGATACAAACGGCATAATCAACCTGTCTTGCACCGGCGACTTGGGCGAAGCCGCAGCCAACCTGTTCGACCACCTCCACCGCCTGAACGCAATGGCCCGCCCCATCGCGGTGGCCCCGATCCCCGAAAATGGGCTCGGTGCAGCGATCAACGACCGCCTGCGCCGCGCTGCAGCCGACCGGGGCGACCGTTAGAACAAAAGACCTTTCAACCACAGCCTACAAGCGCCAAGGCCATTTTCTATGAAAGTATACGGACCGGAACTTTGAACCCCGATTTCCCAAGTAATTAGCTGATTTTGCTGCGCCCAATCCGCTTTTGCTTTGACATTTGAGCAGGTTAATTGATGCTGAAGGACACGAAAGCAGCACACTCTATAGCCGCGGGTTCTTAATGCAATTTCCGGTTGAGTTTTGGCCCAAGTATGCGGCTGGAATTTCATAGCCCAAAGATCAGTTCTGATCACGGCCTGCTGCTCTATCATGAGCTTGATGAAGCCCTTGGTCTTTTCAAAACAACAGTTCGGTTTCCTTGAGACACCGGCACAAATGAGAATGGCGTTCCTACCGCGTTGGGTCTGTTACGCCAGTCGGTAATTGGCCGTCTGGCGTCGTCATAAAGCACAATCCACAACTGTAAGCAAAGCGGTGCCACTGAAAACCTTAAATTGTCTAATTCGAGAGACTAACCATGCCTCCGACTTGAAGATTGCAGCGAAAACTGCCAACGTCAGCGCAACAACAAATTACTTGAGAAGTATCCGTTGAAAAACTGGCTTGTTCTATCGGTTCTGGCTTGTCTAGCAACTCCTGCATTCGGCAAAGACGCCTATCCACTGCTTGACGTTCTGTTGTCCACATCAACCTCGGTGATCGGTCAACCACTCGAATATCCGGATGGCACGCCCAAAATCACGTCTGCGATTGTAACTATGATGCCCGGTCAGGCAACGGGATGGCACCATCATGATGTGCCGCTGTTTGCGTATATTCTCGAAGGGGAACTCACAGTCGATTACGGACCCGACGGGAAAAAAACATACAAGACCGGTGACAGTTTCATCGAAGCGTTCAAAACGGAACATAACGGTGTGAACACCGGTACGACCCCAGCGCGCATCCTTGCCGTTTTTGCAGGATCTGACGACGCGCAGAATACCATTACGGACTAGGACACTTTGGCGGCCTGGCTGTTCACAGCGCACACAGGTTTGTGAGATGACAAGCGGACATGCCCGGTAAGGCTGTGTGCCCCAACAGCACAATCGAAAAGAGGCGACGCTTTAACCGCCCGACATATCAGGTGTTAGCGAAGTACTCTGACTGCTCAAATTTTTGAGCAAGCCCGGCTGATTTGTCAATTTAGGGCTTGAGGATCGCGGCCAGCTTCCGCAGCAGGGTCGGATCGCGAATGTCGGGGATGGGCTCAAGGCTTGCGCTGTACACCGTGGCTGAGCTAGCGGCCCCGAAACGGTCAATTTCAGATTCAAAGCTTCCTGCCACTGCCGCCAACTCGTTCGTTTCGGTAAGCCGTTGGCGACCGCTGAAAAGATTTTCAACAGGATGTTCATCCACTGAACTAGGGCTGCAAAACTCTGGTAAAACTGGTTTACAGGTTTCTACCCAGGTCTCACGCGCGCCCGGCTGCTGCCGAAAGCCCCTTGGGATCCACCCCCAGCGATTTCAGCGCCGCGCTCCACTTATCTTCGTCATCAACCACGAAAACCAGATGTTGATCCGCATCGACTGTCAGCCAACCGTTCGCCGCTATCTCGGATTCCAACTGCATGGGCCCCCAACCGGCATAGCCAAGCATCATAAGCGCCCGGTCCGGTCCATCGCCCGCAGCGATATCTTCGAGAATATCCAGCGTGGCTGTCATCGCGAAATCATCGTGCACCTTCAGCGTCTGTAGCGAAGATTGGTATTCCGCTGAATGCAGCACGAAGCCCCGCGCACTGTCCACAGGCCCGCCATAATGCACTGGCCTGTTGCTCCTGTCACCGCAAAGTTGGATGTCCAACTGTTCTAGCAAGTCGAATAGGCTCACGCCGGAGCCGGGTTTATTCACGATCAGTCCCATCGCCCCTTCGTCCGAATGGGAACACAGGAACACAACCGAGTGTTCAAATCTCGGATCGCCCATCCCGGGCATGGCAATCAACAGTTTGCCAGTCAGGTCAATCATATAACCCAAAACATCGCCAAAATAAATTTTCGTATCAGCAGTCTTACAAGCGCTCACCGCCTTCGCAAGCGTAGATAACGTCGTGCATCGCGACCCATGACTCGATTGTGACTTGGATTTTAGCTTGCCCGAGGTCACATAGGAGTATGTATCGAAGTTTCTTGATGGCGCTTGTCGCCCTAACCTTTTGCACGGCTGCCCAGGCCCAGACCACCCTCGATGAGGTCGTGCAGATCTCGGTTTTAGATGGTGGCCCGACCAAGGACGGTCGCCATATGGCCGCCCTGCGCGTGACGCTAAAGGAAGGCTGGAAAACCTATTGGCGCGCGCCTGGCGATGCCGGGATCCCGCCCAGGTTTTCCTGGACCGGGTCGCGCAATGTGGATGGTGTGGAAATCGTCTGGCCCGCCCCTACGGTGTTTGATCAGAGCGGGTATCGTTCCGTCGGTTATATCGGCCAGCTTGTTCTGCCGCTGCTGCTGGATCCTGCCAAGCCTGGTGCACCGCTGCGGCTTAAGGGCGAAATTGACTTTGGCGTCTGCAAGGATGTCTGCGTCGCCGCCCGCCTCCCGTTTTCGCGGGATCTGGACACGACCATCGGGCGCAACCCCGCCATTGCCGCCGCCATGGCGCAGCGACCGTTTTCGGCGCGCGAGGCCGGGGTGCGCGGCGCCACCTGTTCCGTCCGCCCCACCCGGGACGGCATGCAGGTGGAAACACGCATCGAGCTGCCCCGCGCCAAAGGGGAAGAGGTTGTGATCCTCGAACTGGGCAACCCGCTGCTCTGGGTGTCGGAGATGAATAGCCGCCGTAAGGATGGTACGCTAGTGTCCGTAGGCGAGGTGATCCATAGCGAAGGGCGCAGCTTTGCCCTGAACCGGTCGGACATGCGCATCACTGTGCTGAGCAAGGGACAGGCGGTGGAAATCAATGGCTGTACCGCCGGTTGATCGTCCGACACGCCCTTTGTTGGGCGCGCTGGCCGTGGTTCTGAAGGATGATTGCGCGCTGTTGGCCCAGCGTGGGCGTCCGCCAAACCCAATGCATTGGGGGTTTCCCGGTGGGCATGTGGAATTGGGCGAAACCGCGCTGGAGGCCGCTGCGCGTGAGCTACGCGAAGAAACCGGCGTGATCGCGCGGCCGCTTGGATACCTGACCAATGTCGATGTCCTGCGCCAGACTGATACAGGTGAAACCAGTTTACATTACCTGCTGGCGGCGGTTCTGTGCGAATACATCAGCGGGGACCCTGTGGCAGACGATGACATCATCGCTGCACGCTGGGTCAGGCTGGAGGACATCGCACAGGCGCGCCTGCCCCTACATGACGGGGTTCAACTGGTCACTGACCTCGCCCGTCGCCGTTTGCGCAGCTGGTAGCCCAAGGCGGAGACAAGGTAGACCGCCAAAACTATCGCCAGAGCGCCTGCGGCAAACAACGCAAAAGCCTGCCGCATCGTGGCGGTATCGCCGCCATCTGCCAGCATCTGCGCCACAACCGCCGGGAACGCGCCGTTCACAGCCACGGCCCCCATGGTCGCCGCGAGCCAGCCCCCGACCAGCACCAGCGTGAGCCCAGTCACACCGCGTATCCCACCACCCCGCCGCCGCAGCGCACGTCGCAAGGCAGTCAACGGGCGAGCCACGTCAGACTGGATCGATACCAGCGCCGGGACCACAAGCAAAACCAGCAACATGCCAAAGCCCAACCCATAGACCAGCGTGATCACCGTGGGTTTCAGGAACTGCGCCTGCTGCGACCGTTCATACAGTAGTGGCGCAAGCCCCAGCACTGTGGTCAGCGTGGTCAGCAACACTGGGCGCAACCGGTCCGATGCAGCCTCCACAATAGACGGGAACAGACCGCGTTCGCGCGCGTATTGGTCGATGGTTGTGACCAGAACGATGGAATCATTGATGATGATCCCGGTCATCCCCAACAGCCCCACCACGGTAAACATGCTCAGCGGTACGTCCCAGTGGTTATGGCCCCAGATTGTACCCACCAGCCCGAACGGAATGATCGCCATCACCACAAGCGGCCTCGTCCAGCTGGCAAAGACCCACGCCAGCACCAGGTAAATACCGGCTAGGCACAGAACCAGCCCCGTGCGCGCATCATTCAGGAAATCGTTTTCCTGCTCGCTCAGCCCTGACATCTTCCATTCCACCTGCCGTTCGCTGGCAATGCGTGGCAGGATATCATCCTCCAACGCTTTCTGGATGGCTTCGGCCCGCACCGGATCGTCTTCGGAAATGTCACCGGTGACCGAAATCAACCGGATGCCATTTTCACGTCGCACCGTGGAAAACCCGGTGCGCTGCATCACGCTGACAATATCAGCCAGCGGCACATAATCCCCGCTGGGTGTGCGCATCTGGGTGCGTTCGAGAAAATCGGCGGTCAGCTCACCCGATGGCAATTCCACCCGGATCGCCGAACTGCGCGGTCCGACAGGATAGGTCGCGGCCTCCAGCCCGTTCAAGCGCGCTCGCAATGCGCGCCCCAGCGCGTCGATTGTAAAGCCCATCGCTTGGCCCTGCGGGGTCAGGTCCAGGATCAGCTCTTCCTTGTCATAAGCCAGATTGTCCTGCACCGCGGACACTTCGGGAAATTGCAGCAACGCTGTTTGCAGATCCTCGCTCGCACCCTTCAGCGTTTCTGCCGTTGCCCCGTAAAACTGCACATCCAGCGCATCACCCCCGGGGCCAGACCGCCAGCTTCGGAACGAAATGATCTCCAGCATCGGGTGGCGCTGGATACGGTCTTGCAACTGCCCAACAAAGGCAAAACTGGAGTAGGGCCGCAGGTCTGCATCGATCAGCTCAATAGAAATGCCGCCCAGCAGATCATCATCCTTGGTTTCCACCCCGGACAGTCCGCGTCCGGCATTTCCACCAACCTCTGCGATCACGTAATCCAGCGGGTTGACCCCATGGCGTTGTTCCAGCTCCAGCGCCAGTTCTTCGGTTGCGCGCTGAAACTCCCGCATCATCTCCAACGAATCTTCCCGCGTCGCGCCTTCAGCCATGGCAAAGTTGCCTGTGACCGACCCACGCTCTGGCGCGTTGAAGAATCGCCAAGTCACATCGCCGCGAATGAAGCCACCGATCTGTGTGGCCAAAATCAGCACCGTGCCCGCCAACACGACATAGCGCGCGCGGATCACCAGCCGGATCAGCGGTTTGAACAACGTTTCCCGCATCCACCGGAAGCCCTTGTTGACCGTGCGGCTGGGCCAGTCGTACCAATGTTCCTTGGCAGTATGGACCAGCGCATGGGACATGTGGTTGGGCAGGATCAGGAAACATTCTACCAGCGACGCAATAAGCACCGCGATCACAGTAAAGGGTATGTCGCGGATCAAGTCACCGAACCGCCCACCAACGGCGGTCAGCCCGAAAAACGCGATGACCGTCGTCACCGTCGCGGCGAAGACTGGCATCGCCATACGCCGCGCAGCGTTTTCAGCCGCCGTGACCGGGTGCTCACCCAGACGCCGCGCGCGGAAATCCGCGTGTTCACCAACGACGATGGCGTCATCCACAACGATGCCCAGAGTGATAATCAAGCCAAACAGGCTTACCATGTTGATGGTCAGGCCAGCGGCATACATGATCGCAATCGCCGCCATCATAGCCGCTGGAATACCCGCTGCGACCCAGAAGGCGATGCGCGCGTTTAAAAACAGGAACAGCAGTGCCACCACCAGCGTCAGCCCGACCAGACCGTTATCAACCAGAATGCTCAGTCGGTTGGAGATTGCCTCGGCTCGCGTCCGGATCAGGGATGCGGTGACCCCGCTGGGCAGGCTGGCCTGCATTTCTGCCACCGTATCCTGCACCACGCCCTGAATATCGATCGCGTCACCACCGTTGGATCGGTCCACGCGAATGGACATGGCAGGGTTTTCGCCTACGAAATACTGCCGGTTGCGGTCCACCCCTTCGACGCGGATGGTGGCCACATCCCCAATGGTCAGCTTGGACCCGTCTGGATTGGACCGCATTGCAATGGCTGCAATGTCTTCTGCACTTCGCCGAGCAATCCCGGTGCGCACGCGTGCGTTTGCACCGTCCACGTCGCCAGCCGGGTCGGCATCCACCTCCTCTGCGATGGCAGAGGCGATCTCAGACATCGACACATCGTACTGGATCAGCTTGGCCGATGGCACTTCGACAATGGTCTGCGGAGCGGCCACGCCCCGAACGGTCGTGCGCGTCACGCCCACATTGAACAGGCGCACTACCAGCTCGTCCGCAAACAGCGCCAGCTGATCCGCACCCACCGGACCGGTGATGACCACATCGGTTACCCGATCCCGCCACGCGCCGCGTTTGACAAGGGGGTCATCGGCATCTTCAGGCAGGGTTGTGACCAGATCCAGAGCGGTCTGGATGTCATCCGCTGCGCGTGCCATGTCCCATCCGGGTTCAAATTCCAATGTCAGATAAGCCCGCCCTTCGCGGGAGGAGGATGTGGAACTTTCCACCCCTTCCACTACCAGCAGCGCGGGTTCCACGACCTGAACAATCGCTTCGTCCACGTCTTCGGGTCCGGCCCCTTCCCATTTGATGGTGACGCTGACGTTATCGATAATCACATCCGGGAAAAATTGTGCCCGCATGTTCGGGACCGCAGCCAGCCCTAGGATCAGTAAGACCACCAGCAACAGGTTCGCCGCCGTCCTGTGACGGGTAAAATAGCTCAGCAGCCCGCCTGCCGCTGGGGGAATGTCGCGGACCATGACCGCCTACCCGCCCATCCGGCTTTCGATCCGCTGGACCAATTGCGCGGGAACGCGCGGCTGGTCCAGCAAGGACAGGACCCTGTCCTTGGCTTCTTTAGGCATCATTGCGTTGGCCTGCACAAAGGCCCGCATCCTGTCGCGTTGTTCGTCGGTAAGTTCGACCATTTCAACACTGTCATCCGTGCTGCGTGATCCGGTAACGGGCGCACTGGCCGATGCGCTTTGATCTACTTCCGGACCCTCGGCCCGCGGCTGCAATGGACGCACCTTGATGCCAACCCCCAGCAATGGCGTGCGGCCCACGATCACCTCGCGCCCCGCCAGCCCTTCACCACGCAGCAGCACGTCGTCACGCTGACGACGCAGCAAGTCCACAGGCAGGCTGGCCAGCCGGTCACCATCCACCAGCACCAGAACCGTGTTCGCCGCATCCAGCGTCGACGAAGGCAGCCGCACCACGTTTTCCAATTCGGGTTCTTCCACATGCACGGTCACAAAATCGCCAGGCTTGAATCCCGGCGCGTTATCCAGATGCGCAAACAGCCGGCGCCCGGATTGGCCCACGCCTGTCACAATGCTATCCCGGCTCACCTGCCCGCTTGCCCGCAGGTCCACGCCGGACACGTCCAACATCACTTCCACCGGGGCGCGCACAACGCCGCCTTTGGCGTCCAGCAACCGCACATATTGCGCTGTTGAGATACGGAAAGCGACCTCCAACGCATTTGGGTCGATGATCTTGGCCATCTTTTCGTTCTGAGTGACCAGCCGCCCTTCGACCAAGCTCACCTCGCTCAGAGTGCCGCTGAACCCGGCGGTAATGATCGTATCGTCCAGACCGCGCTGCGCTTCGGCCAACGTGATTTTCTGGCGTTCCAGCCGCGTCTTGGCCTGATCCACGCGCGCTTCGGCCTGCGCAACTGAAATCCGCCGGGCCAGCACCGCCTGCCGTGCGGAGGCCGCGGCGAGCTCCGCCGTTTCCACTGTGGCCGCCGTGCCAACCCCGCGCGCCTGCAAATCGGTCTGGCGTTTGAATGCCCGCTCGCGTAGATCAGCCTGATCCTCTGCTGCTGACAATTCATCCCGAGCCAGCATCAGCGACCGTTCGGCATCCCGTACCTCGGCCTCGGCGTCCAGCATACCACTCTCAGCGCGGTCCAGCGCGGCCTGTGTATTGGCTGGATCGATCCGCGCCAGCACGTCGCCCGCCGTCACGGTCCCGCCTTCGACAAACCGTTCATCCAGCCATACAACACGGCCTGCCGTGGTGGCCCGCAGTTCCAGCGTACGGCGGCTCCGGATTTCGCCAAAGGCCTCCAGGGTCGGGGCAATGGTTTCCTCCACCGCTGGCACCACGTTGACCGCAAACACGCGCTCCCTTGCAGGCGGCGCACGACCTTCATTTGCCATGCGGATTTCAACCGCTGACAGGATGACTTGCAACGCGTAAATCAACAAGCCGGCGGTAAGCGCCGCGAAGAAAACTCCAGTCAGGCTTTGACGCAAAAAGCGCATGGCGAAGACCCTTTCAACCGCGCTGGCGGAATGCACCCCGCGGGACCCTTTAAACCTAGGTGAATGTGCGAAAATGCCAAGTCACAGAAGGTCTAACGCTATTGCACAGTCATTTCCGTCGCTGGTCTTCGGTCAATCTTGGCAAAATTTCAACAAAGTTACATGGTCGATGACGATAATCCAACTGTTTCAAAAGGATTTCGTCCCACGCGTCCTTGCATGCGCCCGGACTGCCAGGCAGCGCAAACAGGTAGGTTCCATTGGCCACACCGCCCGTTGCGCGGGACTGCACGGCAGATGTTCCGATCTTCTGCATCGACACAATGGTGAACACGGTGCCAAACGCATCGATTTCCTTTTCATAAACATCACGATGCGCCTCCACCGTCACATCACGGCCAGTCAGACCCGTGCCGCCTGTCGAAATCACGACGTCCACGCCAGGATCAGCGATCCATTCCCGCAGTTGCGCGGAAATCTCAGCCCGTTCGTCATGCAGGATCGTGCGCGCTGCAATCTGGTGCCCGGCGGCTTCGATCCGGTCCACCAGAGTCTGGCCTGATTTGTCCTCGGCCAGTGTGCGGCTGTCCGAAACGGTCAGCACTGCGATGTTTATCGGGATGAACTCTTTGCTGTCATCAATACGCGACATGTCCGTTCCTCAAAGCTCAAACCAGTTGGGCGTGGGGCCGAGATTTACGACCTGCGTCTGCCCGATCTGTCCGGTGGCGCCCCAACTGTCGTGAATATGGCCGCAAACCGCCAGCCGGGGTTGCAGCCGTTCAATCGCCTCGCGGATCGCGGTGGAGCCCACCGACATGCCAATAGAGGTCGTGTCTGCGACGCCCTTGGGCGGGGAATGCAACACCAGCACATCCGCCGCCTTGCACCCGGCCAGGATATCAGCCGCGTCCTGTTCTGGCAAATCGACCGACCAGCCACCAAACGGTGTAACGGGCACTGCACAGCCCAGCCCAAAGAACCGCAGACCACACACCTCTTTCGAAACACCATGAATATTCTCCACGCCTGCGCCCAGCGCGGCGTTAAGTTCCTCGGGGCTTTCGGCATTGCCTGGCACCACCAGCATTGGCGCAGCCAATCCCTGCAGCAGTGCTAGCGCATCATCGAGGCCCTTCCGCATATTGCAGAAATCACCCGCGCCGATCACCAGATCGGCCTCCGCGCTTACCTCCACCAGGGCGGCCGCTTTGGACCGCGAAAGGTGCAGGTCCGAAAATGCCAAAATCTTCACGTAAGATCCTTCAGTCTGGCGTTCAAAGACAGCAGGTCCGCCCAGGCTTCGCGCTTGGCCTGCGGGTTCCGCAATAAATAGGCCGGGTGGAACATTGGCAAGGTGGGCAGGCCTAGTGCCTCCTCCCAATTTCCGCGCATCCTCGTAATGCCCCGCCGCCCTAGCGCGGCGGTGCAACTGATATTGCCCATAAGAACCAGAACTTGCGGCTGCGCCAGCGCCACGTGCCGTTCCAGAAACGGTCGCAGCATTGCAATTTCCTCCGGTTTGGGGTCCCGGTTCTGCGGCGGACGCCAAGGCAAAACGTTGGTGATGTAAACGTTTTCGGCCCGGCCAAGCCCGATGGCCCCCAGCATCCGGTCCAACAACTGGCCTGCGCGGCCTACGAAAGGGCGGCCTTCGCGATCCTCATCCCGACCTGGCGCCTCGCCGATGATCATCACACGCGACCCGGCTATGCCATCGGCAAACACGGTGTTGCGCGCGCCTTTTTTCAGTTCGCAATGTTCGAACCCAACCATCGCGTCGCGCAGCGCCTCCAGCGTCGAAACCGAAGACACCGCCGCCTTTGCAATGGCTACTGCATCCACCTCCGCCGATACCCGCGCTGGGCTAGGGGCCACAGGGGCTTTTTGTGCGGAAGGCGCAGAACGGGCTGCCAGGGCCTTCTCGGCGAGCGAATACCGGTCGACCGGGGCATTCCCAATCGCTTCGGTCGCGCCAAGCTCAATCTGCCAGGCCAGAGCGGCGAGCGCCGCGTCACTATCGGAAAGCGATTCCATAGTGCGACCGTACTCCTCCGTCACGGGGAGGGGAACAGGCCCGATGGCCGCATTCCTACCGCCCCAGAAAACAAAAAGTTGAAATTCGCTTCAGCACCTCTGACGTTTGCTCACAAAAAGCCAGTAAAATGATTAACTTGGGGCTGTTGAGGGTGGATCTGGGACGCCTGATGCTTTTGTTTTGTCTGATTGGGCTGCAGGCTCTGATTGCTCCGAACATGGCCCAGGCGCAGACAGCCGCTTACCCCGGCCCAGCACTGAAACGGCTTTTTGACTTTTCCCGCGCAGATCTGGCCCCGCCCACTCGCGAAATGGCAGAGATCGGCGCAATCGCCCCGGCGCACTGAGAACGCAGGCCTATCCTCCAACGGGTCCAGGCGCTCACTGCGACAGCGGAGTGGTCTGCGACCCGGACGAAAAATGCGGTTTCGACGATGAATGCTACACGGCGGGCAAAACCTACTGCGGCGAAGGCTATTTCTGCGACGCCGATCAGGAATGCCGCCCCGACCGCAAATGTGGCCCAATAGGGGATTGAGAGAGCAACCTCAATTGCCTTTTCGCGCTCCGGGTTCTACCGCCGCATTTGCTGCCCCCGCCAATACTAACGGTGCGGCAAGCAGGAAGCTCATGGACAGGCTCAGTTTGAAGATGATCAAATCCGCAAGGAGCGGCCAAAGCAGGGCGACGTATTCAAAAGGCGCAAGTCAGGAGGCTTCGGCATAGCGGAATGCCAATGTCATCGTGATATGCGCAAACCCGCCAAAAAGACCGGTTAGGATCAGCCACGCAAGGCTCGACATGTCCGGCATGATCCACCCCCATGGCAAAGTCGCGAGGCCGCCGATCATCGACGCCAAAACGAAATACAGCGCGATGGAGCCTGGGCTTTCGGTCTTGTTCAGGCTGCGCACCATGATGAGAGCAAGCGCACTTAAAAAAGCCGCGCCTAAACCGATGATGTAGCCGATCAAGCGACCGCTTTGCTGATCGGGCGCTGCCAGTTCAGGCCAGACGAGCACGCAAACACCAAAAAACCAAGCGCCAGACCCCAAATGCGCCATTTCGACAAGCGTTCGGACAGAAAGATCAAGGCACCAAACGCCGTCAGGATCGGCGACAATTGCGCAATCAGTAAAGCTTCAGCCAAGTTGAGCCTGCCGATGGCGGCGAAGGATCCGAACAGGGCAAGTGCCCCGCAACTGGCCCGTAAAAAATGCGCAGCCGGGCGTTTGGTGGCCAAGCCGCTTGGAAATTCATCGCGGGCCCAGAGAAAAAACACCAATGGCAGGATCGCAAAGAGCGACCGGAAGAACACGATCTGGCCAAGAGGGACGTCTTCACTGACGGCCTTCACACTGACAAACATACCTGCAAACAGCAGGCCGGAAAGGAGACGCAGACTGATCCCCAGGTTGGGGCGGTCGACCTCGCTCATTCCGGGGTGTCACGGTCTGCCAAGACGTCCCGTAGCGCGTCCCCCGTCAGATTGATCGCAAGGACGCAGACGACGACGGCAAGCCCTGGCCAGACCATCTGCAATGGTGTCGACCGCAGGTGGACCCGTGCGTCCAAAAGCATTGAACCCCATTCAGGGTTAGGTGGTTGCACGCCAAAGCCCAGAAAGCCTAAAGCAGAGATGCCGAGGATCGCGCGCGCAAACATACCCGTCCACACCACAGTCAGGGACAGAATGAGCGACGGCAGGTAATGCCAGCGAGCGATGGACCAACTTGGCATGCCAACCAGCCGGGCCTGCACAACGTAGCCCCGGCTTCGCACCGACAGTCCAATTCCCCGCGCAACCCGAGCATACCGCATCCAGCCTGTGACGCTGAGGGCAAAGATCAGGCTCCAGGTACCGGCACCCATCAGCCCGGCAATGACGATAGCTGCGACAAGTTCAGGAAATGCCAGAAACGTGTCCGTCGCGCGCATCACGACCCAGTCGGCGGTTTTCCCGCCCAGGGCGGCGACCAAACCAATGTCGGTGCCGATCCCGAGGCTGATAGCCGAGATCAGGAAAGCCAGCCCGAGCGACCAGCGCGCACCATGCGGAAGACGCGACAGGATATCCCGGCCCATCGCATCCGTGCCCAGCAGAAACTCCGCACCTGGCGGAGAAAGACGTTTGGGAATGTTGATTGTCGTCGGATCGTAGGGCGCGAGCGCTGGCCCCAAGCCTGCGAGCAATACCATGACGGTCGCAAGAACCAGAACACTACGCATCACTCCCTCCGATCCTCGGATCAACGATGCGGTAGATCAGATCGATTACCAAGTTGATCGTCACGAAAACAAGAGCGGTCAAAACGACAACGGCCTGTACATGCGCAAAGTCCCGCGCAAGGAGCGCATGCACCAGAAAAGACCCCAGACCAGGCCTACCGAAGATCACTTCAACGAGGACAAGCCCTTCGAGCAGAAACGCGAGTTCCAGCCCGAAAACCGTGATCACCGGTATCGCGGCGTGGGGGGCGATGTGATCGCGGCCAATAGCCCGCGGGGACACATTGCGCCGCCAGAACGCGGGCAGAAATGGCCGGCTGCGTGCTTCGAGTATGCCAGACCGGATGATCCGGGTGAGCGAGGCCGCGACCCCAAGGCCAAGGGTCAGCGCGGGCAGGATTGCATGGGCAGGGGTGGCGGCACCAACGGCGGGAAGCCATGCAAGTTTGACCGCGAAGATCATGATCAGGATCAAGCCGAGCCAGTAGGAGGGGATCGCATTTCCCAACGAAGCGATGCCAACGGCGAACCGATCAAGCCAGCCGCCGGGGCGTCGCGTCGCAAGAATGGCCAGCGGAACAGAAACCGCAAGCCCGACACCAAGCGCTGCGAAAGCCAGCGGAAAAGTTTAAAGAATCGCAGCGCTCAGGTCCCGCCAGACCGGGCGGCCTGTCACAGCCCAGACGCCGAGATCCAGCGTCAGCAGTGGGCCAAGCCACGCCCAAAAAGCATGCCAGAAGGATTGGTTCAGCCCCACTTCCCCACGGACCTGATCAATCACATCATCCGTCAAGAGCGCATCGAAACGGGCCATCGCAATGGCCTGCGCGGGATCTCCCGGTGCGTTCCAGAGCAAGGCAAAGGTCAGAAGCGCCATGCCAGAAAGCACCACAAGCGCCCGCAGCAACAGCCCGCCAACACCCTTGATCATGCCGCAACCTCAAGCGACCCAAGCGCAATGGCGGCATCCCGCAAGCTGCAGCAATAGTCGGACCGAGGGTTAATGGCGAATACATCGGCATCGGCGATTTCTTCGATGCGGCCCGCTTTGAGAACTGCAATCTGGTCCCCATACGCGACCGCATAGCCAAGATCATGGGTGACAATGAGCGCCGCAAAGCCCTCTTCTTTCTGAAGATCAAAGATGAGTCGCGCTGTATGCTTCTGCGTCACGGCATCCAGGGCAGAAAGCGGTTCGTCAAAAAGGATCAGGGGCGGCGCCGCGATCAACGCCCTCAGTATGCCCGCACGCTGGGCCTGTCCAATGGATACTTCGCCCGGACGACGGTCCAGAACTTCCTCGGGCAGCTCCAATCCCGCGCACAGCCTCTGCAGCCGCCCTTCGGTCAACACGATCCCTTGCGCTACCACCGGCTCCATTATGGACCGGCGCAGGCTGAGTACCGGGTTAAAGGCCGCGCGTGGCTCCTGAATGACCAGTGCCGGACGGACGGCACGCGTCGGTGCTCCATTCCAGCTGATCGTGCCTTCCGAGGGTTTCAGCAGACCAAGGATCGCGGCAATCAATGTGGATTTTCCCGCACCGCTTTCGCCGACAACGGCCAGCGTTCTGCCCGCAGACAAGGCGAGCGAGACATCGCGCAGCCTATCCCGATTTCTACCTTTCACACGGACATTGCTCACCATCAACATGGCAGCGCCAACCAGTTGCGATGGGCGGACAGAGCCTTGGCCGATCTTGTTTGTGGGCGTTCCAGAATATCCGCAGTCCTGCCCTGTTCCACCAATCGACCGGCATCCATCACCATCAACCTATCTACCCAGCGCGCGGCCAGCCCAAGATCGTGGGTGATGAGGATCATGCTTGTTTCCTTGTCATCCAGAAACGTGCTGAGCAACTCCATTGTTGCGGCAGCCACGACGGGGTCTAGCGCGGAAGTTGGTTCATCCAGAACAATCAGATCCGGGCTGCCGATCAGGGCCATGGCCATGACAAAGCGCTGCTGCATGCCCCGGCTCCACCCCCAAGGACGCTTACGCAAATCTCCGCCTTCGATACGGAGCGCCTGAAACAATCCCGCCTGATCCGCCGCACCCGGGACAAGCCCCACTGCCACCTCCGCCTCACGCCAATGAAACGCCATGGACCGGAGCGGGTCCAGCGCCTCTGCAGGGCTTTGCGGTACGTGGGCGACGCTGGCCCCCTGCGCTTTCAAATCATCGACCAGGACATGGCCCAGCGTGGATTTCCCGGACCCCGACACGCCGACGAGGCCAATGCGGCCTCGTGGTTCAATCTCCAAAGATGTCGGATGAAGAATGGTTCGGCCCAAACGCACCGCGCTCAGGCCGGTTGCTTTCAGTGTCATTCTGTCAGCTTCGTCTCATGCGTGATCCAGTAGTTTTCAGTCGGATGCACCCGATAGCCGGACAGGCCAGGTGCCCCCACGTTGGTTTGACTGACATGAAAGACAGGGATCATGGCGGCCTCTGCGGCAATGATCTCCTGAACCTCATCGTAGATCGCCTTGCGTGCCTCTTGGTCAAAGGTAAGGCGACCCTGGTCCAGCAATTCATCCAGACTGGCATTGGCAAATCTGCCGGAGTTGGAGCCACCGTCAGACTTCAGCCAAGTCTCCAAAACCGCGCCCGGGTCGCCCTGCGGTGTCGTCACCCAAGCTTGCAGAAACAGGTCCGCCTCGCGCGCTGCAATCGCACCGTTGCTTGCCCCCCATTCGCCAACTGTGATGTTACTCCCCACACCAATGGCGGACAGAAAGGCCTGTGTCAGTTCTGCTGTCGGCGCCAGCGCCGCCCGAGAGCAATAGGTCACGATGTCAATCTCTAGCGGCTCGCCGCCCAGCATCCAGGTGCCGCCTTCCTTGACCGCGCCTGCCTGCATCAGAAGCTCTTCGGCTTTCGCGGGGTCGTAGGGCGCGGGTATATTTGCCGCCCAACCTTTGCCCGCCGGATAAACCGTACCGGCTGGAACACCGCCCACACCGGACAGCGCTGCAAGGACTACGCCGCTGCGGTCGATCGCATGGGAAACGGCCCGGCGGATCAGCGGGTTGGCCATCGGACCGCTCTGCGCATTGACCGTGTAGAAATAGAGCCGCGCTGTCGGGGCAGAGAACCCCTGCGCACCGGTTCCCTGAATACGCTCAAAATCGGTTTCCGGATAATTGATCACAAGATCAACCTCGCCTGCCTCAAAAGCCAACGCGGCTGTGGCCGGGTCGCTGGCCACAACCACGCGAACCTCTTCCAGGGCCGG
>JAEPNQ010000066.1 GCA_017643305.1 Marinibacterium sp. | reverse complement strand
CCTTCCTGCACGGTCAGAAAGGCGGTCGGCCCCCGCTTGGCGCGGGCCCGACCTTTGAGGTGGGCAAACTTGTCTTCTTCCGGAAAATCCGTGTCCAGCGCTTTTTCCCCGGCCTGCGCCTTGGCTTCCAGCTCGGGCAATCGGTGGTAGCTCTGAGGTCCAACCACAAGATCCACCAGCGGCTGGCGGCGCATGATCTCTTCACCTTCGGCCTGCGCCACACAGCCAGCCACGCCAATCTTCAGATTCGGCTTGTCCGCCTTCAGCCCTTTGAAACGGCCCAGTTCCGAATACACCTTCTCCGCCGCTTTTTCGCGGATATGGCAGGTGTTCAGCAGAATCATGTCTGCGTCATCGGGCCTGTTGGTTTCCACATAGCCTTGACCACCCATCGCCTCCGCCATGCGCTCACTGTCATAGACGTTCATCTGACAGCCATAAGTCTTGATGTAGAGTTTCTTCGGCGCGGTCATGGTGCGGGTATCCCGTTGCAGACGCGCCCCCTTAAACTGTCCGGGACAGGCTTGCAATGCAGCCGCAGATGCCCGACCTTCTGGTCACCTCCGCCAGCAGAGCGCGACACAGGGACATTATGAGCTACCGGTCTGTCAAAGATTACCTCTACAAAACAGCGAGCAAGCCCGCCAAAGGCCCGCTGGCGATGATCTTTGTCGAAGATGAGGTAGAAGTCGGCACCACCCTGCGCCACCACCTCGAAAGCGGGTTCGGTACGGTCTTGGCCCTGATGCCGGATGACTTTTCCATCCCGGCAGACGTGGCCGACCGGGTAGACCGGATCACCTTCGATCTCAGCACCCGCGACAACCTGCCAGACGCGGTCAACGCCTTCATCAAGGCCCAGCCCGGCCGCTGGATGTATTATTGCTACAACGCAGAATTCCTGTTCTTCCCGTTTTGTGAACACCGGTCTGTCGGGGAAATGCTGGCGTTCCAAGCCGAAGAACGCCGCGATGCGATGTTGGCCTACGTGGTGGATCTCTATGCCGACGATCTGGACAAACACCCCAACGCGGTATCTCTGGATTGTGCCCATCTCGACAAATCAGGCTACTACGCCCAGGCCCGACCCGATCCGGTGACAGGCCACCCGAAAGAACGCCAGTTCGATTTCTTCGGCGGGCTGCGCTGGCGGTACGAAGAACATATCCCGATCCGGTCCCGAAAAATCGACCGCATCGCGCTGTTCAAAGCCCAACCCGATTTGCAACTGCGCCCGAATCACACGTCTAACGACGAAGAATACAATACCTATGCCTGCCCCTGGCACCACAACCTGACAGCGGCGGTCTGTTCTTTCCGCACTGCCAAAGCTCTGAAGCGCAATCCGGGGTCCCGTTATGACATCAGCACCTTCGCCTGGCATAATTCCATCCCGTTCGAATGGCATTCCCGTCAACTGCTGGACCTTGGCCTGATGGAACCGGGACAGTGGTTCTGAACGCCAAGCGATTTGTCGATAACTCGCATGCAACTCAGCAATGAATTTCAGGAATTTCTTTGACGAATTGCTGCGCTCACGCCTCAAGCTGTCGGGCCGCCAGCCAGCTCAGCGCCGCCATCACCGCTGCGGTCGAGAGGCAGAGAGGCAAGCCGCCCAACTGATAGCTGAGCCCGGACAGCAACGTGCCCAATAACCGCCCAGCCGCGTTGGACATGTAATAGAACCCGACATCCATCGTCACCCGTTCGGACCGCGTGAACGCAAGGATCAGGTAGGAGTGCATCGCGGAATTGATCGCAAATACTGCGCCGAACGCCAGCAAACCGATTACCAGTGTCCAGGTCAGCCAGGCTTGCGGCTCCCCAGCCACCCAGACCACTACGGCCAGGGCCGCCGGGATCAGCGTCAGCAGACCCACCCACAGGGCGGCCAGACCAAAGATTTCCGTATCCGATTTCGTCTGTGCAGCAAGCAGGCGCGGAGCCGCCGCCTGGATCGCGCCATACCCGATGATCCACAGCGCCATGAACGTGCCGATCTGAAAGAACGCAAGCCGGTTGCCCGCCTCGCTGCCATCTGACAGGACGGAATAGAAATAGATCGGGAGGCCCACGACGAACCAAACATCCCGCGCGCCAAATAGAAACATCCGCGCCGCCGACAGCAGGTTCACGTTCCGGCTGGTGGAAAACACATCGCGAAATTTCACGCCTTTCGACCCGCGCGGCAGGCCCGGTGGCATGAACGCCACCACCGCGACAAGGATCAGCGCCAACACCCCCGTCATCACGTAAAGCGATCGTTCAAATCCCCAGACGCCCAACAAAACCGTACCCAGCAGGAACCCCAGCCCCTTCACCGCATTTTTGGATCCGGTCAGCACTGCCACCCAGCGAAACAGCCCGCCGTTCTCTCCGGGGGCCAGCAGCTTGACCGCGCTTTTCGAGCTCATCTTGGCCAGATCCTTGGCGACCCCGGAGGCCCCCTGCACGGCCATCACGAACGCAACGGAACCGGCCACGCTCCACCCCGGATCCAGCCGGGTCAATGCCAGCAGTGCCACCACCTGTACCCCCAGCCCGGCATAGAGCGTGAAGGTCAGCCCGAACCGCTTGGCGATCCAGCCCGCACTAAGGTTCGTGACCATCCCCATGAATTCATAGAGCAGAAACAGCCAAGCCAGCTGGAACGGCGAAAAGCCCAACGTATGGAAATGCAGCAGCACCAGCATGCGCAGTGCGCCGTCGGTCAGCATGAACGCCCAATAGGCCGCCGTAACCGCGATATAGGCTGACAGCCCCTGATGCCGGGTCGCCTCCATCAAAGTGCGGCCAGCACCATGCGGGTCACATCTCCCAGCCGCCAAGCATAACCCCATTCATTATCGTACCAGGCATAGATCTTCACCTGCGTTCCATTTACCACCATGGTCGACGGCGCATCGATTATGCTGGACCGCGGATCGTTGGTGTAATCGGTCGACACCAGCGGCTTTTCTTCATAGCCCAGAATGCCCTGCAACGGGCCCTCAGACGCGGCCTTGAACAGCGCATTGACCTCTTCGATTGTGGTTTCCCGCTCCAGCTCGAAAACGCAATCGGTCAGCGACGCGTTCAACAGCGGCACACGCACCGCGTGGCCATTCAAACGACCCTTCAGTTCGGGAAAGATATGCGTGATCGCCGTGGCCGAGCCGGTGCTGGTCGGGATCAGCGAATTCAGCGCCGACCGCGCGCGGCGCATGTCCTTGGCCGGACGGTCCACGATGGTCTGCGTATTGGTCACGTTATGGATCGTGGTCATCGACCCGTGCCGGATGCCCAAGTTTTCGTGCAGGACCTTGACCACCGGCGCCAGGCAGTTCGTGGTGCAGCTGGCAGCCGTCACGGTGTTGTGCCGCGCCGGGTCATAGTCATGGGTGTTCACGCCATAGACGATGTTGACTGCGCTGCCATCCTTGACCGGGGCGGACACCACCACCTTTTTCACACCGGCGGCAAAATAAGGTGCGATCTTGGCCTCCGACTTGAATACGCCGGTACAGTCGACCACCACATCGATGCCCATCTCGGCCAGCGGCAGATCCTCAATTGTACGTTCGGCGGTCAGGCGCATGGCCTGCCCATCGATCGAAACACTGTTCTCAGTCCAGCCAAAGTCGCGCGGCCAGCGGCCGTGCACCGTGTCGAACTCCAGCAGCAGCGCGTGTTGTTCCGGCGTCCCGACCGGGTCATTCAGCAGGGCAATCTCCGCATCCACCCCGTCATCCATCAGGGCCCGCAAAACCAGCTTGCCGATACGGCCCAGCCCATTGATCGCTATCTTGGTCATTTCTTCGTCCCACGAGGCAGTCAGATACTAAGCCGCTTATCCCGAAACGATATCGGGGCGACAACGATCAAATTGTGAAATATTTGTAACGGCTCAGCGCTGCAGGATCACCGGGAACCAGTCTTCACGCAGGCGCTGGCCGGGCTGCATGTCATGACCGGGAAACGGAGGAGAGGTGCGCCCGGGCCGTTCCACGTACCGCGCATCGTCGCCGACTAGCCGCAGCGAAAATGCCCGCCGCCGCGATGGCGATTGGTTGCCGCGCGCGCCATGCAGGGTGCGATAGTTGAAAGCCACGGCATCACCCGGTTGCATCGCCCATTCGGCAACATCCAAGCCGTCGGCATCCGGGTCTGGCGCCGGAATGTACTGGCCTTCATCGGGGAAAAACCCTTCTTCCGTCACCCAGCGCGTCGGCAGTACTTCCTTTTCCCACGCATGCGATCCGCGCACACAGCGCAGAGTCGCGTCGGTGACGGGATCCAGAGGCGACCAGAAGCTGACCGTCTGCTGCCCTTCGACAAAATAATAGGGTCCGTCCTGATGCCAGGGCGTGGCCATGGACGTGCCGGGTTCCTTCACCAGCACATGGTCATGGAACATCTGCACGCTGTCCGAGCCCATCAGATCCGCTGCCACCACCGCAGCGGGAGACCGGTCGATCACATCTGCGAATTCGGGAATACGGGTCCAGTTGCAGTAATCGTCAAAAAATCGCCCCGTCTCCCCCGCCTTTTCGTTGTTTGACGCATAGGGGCCCGGCTCCGCCATGTTCCGCTCCACCCCGTTGCGCAATTCCTCAACGAAATCGGCGAACAGCCCTCGCACCAATACAACGCCGTCGCGCTGATAGGCGGTCACGTGATCGGGCGTCAGTAAGGGGTGCAGCACGCTGCCGCTCATCATGGGGTTAATTGCGCCGCAGGCGGATCACAACGTCGACCGAAGCAATCTCCGCCCCTTCAGGCGCATCTGGCACCTGGGCAATCACAAGTTGGTCAGCGGGCGCGTCCGACAGGCGGCCTTCGTCTTCCCAGTAGAAATGCGGATGGTCATGTGTGTTGGTATCAAAATAACTTTTAGACCCGTCCACCGTGACCTCCTGCAACAGACCCGCGTCGCAGAAGGCACGAAGCGTGTTGTAAACCGTGGCCAGAGATACCGGCGCACCCAGTGTCTTGGCTGCTTCAAAAAGGCTCTCCGCCGTGACGTGGCGATGGCGCCCGTCACCGACCAGTAATTCCGCCAATGCCGTGCGTTGGCGGGTTGGTCGGAGGCCTGCGTCGCCTAGCCAGGTGGTGGCGCGTTCTGTGGCTTGCTTTTGCATTGCTGCGGTCCGCTTTTATTCCGTCACCAACAATAAAGCCTGCTGGCGCTCAAATTCAATTGCAATTCAGTCGCAAAGGCAAGACCCCTCGGACCACCAAGACACTGCGCTGCCCTTGCCCCGGTTGCGATCCCGATGCTAGAGGGGGCAAGGCATCGGAAATCACGTTCCCGGAAAGGCGGCAGAATGGCTCAATACCCTACCAGCTTTGACAAGGAAGCGCTGCTGGCCTGCGCCCGTGGTGAATTGTTCGGGCCGGGGAACGCGCAGCTGCCAGAGCCGCCGATGCTGATGATGGACCGTATCACCGAAGTCAGCGCCGATGGCGGTGAACATGGCAAAGGCCATGTGGTGGCGGAATTCGACATTCACCCGGACCTATGGTTCTTTTCCTGCCACTTTCCCGGCAATCCGATCATGCCAGGCTGTCTAGGACTTGACGGCCTGTGGCAGCTGACCGGCTTCAACCTCGGATGGCGCGGCATGCCAGGCAAGGGCATGGCCATGGGCGTCGGCGAAGTCAAACTGCAGGGTATGGTCCGCCCAGACCGCAAGATGCTGACCTATTACGTAGACATGACCCGGGTCATCGACCGCAAACTGAAACTGGGTGTCGCTGACGGCCGTGTCGAGGCGGACGGAGAGCTGATCTATACCGTCAAAGGCATGAAGGTCGGGCTGGCCGAAGGCTGAGGCCGCCCCTTTCGCCTGCCCATGCCCCTGACCGAACGAGCGCGATCAGCTGAACCACCTGTTGTAACTATCCGACGCGCTGCGGCGCCAGAGAGCTCTTGCAAATTGTGATGCTCCGGAACCTCCTGTCGTTTTGGAGTCAAACACGCCATTGACGGAAACTACTTCGAGCGAGTCTGTCCAACGAGCCGGCAAAACGAGATCACTGCATCCGCAAACCGAGATTGAGATGCCCCCCACCTTGCGCCTAGCCATCCCCCTGCCTTAGTAAGGCCCAAGCTATCAAGGGAGGCGTCATGCGCCGCGTCGTCGTTACGGGATTGGGGATCGTCTCCTCGATCGGAAACAATGCCAGCGAAGTTCTGAATTCGCTGAAAACCGGGAAATCCGGGATCACTGCAAATGAGCAGATGATTGAACATGGCTTCCGCAGCCAGATCGCCGGGGCCATCGACCTGAACCTGACCGATCATATCGACAAGCGCACATTGCGTTTCATGGGGCCGGGTGCGGCTTATGCCTATATCGCGATGAGCCAGGCCATCGAAGATGCGGGGCTCAGCGAAGCGGATATCGTGAACCCGCGGACCGGGCTAGTCGCCGGGTCAGGCGGGCCGTCCACCAGTGCCATGTTGGTTGCCCATCAGACCGTGCTGGAAAAAGGCGCGCCCAAGCGGATCGGGCCCTTTGCGGTGCCCAAATGCATGAGCTCTACAGTCAGCGCCAACTTGTCGACGGCATTCAAGATCAAGGGCATAAACTATTCCATCACCTCGGCCTGCTCGACCTCACTGCATTGTATCGGCAACGCGGCCGAACAGATCATGCTTGGCAAACAGGACGTTATGTTTGCGGGCGGCGGGGAAGAACTGGACTGGACCCTGTCCTGTCTCTTTGACGCAATGGGCGCGATGTCGTTCAAGTACAACGACACGCCGGACCGGGCCAGCCGCGCCTTTGACGCGGATCGCGACGGGTTTGTCATCTCGGGCGGCGGCGGCATGGTCGTGCTGGAGGACCTGGATCACGCCAAGGCGCGCGGGGCAAAGATTTATGCCGAGGTCACCGGCTATGCCGCCACCTCCGACGGCCATGACATGGTCGCCCCCAGCGGTGAAGGCGGCGAACGGGCGATGCGCCTGGCGCTCAACTCTTTGTCCGAGGACCGCAAGGTGAGCTATATCAACGCCCACGGCACCTCCACCCCTGTCGGCGATGTGGGTGAGGTCGAAGCCGTGCGCCGCGTGTTTGGCGAAGGCCAGACGCCGCCCGTCAGTTCCACAAAGTCCATGACTGGCCATGCCCAAGGTGCCGCCGGCGCGCTGGAGGCGATCTTTTGCCTGCTAATGCTGGACAACGACTTCATCACACCGTCGATCAACGTCGAGACCTTGGACTCGGCCCTGTCGCCCGCGGAAATCGCTACATCCACCGTCGAAAACGCCGGACTGGACAGCGTAATGACCAACAGTTTCGGCTTCGGCGGCACCAACGGGTCGATGGTCCTGTCGAAGTATCGGGGTTAACGGACCATGACAAATCAACTCAGCGGAAAACGCGGCCTGATCATGGGCGTCGCCAATGAACGCTCCATCGCCTGGGGCATTGCCAAGGCGATGCACGAAGCGGGCGCAGAGCTGGCCTTCACCTACCAGGGTGACGCCTTTGGGAAACGGCTGGAACCGCTGGCAGCTTCGGTCGATTCCGATTTCATGCTCGACGTGGATGTGACCGACGACGCCTCGCTCGATGCGGCCTTTGCCGCGCTGGCCGACAAATGGCCGACAATTGATTTCGTCGTACACGCCATCGCGTTTTCGGACAAATCCGAACTGACTGGGCGGTTCCTCGACACCAGCCGGTCGAACTTCAAGAACTCACTCGATATCAGCGCTTATTCCTTCATAGACGTGGCCCGTCGTGCTCATCCGCTGATGAAAGACAATGGTGGTACCCTGCTGACGGTGACCTACCAGGGCTCAAACCGCGTTGTGCCCAATTACAACGTCATGGGGGTGGCCAAGGCCGCTCTGGAGGCCGCGACACGCTATCTGGCCAATGACCTCGGCCCGGACGGCATCCGCGTGAATGCAATCTCGCCCGGCCCGATGAAAACCCTGGCCGGGGCGGCCATCGGGGGCGCGCGCAAAACCTATCGCTTCACCGAACAGAACACGCCCATGCGCAGCAACGCCACGCTGGCAGCGGTCGGTGGCACGGCGGTTTACCTGGCGTCCGACGCGGGCACTTACACCACCGGCGAAATCATCCGCGTTGACGGAGGCTTTCACGTTCTGGGTATGCCGCAACAGGATTTCATGTAACCACAGATCTGCCGTCGGGTGGGCGGGTTTTGGCCGAGCCAGAAAATCGCCCATCCCCGAACAAGAAACTGCCTTTATCCGCCCACATGGATCGGGGTATGAAATATGAAGTTAACTTCGAGGCAGAAGACCGGCCCAGCCGCGCCGGCGCCTTCATCTGGATTTTGCGGGGTATGCTGACGTTCTGCGCGTTGCTTATGACGCTGGTCATCCTGTCTGATCCCCGCGTTATGGCCGGCCTGAAATCGGGCAAACAATGGGTATCGACGATGCTTGAAGGCGACGGTGCGATCGCCCAGCTGGAAACTGAAATCTCTCCCAAAATCCCTCAGTTAATCAAGCTTCCGGAACGCGAAGCCCGGCCAGAGCCACCAAAGGTTTCGATTAAACCCGCCAACCGCGTTCCGGTGCGCCGCGGCAACTTTATCAGCGAAGACTAAAACAGCATCGGTGCAAATCCTGCGCTCTGCTCGGCCCACGATCCCTGCAAATTCGCATAGCCATCGTTGCCTCGCCAAAAGCCCCGATGAACACTTTGCGCCTTCCGCACCTTCTGCGCCTGTGTCAGTCTGACCGAGGTTACACAGCGACCGGAGGCGCGCATGCCCATCACTACCTGCGTTTTTGACGCGTATGGCACTCTCTTCGATGTCACGGCAGCTGCCAGAGAGGCCGCCGGGCAACCCGAATTCGACGCTATCTCCGAAAGCTGGCCACAGCTCGCCGCCAACTGGCGCCTGAAACAGCTGCAATATTCCTGGCTGCGCGCCATCACCGGGGCCCATACAGATTTCTGGGAAGTGACCCAGAATGGTCTCGACTGGGCGCTCGAAGCTCAGGGGCTGACGGGCGACACGCCCCTGCGGAAACGGCTGCTGGATCTCTATTGGGAATTGCAGGCCTACCCGGAAGTTCCCACCATGCTGCAGGCTCTTAAAGACGCGGGCCTGAACACAGCGATCCTGTCAAATGGCTCCCCGGCCATGCTGGACGGCGCTGTAAAGTCCGCAGGCGTAGGTGCGGTGCTGGATGATGTGCTGTCGGTTGAAAGCGTTGGCATCTTCAAACCCGATCATTCGGTTTATGACCTTGTCGGGAAACGGTTCGGCTGCACGCCGTCGCAGGTCCTGTTCGTGTCTTCCAACGGCTGGGACGCAGGTGCAGCCACCGGCTATGGCTTCGTCACGGCTTGGGTCAACCGCGTCGGCGAACCGATGGACCGTTTGCCTTGGACCCCACCCCATGTCCTAAGCGATCTTACCACTATCCCCGATCTGGCCGCCGCCTGAAGGAACACCCGCATGTCTACTATCGAGATGATCGAAGCCGCCGCGACCCGACTACAGGGCCACGCACGCCTCACGCCCATGCTGACCTCCCCTTTTCTCGATGACATCGGCGGACGGCAGGTGCTGGTGAAACCCGAATGCCTACAACACACCGGCAGCTTCAAGTTTCGCGGTGCGTGGTCGGCGCTGACCCATCTAGATCCTGAGGTGCGCGCACGCGGCGTGCTGGCCTATTCCAGCGGCAACCATGCGCAGGGCGTCGCGATGGCTGCTAAATTGTTAGGCACGCGCGCAGTAATAATCATGCCATCCGACGCGCCGCAGTTGAAAATCGAAAATACCCGCGCGCTGGGGGCCGACGTGGTTCTGTATGAACGCGGGGTCGAAGCGCGCGAAGACATCGGTGAACGGCTCAGCCGCGATCAGGGCTTGACCCTGATCCGCCCCTATGACGAACCGCTGGTGATCGCCGGTCAGGGTACCTGCGGGCTGGAGATCGCAGAACAGGCGGCCGCGCTTGGCGTGACATCTGGCGATGTGCTGGCCTGTTGCGGCGGCGGCGGCCTGACCTCCGGCATCGCGCTGGCGTTGGAAAAACATGCGCCCGGCATGCGCGCCCGCCCAGTGGAGCCTGAAAACTATGATGATGTCACCCGCTCGCTGGTCTCCGGCAAACGCGAAACCAACGCGACCGAAGCAGGCGGGCTCTGCGATGCCATCCTCACCCCCAGCCCGGGGAAGCTGACATTCCCCATCCTAAGCCGCCTGTCCGGCCCTGGCATCGTCGTGACCGAAGACGAAGCGCTGCACGCCATGGCGCTGGCCTACCTGCGTTTGAAGATCGTCGCCGAACCCGGCGGCGCGGTCGCGCTGGCCGCTGCCCTCTTCCACAGCGACGAACTTGAGGGGGACGCCGTTGTCGCCGTGATCTCAGGCGGCAACGCGGATTCCGCAATCTTCCACAAGGCGCTTGAAAAATACGTCTGACAACGCCCGGCCACCTGCTTTACCTGGCCCTGCCTAACCGGGTAAATGTCCATCCATGGAGGAAGGGCAGATATGAAAATCGCAGATTTTGGCGACGTCCAGTTGCACTACCAAATTGACGGCGATCTGGACGGGCGGCCCGTTGTCTTTGCCAACTCGCTGGGCACCGACCTGCGACTGTGGGATGCAGTCCTGCCGCTCTTGCCCGCTGGGCTGAAATTCATCCGCTATGACAAGCGCGGCCATGGCTTGTCATCCTGCCCCGCCGCACCCTACAGCATGGGATCGCTGGTCAAGGATATTGAACGCCTGCTAGATATGCTGGAGGTGCGCGATTGCGTCTTTGTCGGCCTGTCCATCGGCGGGATGATCGCCCAGGGGCTGGCCGCGAAACGACTGGACCAGATCCGCGCGCTGGTCCTGTCCAACACCGGGGCCAAGATCGGCACCCGCGAAATGTGGGATGACCGCATCGCAACTGTCAAAACGGGCAGCATCGAAAGCCTAGCCAACCCAGTGATGGAACGCTGGTTTTCTGCCACCTTCCGCAAAACACCTGAACTGATCGCCTGGCGCAACATGCTGGTGCGCCAGCCCGACACCGGCTACTGGGGCTGTTCCGCTGCCATAGCCGGTACCGATTTCTACACGCCCACCGCTGCCCTGCGCCTGCCCGCTCTGGGCATCGCAGGGTCCGAAGACGGCTCCACCCCGCCCGACCTGGTACGTGAAACCATCGATCTTATCCCAGGCTCCAAATTTCGCCTGATCCGGGGTGCGGGGCACCTGCCCTGCGTGGAAAACCCGGCCGAATACGCGGACATCCTGACCGAATTCCTGAAGGAGACCGGCCATGTCTGATCGCAAAGCAGCTGGTATGAAAGTCCGCCGCGAGGTACTCGGCGACGCCCATGTCGACCGCGCCGAAGCCGCAAAATCCGAACTGGACCTGCCATTCCAGGATCTGATCACCGAAAGCGCCTGGGGCACGGTCTGGGCATCCGACGCCATCACCCGCCGTGAACGCTCCATGCTGACGCTGGCAGTGCTGGCAGCCACCGGCAATTTCTCCGAGATCCCGATGCATGTGCGCGCCACGATCCGCACTGGTGCCAGCCGTCGCGACGTGATGGAGGCGTTCCAGCATGTGGCTATCTATGCCGGCGTGCCGAAAGCCAACCATGCCATCAAGCTGGCCAAGGAAACCTTCGACGAAATGGACAACGCATGAGCGCGTCTGTCTTTGAAAGCTCGGTCCTGAACCGGCTGTTCCCGACCGGTGAAATCGGCCGCCTGTTTACCGACACCGCCGAAGTCCGCGCCATGCTGCTGGTCGAAGGCGCGCTAGCCCGCGCTCAGGGCGC
This sequence comes from Marinibacterium sp., assembly GCA_017643305.1. Classification (GTDB taxonomy): domain Bacteria; phylum Pseudomonadota; class Alphaproteobacteria; order Rhodobacterales; family Rhodobacteraceae; genus HXMU1420-2. Next base: position 10,835 of record JAEPNQ010000066.1, on the reverse strand, counting down.
ACTAGGGATCATCCCGCAGGACAGCGCCGATTTCCTGCACCGCTCCGCGATGGAGGTGCAGGTCGACCCTGCCGCGCTTGCGCAGGCCACCGGCTCCAACGGGGTCTCTGTGCCTGCGCTGGTCTCCGCTTTCCGCACCGCGCTGGAGGCACCGGACCACGCCCAGTACGTGCACTGGGGCGCCACCAGCCAGGACGTTCTGGATACTGGCCTGATGCTCCGGCTGCGACAGGCGCTCATCCTGATTGAAGCCGACATCACCGAAGTTCTCACCACGCTCGCCGATCTGGCTGAAACCCATTCCAACCTGCCCATGCCCGCGCGCACCTATGGCCAGCACGCCACGCCCACCAGCTTTGGCGCGGTCGTCGCACAATGGGGCACACCTTTGCTAGGCTTGCGGAACGACCTACAAAACCTCCGGGACCGCTGCCTTTTAGTATCGCTGTCGGGCGCGGCTGGCACGTCCTCTTCCCTCGGCCCCAAGGCCAGTGAAATCCGCGCGCACATGGCCCAGTCGCTGGGTCTCAAGGACCCTGAACGCAGTTGGCACACTGATCGAGGACCCGTGTTGCAAATCGCCGACTGGCTGCTGCGTCTGACCCTCGCGCTCGCCAAACCGGGCGAGGACATTATCGAACTGGTCGAATCCGGGGTCGGAGAACTGTCGCTGAGCCAAGGCGGCGCGTCCTCCACCATGCCGCAGAAGCAGAACCCGGTTGCGCCTTCCGTGTTGGTCGCCCTGTCGCGGCAACAAACCGGACTGACGCAAATCCTGCACAGTGCCGCGGTCCATCGCTACCAACGCGACGGTGCAGCATGGTTCACCGAATGGATGTGCCTGCCTCAAATCGTTCTGGGCGCCGCCTCCGCCGCGCAGGTGGCCAGCGGTCTCTTTGCCAAGCTCACACCGCACGCCAACGCAATGGATGCCGCGCTCAATGGCGGGCTGGGCCTGATCCATGCCGAAGCCATCAGCTTCGCACTCGCCGCCCACATGCCACGCCCAGACGCGCAGGCCGAGGTCAAACGCCTCTGCGCGGTCGCCATGGAAACCAGCACCTCGCTAGCCGACCTTGTGGCCCATGACTGGCCCCAGATCGTGGCAGAGCTGGATCTCAGCAGTGGCCTCGGCACCGCTCCGGACGATGCGCGGCGATTTGCCGAAACAGCCCGAACCACAGACTGACCCTACGGCGAGGACCCAGCGTCGGTCTTGTCGCCATCGCCGCATGGGTGCATGACGGTCCGACGTTTCCGGGCCGAAAGCATGCGTCTACCAGTTGTCTTCATAATGATTACCGTCATGCTCGATGCCATGGGCATCGGGCTGATTATGCCAGTCATGCCGGACCTGATCCGCGAAGTACGCGGCGCATCGCTGGCCCAGGCGGCCGTCTGGGGTGGCATCCTGTCCACCGCCTTTGCGGTCATGCAATTCCTGTGCGGCCCCATGCTGGGCGCATTATCGGACCGCTATGGCCGCCGCCGCGTGCTGCTGGTTTCGCTCGCAGTCATGGCGCTGGATTACGTGGTCATGTCCGTGGCTGGGTCGATCTGGCTGTTATTGGCGGCGCGCATCGTCGGCGGCATTACAGCCGCCATGCACGCCACTGCTGCCGCCTACATGGCCGACATTTCCAAACCCGAAGACAAGGCTGCAAATTTTGGCCTGGTTGGTGCAGGCGTTGGCATCGGCTTTGTACTTGGGCCGCTGGTTGGGGGGCTGCTGGGCGAATTTGGTACGCGTGCACCGTTTATCGCCGCCGCCGCGCTGGCCGCGCTGAACCTGGCCTTTGGCTATTTCGTCCTGCGCGAAACGGTCACCGACCGCATCCGCCGCGATTTCACCTGGAGCCGGGCCAACCCGCTGGGTGCAATCCGCCAGGTCGCTCACCTTCCGGGGCTCCGCGGGCTGCTGACCATCTACCTGCTCTACTCCATCGCCTATTACGTGTATCCGGCGGTTTGGTCGTATTTTGCACTGTCCCGATTTGACTGGAATCCGGGGATGATCGGTCTGTCCCTAGCGCTCTACGGTGTGTCCACCGCCGTGATGCAGGGGTTTCTGACCCGGCCCATCCTGAACTGGCTCGGAGACCGGGCCACGGTCATTTACTCGCATCTCTTCGATATGCTGACCTTCCTGATCCTCGCATTCCTGACCAATGGCTTCCTGGCCCTCTGCCTGATCCCAATCAGCGCGCTGGGTTCTATTATGACCCCGGCGCTGCAGGGGATCATGTCGCGCGCCGCCAGTGACGACCAGCAAGGCGAACTCCAGGGCGTGCTGGCCAGCCTGCACGCCATCTCCATGATCCTTTCGCCGCTGATGATGACCACGGTCTTCGCGTTCTTCACCAGCAGCGGCACACCTCTGTACCTGCCCGGCGCGCCGTTCCTCGTGTCGTTGCTACTGATGGGCATCAGCCTGCTGATCTTCATCCGCGCCCGCTCTGCCGTGACGTAATCCCGACATTGGGCGACGATTTCTGGCTTGCGACATAAAGGCAGGGGTTGCACGCTGGATCAAAGCGCGAGGGACAGCATGCAAAAAATCCAAGCCGCCGTTTGCCGGGAATTCAACGCCCCACTGGTGATCGAAGATATCCTGATCGAAGACCCCGGCACGGGTGAGGTCGAAGTGACGCTTGATGCTGTGGCCATTTGCCATTCCGACATTTCCTTTGCCGAAGGGGCCTGGGGCGGACATCTGCCTGCCGTCTACGGCCACGAAGCTGCCGGCGTTATCACCAAGCTCGGCGACGGCGTGGCCGGCTTTGCCGAAGGCGACCCCGTTGTTGTAACCCTGATCCGGCCCTGCGGCACCTGCCCCAGCTGCGCCACTGGCCAACCCACCATCTGCGAAAACCCGCCAGACGGGCGCAACGGCCCGCTTCGCACCGCCGATGGCGGCCCGCTGGTCCAGGCGATGGCATGTGGCGCATTCGCGGAAAAGGTCATCGTGTCCACCGGCCAGATCGTGAAACTGCCCAAAAGCATGCCGCGTGACGTCGCCTGCCTGATTGCCTGCGGCGTGATCACCGGTGTCGGCGCTGCGGTCAATGCCGCCGGGCTGCGTCCGGGCCAGGACGCGGTGGTCATCGGGGCTGGCGGTGTAGGGCTAAATGCGATCCAGGGTGCAAAAATCGCCGGTGCAAGGCGCATCGTAGCCGTCGATATGACCGAAGAAAAACTAGAGATCGCCAAGGAATTCGGAGCCACCCACGGCGTCCTGGCGACCCAGCCGAAACCCTGGCGCGCCGCCTACAAAGCATTCGGCGGGCGTGGCGCAGATGTGGTAATGGTCACCGTCGGCGCGATCCCCGCCTATAACGACGCGCCGCGCTATATGGGCTGGGGTGCCAAGGCGATCCAGATCGGAATGCCCCATGCAGGGGGCATGGCCGAATACGAACCGATGGCCATGTCGTTCCAGGGCCAAAGCCTCATCGGCTCCAAAATGGGCGACGTGGTGATCCAGCGTGACATCCCGTGGATGGTCGATCTTTACGAACAGGGGCGGCTCAAGCTGGATGAACTGATCTCGGGTCGCTGGACGTTCGACCAGATCAACGAAGCCATCGCCGACACCAAGACCGGTGGGGCCAAGCGCAACGTGATTGTGTTCAGGGACGGCTGACATGACCGGGGTCCACGCCGTGGTCGAGCAGGACGGGCAATTGCTGCGACTTCAGCAGCCGGGCACGCCAGATCTGCGCTTTCACAGCGTCTGGCTGCGGGACAACGCCCCCGACCCTGACACGCGCGACCCGGGCAATGGCCAAAGGCTGATCACGCTGGCCGATATCCCGGCTGACCTGCAGCTTTCGGACGCGCAGGTACAGGACAACACCCTCCTCTGCACCTTCCAGCCCGAAAACAAAACGGTCGCGTTTGACATCGGCTGGCTCACCGCCAATGCCTATGATCACGCTCACAACACCAAGCCCGGCCGCCTGCCCAACCACGTGGAAGCCTGGCGTGCGGGGTGCATCCCTACACGCGGCCACTTGCCCGATATGGCCCAGAACCCTGACGCCCTGCGCCCCTGGTTGACCGCCCTGCGGCGCGACGGGTTTGCAGTGGTCGACGGCTGCCGCACTGAACCCGGCGGGCTGTTCGATATCGTCGATCTGTTCGGCTTTGTCCGCGAAACCAACTACGGCCGCCATTTCGAAGTCCGGACCGAGGTGAACCCGGTCAACCTCGCCTATACCGGCCTTGGCCTGCAGGCGCATACCGACAACCCCTACCGTGACCCGGTGCCAACACTGCAAGTGCTGGCCTGCCTGGAAAATTCAGCCGAAGGCGGGGAAAATATGGTTGTCGATGGCTTCGCCGCCGCCCAGCGCCTGCGCGATGAAGACCCCGATGGATTTGCCTGCCTCACCCGCCACCCCGCGCGGTTCAGCTACACCGGCAGCCAGGGCGTCGCCCTGCATGCCCGCCGCCCGATGATCGACCTGTCCCCGGACGGCCAGTTGCAGACCATCCGGTTCAACTCCCGCTCCGCCGCCACGCTGACGGACGTGCCCTTTGACGATATGGTCACCTACTACCGGGCCTACCGCCGGTTCAGCGACATAGTCGATGATCCGGAGATGGAAGTGACCTTCAAGCTCGCCCCCAGCGAAGCCTTTGTGGTCGACAACACCCGCGTCCTGCATGCGCGCAAAGGCTATTCAGGCGCCGGAACCCGCTGGCTCCAAGGCTGCTACGCCGACAAGGACGGGCTGCTTTCCACCCTCGCCGCACTGGAGGCATCATGACCCCGCTCACCCCCAACACCATCGTGGATTTCATCGTCGATATCTTCACCCGGCGCGGGGCCGAAAGCTATCTGGGCGAAAACGTCACGATGTCCGAACACATGCTGCAGGGCGCTCTGCTGGCCAAACAGGCGGGCGCATCCGACACGATGGTGGCCGGGGCGCTGCTGCACGACATCGGCCATTACACCAACGAATTCGGCGACGATTACATCGAACAGGGCATCGACAATCTGCACGAAGAAGCAGGCGCAAAGGTGCTGGCCCCATTCTTCCCCACCGCCGTCACAGACTGTATCCGCTACCACGTCGCCGCCAAACGATATCTTTGCGCCACCGACCCGGAGTATTTCGCCAAACTCTCCGACGCCTCCGTCAAAACGCTGGAGCTGCAAGGCGGTCCGATGTCAGCCGACGAAGTCGCCGCCTTCGCCAAAAACCCGAACCTAGCGGCAATCCTGCAGGTGCGCATCTGGGACGATCAGGGCAAGGTACCCAGTCTGCCCACCCCGGCGTTTGACCATTACGCCCCCCTGCTTCAGCGGGTCGTCAACAGCTATTGCGCAAACCCGGAATGAAACTCGCCAACCTCGATATCATCATCACCGCGCCCCCGGCCCCCGGCTGGGGTGGGCGATATTTCACCTTCGTCAAGGTCACCACCGACACTGGCATCACCGGCTGGGGGGAATGTTACGCCTCCTCCGTCGGGCCGGACGCGATGAAAGCGGTGATCCGCGACGTGTTCGAACGCCACATGGCGGGCGAAAACCCCGAAAACATCGAGCTGATGTTCCGCCGTGCCTATTCCAGCGGCTTCACCCAGCGCCCCGACGTCACCGTCATGGGCGCATTTTCGGGGTTGGAGATCGCCTGCTGGGACATCCTCGGCAAACACCGTGACCGCCCGGTCTGGGCACTATTGGGCGGACGCATGAATGACCGGCTGCGCGCCTATACGTATCTCTACCCCCTGCCCCACCACACCATGGATGACTTCTGGACATCCGCCGACATGGCGGGTGAGGTCGCCGCGCATCTGGTGGAACAGGGTTACACCGCCGTCAAATTCGACCCAGCCGGGCCCTACACCATCCGCGGCGGGCACATGCCTACCATGTCCGACATCTCCATGTCCGTGGCCTTCTGCAAAGCCATCCGAGAAGCGGTGGGCGATAAAGCCGATCTGCTCTTTGGCACGCACGGGCAGTTCAATACCGCAGGCGCAATCCGACTGGGCCAGGCTTTGGAGCCTTATTCACCGCTCTGGTACGAAGAGCCCCTGCCGCCCGACGCGTTCGAGGAAATGGCCAAGGTCGCCCGTGCCGTGCGCATCCCCGTGGCCACCGGCGAACGGCTGACCACAAAGGTCGAATTTGCGCGCGCTCTGCGCACTGGAGCGGCCGAAATCCTGCAACCTGCACTAGGCCGCGCGGGTGGTATCTGGGAAATGAAAAAGGTCGCAGCGATTGCCGAGGTCTATTCCGCGCAGATGGCCCCACATCTCTATGCCGGTCCAGTGGAATGGGCCGCCAACATTCATCTCGGCGCATCCATCCCCAACCTGCTGCTCGCTGAGACCATTGTAACCGATTTCCACAGCGACCTGATCCACGGGGCAATCACGGTCGACAGCGGTTTCATCACCCCGCCCGAAGCTCCCGGCCTTGGCATCGAGTTGAACGAGGCGCTCGCCCGCGCGCACCCTTTCACCGGCGACGGACTGCACCTGCAGATGCAGGAAGACCCGTGCGACTATGCGAACGGCAACAGCTTTTCCGGCGGCGCCCCGCCGGTGGTAGAGTGAGGCAGCACTGTTCTGAATACAGCTCGGAGTTTGTGCGCTATGCAGAGCTGCGGACGCCAACCTTCGTTCGATTAGCCGAACATTCCATCACACTGGGGCCTAAGGCGTAAGGAAACGCCTTTGTGAGGCGACTTCTTTTCAATCTTCGGAAAATAAAGCAGCCGCCTTCCGCCATGCGTCGGCACAGGTCTAGTACAGGACGGTTGATGTACCCACTGCGTCCTTTCGTAACGAGCGCCATAAATCTAATGCAACTCTGTCCCTAGGGTCCGCAGGAACGACAACCAAGGGGTTTTGGTTTAAATTCTGGATTTTTTACGACAGCAGCACAGCGTTAGAGCACCATGCTCATCTCATGCCACGCCCTCCCGCCAAAGTCCGATGCGGAAGGGTGCAGATAACGGTAGCCGAATTTCTCATACAGCGGCACGTTGTAATCCCGACACATCAGGTAGATGGTCGCCTTACCTATCGCCTTCATCCGCGCCACGAATTCCTCCATAAGCGCCCGTGACAGGCCCCGCCCCTGAAAGGCCGGATCAACAACTACGGATAGGATCACCACATTCGGTGCGTCCGCATCGTGGCCTACAAGCTCCTTGAACGCATTGTCCTCCATCTTCACCACATCCGCGCATCCAGAATTGATGAAGCCCACGACGCCCGCCTCTGTCTCTAGAAGCAGGAACCCCTGCGGAAATAGCTCAATCCGCATCCGGATCTTCTCCAGCGTCGCCGCTTCATCGCCTTCATAGGCGGCGGTTTCTATTTCAAAACAGCGGTCAGCGTCGGTTGGTTGGGCGCTCCGGAACATATGCATGGACCAAGGCTAGCCCGCTCCGGACCGGATCACCAGCCGTACAACGACCCTAAGCCTTGACCGCGCTCATCCAGCAATAGGTCAGCGAGAAAAAGCCCCCAGCGGGCCAGCGCGGCCTGTTCTTGAAATCACGCCTGCGTTTCCTCCAGCAGCAGAAACTGATTTCCGCATCCGGCTAGGAAATCTCCAGCAGCTTGGTTGTTTTGTCTTCAAATTTCATCATGCCGCCGGCCCAATGCCAAATGTCCCGCGTGACACTGCCCAAACCTGCAGGCATGATGCCGAAAACTTGGGAGGATTCTGCATGCATGACGTCACCCAAACCGATGCCGTGCCGAAACGGCCAGACATCCCCTTCACAGGCCCCGAACTCTGCGCCCTGACCGCACGCGACGTGGTGGCCGAGCTGCGTACTGGTGGGGTTTCGCCGCTGGCCCTTATTGACGCCGCCGAAGCCCGCTCCAACCAGGTCGGCACACAGATCAACGCGATGCCAACCACTTGTTTCGACCGGGCCCGCGCGGCGGTGAAGGCGCTGCCAGAGCAGGCAGCGACCCAAGGCACTCATCCTGGCTGGCTGGCCGGTTTGCCCATCGGCATCAAGGACCTGAACCTGGTCAAAGGCGTGCGCACCACCTTTGGCAACCCGGCGCTGGCCGATTTCATCCCCGAAACCACCGATCCGTTGATCGAATTGCTGGAACAGCGCGGCGGGCTGGTCGTCGGTAAAACCAATACGCCGGAATTCGGCGCGGGCGGCAATTCCACCAACCCGGTGCTGGGCGCCACGCGCAACCCGTGGGACACGCGGATGAACGCAGGCGGTTCCTCCGGCGGATCGGCCGCCGCGCTGGCAGCGGGCGAGGTGTGGCTCGCTCAGGGTTCCGACCTCATGGGCTCACTGCGGACACCCGCCGCGCATTGCAGCGTGGTCAGTCTGCGCCCAGCCCCGGGCCGGGCAGGCGGCGGCCCCGCATCTGCTGCGTTCCTTTCTGAAGGGTTGCAAGGGCCCATGGCCCGCGATGTACGCGACGTCGCGCTGTTTCTGGATGCGATGACCGGCTGGGATCCGCGCACACCGATCACTCTGGAGGAACCGGCGGAGGATTTTCAGACGCAGATGACCCGCGCCACGCGCCCGCCGCGCATCGCCTTTACCGAGGATCAAAGCGGGTTTTCCCCGGTCGAACAGAACATCCGCAGCGTCCTGCGGGGCGTCATGGAAACCGCGGCACGCGCCGGGGCCACGGTGGAAGATGCCTGTCCTGACCTGCCCGACCTGAACGAAGCCTACCTCGCTCTGCGCGGGCTGCATTACGGCGCTGTGGTCGCCGGGCTCCCGCCCGAGCTACAGGCCACCTTTGGTGAGCGGCTGAAGTCCAATGTGGATTACGGCCTGAACCAGAACCTGCTGGACCTCTATGCCGCCATGCGTCAACGCACCACGCTCTATCACGTCATGCGCGAATTCCTCGGCGACTATGATGTTCTGGCCATGCCTGTTGTCGGCATTGCGCCGGCCCCGATCGAACTGGAATACCCCACCATGGTCGATGGTGTCGAAATCGGCACCTACGAAACCTGGCTGCGGTTTTCTTTCCTGTCGGTGGTCACCCTGCTGCCATCCATGTCCATCCCCGCAGGCTTCACACCCGAAGGGCTGCCCGTGGGTCTGCAGTTGATCGGTCCGCCACGCGGCGAAGCGGTGCTGCTGCAAGCGGCCCTGTTCATCGAAGACGCGCTGGGCATGCCTGCGACCCCCATCGACCCGGTCCTGCGGCATGGCTGACCCCGAGTCGGGGCAGATCGAACAGGTCCGTCTGACGGACGGGGATGTGTCGCTGACCCTGCTGACGCTGGGCTGCATCACTCGGGACTGGCGCGTACCGCTAGGTGGGGCCAGAACCTCGGTCGTGCTGGGCTACGCCGACCCGCGCGCCTATCTCGACAATCGCGCCTCGCTTGGCGTCATCGCCGGGCGCGTGGCCAATCGCATCGCAGGCAGCAGGTTTGAACTGAACGGCAGAGTCCATCACCTTATGCCAAATGACGGCCCCAACCACCTACATGGCGGACCTGATGGCCTCAGCCATCGAAACTGGAGTGTGGACCGCGACGGGGCAAGGCGCGCCCGGTTCACTTATGTTTCACCCGATGGGGAAGGCGGTTATCCCGGCAATGTGGAATGCGTGGTGGAGGTGTCCCTGACCGGGCACACCGTCACCTACGACATGGCAGCAACACCCGATCGGCCGACGCCCATCAACCTCGCCCAGCACAACTATTATGCACTTGCCCCAGGGCCCTGCCATAACCAGACCCTTATGATTTCTGCCAGCAGCTACACCCCTACCGGGCCCGACCTGATCCCGACCGGGCAGATTGCGCCACTGGACGGCGCCGCGTTCGATTTTCGCAAGCCCCGCAGCTTGGCCGCAGCGGACCCGGATTGCGATGGGATCGACCACAATTATGTGCTCGACCCCATCGACGGTCCCGCCGCAAGGCTAACTGCCACGACCGGCCTGACACTTGAGATGGAGACCGATCAGCCCGGTCTGCAGCTTTATACCGCGACGCATCTGGCCCCCTTTGCCACACCGTTGCCGGGCCAGCAGCATGCATTTTTTGCGGGCCTTTGCCTGGAACCCCAGGGGTTTCCCAATGCGGTCAACGAAACCGGTTTTCCGTCGATCATCGCCACACCGGACTGCCCCTACCGGCAGGTGCTGCGGGTTACGATAGGGTAGGTTTCGCCCGCGAGAAACCGCACCTGAAATCGGGTTTGCCTTCGCCTCGTTCCTCCGGCATCTTCGCCCGGATGCTCAAACCGGAAGACCATGGATCTCGTTGCTGATATTGGCGGTACCAACACCCGCCTGGCCCTGGCCGAAAATGGCCGCCCGCTGGACGAAAGCACCCGCAGCTTTCGCAACAGACAGTTCACCAGCTTTGATGACCCGCTGGGCGCGTTCCTGTCCGAAATGGGCAACCCCATGCCAGACGCCGTCTGCGTCGCCATTGCCGGACCGGTCAAGGGCAGCCATGGCAAGCTGACCAACCTGGACTGGGACTTTGAAACCGGTCGCATCGCGCAGGTTTCGCGCGCGAAACGCGCGGTGCTGATCAACGATCTGGCCGCGCTTGGCCATGCGTTGCCACACCTGCATCCCAACCAAACAAAAACACTGCGCCCGGTTGGTCCGGGCGACCGGCGCAACGGGCAAAGCTTTGTTCTGGGCCTTGGCACTGGCGTGAACATCGCCACCAACATGGGCGAGGGCCGCGTGCTGGAAGCCGAAGCCGGGCATGCCGGACTGCCCGCGCAAATCCATGGGCAACTGGCCGATGCCATTGGGGAGGAGGCCGTCAGCCGTTTTCCATCGCTGGAAGAACTGTTTGCCGGACGCGGGCTGGCTGCACTGCATGTCTGCAT
>JAEPNQ010000017.1 GCA_017643305.1 Marinibacterium sp. | reverse complement strand
TCTCGCGTGGCTCCAGAAAGCGCAATGGTTCCGGGATTGGCACTTGGTAGACGAGGATCTGATCCTCGCGCAGCTTTTGCTCCGGGATGCGGTGGCGGGTCTGGATCACTGTGGCCTTTTCGGTCTCTTCAGTCGTTTCAACCCCAGCTGTGCGTTCGAAAAATTTGCGGATCGATACAGCATTGGTCGTATCATCAGCACCCTGGTCGATCACTTTCAGTGTGTCATCGGGCGTCAGCGTTGCTGCGCTCACCTGCACGCCACCAGTACCCCAGCCATAGGGCATCGGCATTTCGCGGGAGGCGAAGGGAACCTGATAGCCAGGGATCGCCAAACCCTTGAGGATCGCCCGGCGGATCATCCGCTTGGTCTGCTCGTCGAGATAAGCAAAATTGTATTCGTTCATCGCTCCACTTCCTCGGCAATGCGCTGCGGGACGCCGGGTAGATTAGTGTGATTACCGCCGTTCCAGAACCGCAGGATGCAGATACCTTCTGCGGCGAGAATGCCATCGAGAGCCTGATCCCGGCGGCTTTCAACAGGTTGGCCACGATCCGTTTCGACGGTCAGCTTGTGGTCTGCACAATCGAAATCCGAAACAACCGGCCACACAGGTGTCTGCGGTCGAAACTTCAGCCCCAGAAACTGCCGGTTGAGGGGCGCCGTGCAGATCATTCCGCGGCCTCGGGCACATCCGCACCAGCTTCGCGGCGCATGCGGCGGACCAGTTCCAACTCGGATTGGAAATCCACGTAATGGGGCAGTTTGATATGCTCCAGAAAGCCTGTGGCCTGAATGTTGTCTGCGTGGCTCAGCACAAATTCCTCGTCCTGCGCAACGGCGCCCACATTGTCTTCACCCAGCTCTTTCCAGCGCAGCGCCCGATCGACCAGCGCGACGGCAATGGCCTTGCGTTCGGATTGGCCAAAAACCAGCCCATAGCCTCGGGTGAATTGTGGCGGCTCGGTCTTGGAGCCTTTGAACTGGTTGACCGTTTCACATTCGGTCAGCTCCAGTTCCCCAATGTCGATGGCAAAGCCGAGCTCAGGCACTTCCATCTCCACTGCCACGCTGCCAATGCGCAATTCGCCCACGAAGGCATGGTTGCGCGCGTAGCCGCGCTGGGTGGAATAAGCGACGCCCAGCACAAAGCCTTCATCGCCGCGCGCAAGAGACTGGAGCCGCATGTCGCGCCCGGCCGGATAGGACATCGGTTCGCGCGTCAAGTCGCGTGGGATGGCGTCGTTTTCCGGCTCGGTCTGGATAATGTCCTGGCCTTGAAGGAACTCCGTAATGTGCGGTGTGGGCTCCGTGCGCGGTGGCGCGCTGGGGGCTGGCGATACGTCCCCGTCCGCGGCCAGTTTGAAATCCAACAGGCGGTGGGTGTAATCAAACGTCGGACCCAGCACCTGCCCACCTGGCGCATCCTTGAAGGTTGCGCTGATGCGCCGGTCGCAGGCCATGTCCCCCGTCGAGATCGGCAGGCTGGCCCCGAACCGGGGCAAAGTGGTACGGTAGGCGCGGATCAAGAAGATCGCTTCGATCAGATCGCCTCGCGCCTGCTTGATCGCCAGCGCGGCCAGGTCGGGATCATAAAGCGAGCCTTCGGCCATCACCCGGTTCACCGCCAGCTTCAACTGTTCACGGATTTGCTCAATGCTAAGTTCGGCTACATCCGTGTCGCCGCGCCGCTCTTCGGCGAGCCAGGCATGGGCATTGTCGATGGCGCGTTCGCCGCCTTTGACTGCAACATACATATCAGGCCTCTCCGATCCGGGTGCTGCGCGGCAACGCGGCGAGCTGATCGCCACATGTCAGAAAGAAATCCAGCCCCAGCGGATAGAGCAGCGCGTTTTGCGCCATGGTCTCGGCATCCGGCAAAGGCAGATGGACGACATCGCGGATGCCCGGGCCGCGCAGAGCTGATCCGGGGCCATCCAGTCTGGGAACCTCGACGATCAGGGTGGCTGAGCGATCCGGATACTCCGCCGTACCAATCTGGTAGCGGTCTATGGGCGTCAGATCAGACCAGTGGCCAATGGCAAACGCTGCCTCTTCGAAGCCCACAATCGGCGCGCCGGTGTGAAAGGTCACCCAGTTGCGAATGTCCGGAGTATTAAACGGCTCAGTCAAGACCAACCCCGTGTCCGGATCGCACAAGGTCAGCACCAGCACCCCGGCGGCGATGCTCAGCGGCGGGGGCGGGGCGGCGCCAGTCACGGTTTGTACAGTGCCGGGCCGGGCCATCGCAGTCATCGCTGCGCGAAAGGCGATGGCAGCGTCCACGGGCGCATTTTGGAACCCACCGATCAATGCTTCTGTCTGCATTAGTCCTCCCCCCGCGCCATAGTGAAAAACTCCACTTTTGTTGCTGCGGCCTTTCCGGCTCGCGTGACGCGGTTTTCGGTTCGTTTTTCTTCCAGCGGCACCAGCACGGCGCGTTGCACGGCGGCTGCCAGTTCTGTCTGCATCAGCGCATCAATCAACGCAGCTGCCTCGGCTTTGGTTTTGCTGCGCCCTTGCACATAAGCATGGCCGACCTGACCCCCCTGCAGCCGCAAACTACAGCGCGTTACCGTCATTTCACCCAAGTTGAACGGTGCGCCCGTGCCACCCATTCGGCCGCGCACCATGACGCCGCCGATCTCCGGCGCGCGCAACCAGGTGAAGCCCGGGGCTTGCCCGAAGGACTGCCAAAGGTGCAGCAAATCCGCTTCGTCAGAACGGGCCAATAGGCCCATCCAACCACGTCGGTCCTCTGTGTCGATTTCAATGTCAGGTGTCATGGTTTCCGCTTGGCAAAGCTGTCTATTTTAAATATACAACTAGACAAATAATAGCAGCCAACCCGAATTTTGCAATCCCGTACTTGATGAAAGTTTCATGACATGCCCCGTTCCGCCCTGTGGAAATCCATCGCACTTTCGCTGACAGCAGACGTGGCCGAGGGACGGTATCAGATGGGCGACCAACTGCCGACCGAGGCACAGCTGGCGGCGAAATTCGGCGTCAATCGTCACACAGTGCGCCGGGCCATTGCCTCGCTCTCCGATCAAGGGCTGGTGCATGCGCGTCGCGGAGCGGGGGTGTTCGTGACAGCCCAGCCTACCGATTATCCCATTGGTCAACGCGTGCGCTTTCACCAGAATGTTGCAGCGGGCGGACAGAGCCCGGGCAAGGAGGTGCTCAGCGTCACCACCCGCGCCGCCGACCAGCGTGAGGCGGAAGCGCTGGGTCTCTCCCCAGGCGATCCGGTGCATGCCTATGACGGTTGGTCCCTCGCGGATGGACAGCCCATCGCGCTGTTTACCAGTGTTTTTCCAGCCAGGCGCGTGCCTGATATGCCAAAGGCACTGAAGAAAACCTCTTCGGTGACCGAAGCATTGCACCTGTGCGGCGTCGCAGACTACACCCGCGCCTCCACACGTATCACCGCCAAGCTGGCCAATTCCACCCAGGCGCAGGTGCTGCGCATTCCCGAAGGCGCACCAATCATACGGACCACGGGCATCAACGTAGATGCGGATGGTGCTCCGGTGGAATATGGCCGCACGTGGTTTGCAGGTGACCGGGTAACGCTGACCCTGGATGGCCAAAGCTGAGATTATTCGTATTTCTCCAGGAACGCTTCCGCCTCCAGCGTCCGGAAATCCTCCAGCGACACGCGCAGGCGGTCGTGGTCCCAGTCCCACCATCCCAAAGTCATCAGGCGGTCAGCCACGGGCACCGGTAAACGGCGACGCAGTGCGCGGGCAGGAACGCCCGCAACAATCGTGTATGGCGGAACATCTTTGGTAACGACTGCCCCAGACGCCACAACCGCGCCATGGCCGATCGTCACCTCTGGCTTGACCTGCGCATTGTGCCCGATCCACGTGTCATGGCCGATCGTCACGCGCCGCTTGGCACGCTTTTCAAACCAGGCGGCGTCATCTTCGATATCGTCCCAGTAGCTGGCCGACCGATATAGGAAATGATGCAGCGAAGCCTTTTCCATAGGATGATCTGTCGCCCCGACCCGCACACAGGACGCGATATTTGCAAATTTTCCAATTGATGCGTTGGCAAAATCACAGCGCTGGGTGCAGTAGGAATAATCGCCGAATTCGGAATTGACGATGACCGTTTGCGCCCCGATCTCCACATAGCGGCCGAACTGAGCGTTCTGGATCTGACAACCATCGTGGATCACCGGGCCGTCCGGGTTCAGGCGTGCCGCCGCCATCAGTGCCCCCCCTCATCACCTTTGATCAGACGCCGCCGCAGCCAGCCCGAGAACCAATCCATGAAAATCACCATCAGAATGATGAGGACGATGTAATACGCCACCTCTTCCCAATCCTTCTGGGTAATGATCGCCTGAGTCAACATCAGTCCGATTCCACCACCCGTGATTGCGCCGATGATTGTGGCACTGCGCGTGTTCGATTCCAGAAAATACAGCAACTGGGACAACAGAACCGGCGTGATCTGAGGGATGACACCAAACCGATACCGTTGAACTGCATTGGCCCCGGTCGATTGCACACCTTCGATCTGCGTTTTGTCCACATTCTCCAACGCTTCGGAGAAGATTTTGCCAAACGTGCCCGTATCCGTCACCAGGATCGCCAAAGCCCCGGTCAACGGCCCAGGGCCAAAGGCCCGGGCCAGAACGATGGTCCAGATCAGGGCGTCAACGCCGCGCAAGAAGTCAAAGAACCGGCGCGTGGCAAAGCGGAACACGCCCAATGGGGTGAAATTCTTGGCCGCCACAAAGGCCAGCGGCAGCGCAATCAGCGCCCCGCCGATCGTGCCCAAAAAGGCCATGAGGATCGTTTCGAAAATTGCCCAGGCCACATCCCGATGCCGCCACATCTTGTTGTTCCAGAAGTCGGCCCAGATCGCGCCCGCCTCGCCCGAGAAGGCCAGTCCCATTAGGGCACCGGGGCCGACATTGTAATAGGGACTGTCCAGCGTGAACCAGAACAGCTCCCACCCCGGGAAATACCGGAACACTTCGGACCGGTTGCGTGTGATGGTAAACCGCCCGGCATCCGTGATGATGGCCACTCGGTTCTTGGAGGCGCTGATCCAATCCGGCAAATCGCCCTCTGGAAGGATCGCATTGACACCTGTGCGGCCCGGGCCGGCCTGCACCAGGCCATAGCCTGGAATATGATAGCTGACCTCTTCCGGACCAAAGGTCACGATATGTCCGTCCCCCAGATCGATGATCGCACTCTCACCAGTCAGGTCCACCCATTCGGGGCCTTGGCCCTGCGGGTATCTGCCCTTGCGTTCACCCTCAATAGCGACCTCGACCTCGCCAGAGCGGTTGTCGCGAGTGACATGGGTTTTGTAGCTGTAGCTGTCAGCGACCAGCTTGCGCGCATTTTCCATGCTGGCCCGTTCCCAAAGACCCGGCACATCGAACGCGAAGAAGACATAGACCAGATAGGCCAGGATCAGCGCGGGCAGACCAAAATTCACCAACCGCTTGCGTCGAAACAGCGTGTCGCTTTCGGCTTTCAGACCATCCAGCCCAAGATCGGTCGAAAAGGTACTCATAGCCTCACCCCATGCGTCAACCGCTCGCGTACGCGGCTGGAGATTTGATCGACCAAGACAATGGTCAGGAACAACAGGATAAAAATGGCCGCCGCTTCGTCATAGCGGCCCTGCCCCCAGGACATGGAATTGCGCAGCTCGTAGTCGATGCCCCCGGCCCCAACAAATCCAAGGATGGCCGAGGCGCGAATGTTAATCTCGAACCGCAGCAACGCGTAGCTGACAAAGTTTGGCCCCACCTGCGGGATAACGCCCAGATACATCCGCTGCGCCCAATTTGCGCCCACCGAATGCAGCCCCTCGACGGGTTTGAGAGAGACGTTTTCATTTACTTCCGAAAATAGCTTACCCAAAGCGCCCGTGGTGTGGATCGCGATGGCAATCATGGCTGGCACCGGCCCACCACCCAGAACAAAGCGGCCAGCCGTATTTCCTCCGATGCGCATATCCCACCCGAATGGATGGAGCAGGCCATCGCCTATCCATGTAATGGCGGCGCGGCACAGTAGGCGGGAACAGGTTTCTCTCTCAAGTCGGACAATGGCCGCAAACAGGCTGTATTGCACCCGCTCCAGACATAAAAGACGGCTCTGTCCTTTGGCGGGCCAAGGCGCTATACGCCGCGCAAAGTCATCCAAAACCTGTAAAAGAGCAGTGCCGCCATGACGTTCGACCGTAAGATCAAGATCGCCCCGTCCATCCTGTCTGCCGATTTTGCCAATTTCGGGCAGGAATGTAAGGCGATCGAAGCCCAGGGCGCGGATTGGGTCCATATCGATGTGATGGACGGACATTTCGTGCCCAACATCACCTTTGGTCCTTCTACCGTCAAAGCGTTGAAACCACACGTGAAAACAGTGATGGACGTGCACCTTATGATCGCGCCGGTAGATCCATATATCGATGCCTTTGCCGAGGCAGGAGCCGATGTCATCACCGCGCATGTGGAGGCCGGGCCGCATATCCACCGCACCTTGCAGGCGATCCGAAGCGCGGGAGCCAAGGCCGGGCTGGCCTTGAACCCCGGCACTCCGGTAGCTGCGGTCGAACAACTGCTGGATATGGTCGACCTTATCTGCGTGATGGGCGTGAACCCCGGATTTGGTGGGCAGAAGTTCATCCATTCACAGCTCGACAAGATCCGCGCTTTGCGGTCGATGATCGGTGATCGACCGATTCATATCGAACTGGACGGCGGCTGCGACCCCAGCACCGCGCCACTGATCGCTCAGGCCGGGGCGGATGTACTGGTGGCTGGCTCCGCCGTGTTCCGCGGCGGATCAGTGTCCAAACCGGAAGTCTACGGCGACAACATCTGCGCCATTCGCGAAGCTGCAGTGGGTGCTATGGCCTGACCGGTTTGCGTCAGGCCAACTGGTCTGCGAAATTTTCCAAAAGCTTGTGCTTCAGGATCTTGCCCGATTGCGCGGCAGGCAATTCATCCACCACGATGATCTGCGTGGGGCGCTTGTAACCTGTCAGCCGCTCCGCAGCGAAGCTGCGAAGCTCTTCCAGCTCCGGCCGGTCTGATGGGTCAGACTGGACGAAAGCGATGACCTTTTCGTCCCCCGCGACAAGCCGCCCGATCACCGCGCTCTGAACCACCTGCGGGTGTTCGTTCAACGCGGCCTCCACCTCGGGCGGATAGACGTTGAACCCGCCGTGAATAATCAGCTCCTTACTGCGGCCCATGATGTGCAGACGTTCCTGTTCATCAATGCAGCCCAGATCCCCGGTCCGTAGCCAGCCATCGGGGCTCAGCACACTGGAGGTTTCCTCGGGGTTGCGGAAGTAACCCTTCATGATGTTGGGCCCGCGTACCAGCACTTCGCCAACGCCGTCACCACCGCCATGCACGGACTCGTCAATCTGCATTTCCACACCGGGCACCAACGGTCCGACGGAAGTGTCCGGGTCATCCTTTATGCTGTGGGTGATGTTGGTGGCCGCGGTGGTTTCGGTCATGCCATAACCGTTTTGCAGTGCGAGGCCATAAAACGCCTCCGCCCGCGCTTTCCAATCCGGGTCCAGCGGCGCGCCACCGGAGGACACATAGACCAATGTATCGCTCTGCAACCGCTCCAACCCCTGACGGCGCACATATTGCATCAGCAGCGCGTGCAACTGGGGCACGGCCGGCAGGTGCGACACCCCGCTGCGCAGCGCCTGATACAAACGCCCCACATCGAAACGTGCCTCCAGCACGACAGTGGCCCCTGCAGACAAGGTTGCTGTCAGCATTGAGGCCAGGCCCATCACGTGGCTGATTGGTCCCACACCATAGACGATGTGGCCAGGATGCAGGTCGCGGAACGCCAGTGCTGCGCGGCCCGCAAAATGCAGGTTTCCATGGGTGATCATCACACCCTTGGGCGTGCCTGTGGTGCCGGTGGTGTACAGCAGAACGGCCACGTCCTCCGGCGTTTCTGTGTCTGCCGGGCCGGTTTCACACAGGTGCAGCGTGCCAAAAGGTCCTGAGACCTCCATCCCACCCATCCGATCGGCATGCGCCCGCGCTTCCGGGGAAATCGCGGATGTCGCCATGACCAGAAACGGTTCGGCATGAGCCAGCACCCGCTGCACCTCCAACGCGGTCTGGCGGGCGTTGATCGGGATCACACAGATCCCCGAACGGGCGCATGCAAACAGCACTGCAACAGCAGCTGCACAGTTTTCGGCCAACAGCATCACACGATGCCCGCGCCGCGCCCCATGGGCTGCCAACGTTGCGCGCATCGCTTCTATGGCAGCATCCAGATCGCCATAGGTCCACCGGGTGCCCAGCGAATCCTGAACCGCCAGTGCATCGGGCTGCGTTTGGATTTGCTGTTCCAGATCAGCTTGCCAGAGGGTCATTTCGAAAAATCCGGCTTTCGTTTTTCCAGGAAGGCCGAGATGCCTTCGGTCGCTTCTGCCCCGCCCTGCAAACGGGCCATGGCATTACGTTCCGCATCCAGTTGCGCGGCCTCGGTCAATTCGTACCCACTGGACACCAGCGCCCGGATCGTGCCCTGGGCGTTCCGCGGCCCTTTGGCCAGCGCATCAGCCAACGCATGCGCCTGCGCCTCGGTTTCACCCGCAGGCACGACGAGGTTGATCGCCCCCGCAGCGGCCAGCCGTTCGGCAGAAACGGGGCGCGCCAACAGGCACATTTCCATCGCCAGCGGACGTGGCACCACCCGGGCCAGCGCAGAAGTCAGCCCGCCATCAGGTGCAAGCCCGGCTTTGACATAAGCCGCCGTAAAAACCGCGCCTTCGGCCGCAACGATCAAGTCGCAGGCCAGCGCCAGAGACAAACCAGCCCCCGCCGCGCCACCTTCGACAGCCGCGATCACCGGCACTGGGGACGACCGGATCAGCCGGATCAGATGGTGCAGTCCGTCGATCTTTTCTTTGCGCTGCGCTTCACTCAGCTTGCGCCGTTCGATCAGCGTGTTGAGGTCGCCGCCCGAACAGAAAAACCCACCTTCGGATGTTAGCAGAACGGCCCGGATCCGGGGATTACGGGCCGCTTCGAAGGCCTCACCGATGGTGGCATAAAGCTCCGGAGACAACGCACCACGCCGGGTGCTGTTCATGTTTACAACGACCAGCCGATCGTCCAGCTCATCCACCCGCGCCAGCGTCATTTCCGCCGTTCCTTCAACCGTTTGAACACACCCGTTGCACTAGACAAAACCCGCCCGTTCGGTGCCCTCAAGTCCGCCCCCGCATAAACAATGCTGACCCCGCCACCGGACATGTAACCATGCGCGGTCACGACCTGGCCTTCTTTCGCGGGCGCCAGGAACTGGGTGTTCAGCGAAATCGTCACCACCTGCGTAAATCCAGTGGGCGATTTTGCCCGCGACGCGGCGAAGCCCGCCGCTGCGTCCAGCATCATGGCAATGATCCCACCATGCAGCGTGCCGTTGCGATTTAAGTGCCGAGGCTCGATCGTCAGCGTGACGCGCGAACTGCCGTCTTCCGGGGTCAGGTCTACGTCATAACCAATCAGCGCATGGGCACCGCTGTGGATCTTGTCAGGGTCGACCGCGAAATCAGGCGGCACTGAGAGCAATGAACCGCTCCAGATGGTAATCCGTGTCCCCGAACCGATGATCCGCCATGGTGATCCGCTTGGCGATATGAGCCAGTTCGTATTCCTGGGTCATCGCTATGCCACCATGCATCTGGATCGATTCCTCGGCCACCAGCCGCCCGACACGCCCCATCAGGTTGCGGGCCGAAGCGATCTGCATGTCGCGAATGCGTGAATCAGATTCCAGATGACCAGCCGCGTTGATGACCGCCGAGCGGGCCTGCTCCAGCTCGATAAGCATGTCAGACATACGATGCGCCAGCGCCTGGAATGTACCGATTGGCCGCCCGAATTGCTTGCGCGTCATCAGGTAGTCCTTGGTCAGCTCGGTCGCCGATTGCATGGCACCCATGGTTTCCGCCGCCAGCGCAACATTGGCCGCCGCCACGGCATTTTCAATCGCAGGCAGCGCCTTGCCCGCTTCACCCAGCCGGGCAGAGGCGGGAACGCTCACGTCATCCAGCGTGACCTCTGCCGCACGGCCACCCGCCATCAGCGCGTAACCACGCATGGTCAGTCCGGCGGCATCCGAAGGCACGACAAACAGCGAAATGCCATCCACATCGCCAACCGCACCGCTTTCGCGGGCCGAAACAATCAGATGGTCCGCCGCTTCGGCATTCACAACGACCGCTTTGCGCCCATTCAAAACAATGCTGTCCCCAGCAGCCTTGGCGGTGGTTTCCACACGGTTCAGGTCATAGCGGCTGGCCGGTTCGCCGTGGGCCACCGCCAGATGCAGCGCACCACCTATGACCTCCTCCACCATTTCCTTCTGCGCGTCATCGCCAAGCGCAGCCAGCAGACCGCCGCCTAAAATGGCGGTGTCGAGCATCGGCTCTACCACACCCGCACGGCCTAGTTCTTCGAAAACCACGGCAATGTCGAACCCGGCTCCACCAAAGCCGCCGTAGTCTTCGCTGAACAACGCACCAATGATGCCCAGCTCGGCGAGGCCGTTCCAGATGTCTTCGCTCAGACCAGTTTCACTGTCCAGAATGGCATTGCGCGCGGCGGTGTCATATTTGTCCGACAGGAACCGCCGCAGGGTATCCTGCAGCATCTGCCGTTCTTCGGTGAGATCAAAATTCATGGTTCAGACCCCCATGGTCACTTTGGCGATGATCCCGCGCTGGATCTCATTGGATCCGCCAAAGATCGAAAGTTTGCGGTTGTTGAAATAGGCGGCCGATACCGGCCCCGCATATTCTGGCCCAATAGGGTCGTTGTCGCCTTCTACCGCTTCGGAAGGGAACGGCATGGCGTAGGGGCCAGCCGCGCGACGGGCAAGGTCGTTGATTTCCTGTCGGATGACAGTGCCTTTGACCTTCAGCATCGACGCTTCTACGCCCGGGGCCTGACCCACAGCGGCCTTTGAAACAATCCGTAGGTTGGTTGTGGCCATCGCCATTAGGTCAATTTCCGCCTGAGCCATGCGAGCCGCAAATTGCGGGTTTTCGATCAGAGGACGGCCATTGTGGATTTCAGCCCGCGCCATGCGCTTGACCGCATCCAGACCAGCCTGCGAATTGCCTACACCTGCAATGTTGGTACGTTCGTGGGTCAGCAGATACTTGGCATAGGTCCAGCCCTTGTTTTCTTCGCCCACCAGGTTTTCCACCGGCACTTTCACATCCGTGAACCAGACCTCGTTCACCTCATGCGTGCCATCCAGCAGGATGATCGGACGGACTTCGATGCCTGGCGTGTTCATGTCAATCAGAAGGAAGCTGATGCCTTCCTGCTGCTTTACGTCGGTATCGGTACGAACCAGGCAGAAGATCCAGTCCGCGTGCTGGCCCATTGTGGTCCAAGTTTTCTGACCATTGACGATGTAATGGTCGCCATCCCGCACAGCGCGGGTTTTGAGCGAAGCCAGGTCAGACCCGGCACCGGGCTCCGAATAGCCCTGGCACCACCAGTCATCCCCGTTCAGGATGCGCGGCAGATAATGATCCCTCTGCTCCTGGCTTCCAAATTTCATGAGGACCGGTGCCAGCATGCTTAGGCCAAATGGCACGATACGCGGCGCATTGGCAAAGGCGCATTCTTCTTCGAAGATGTGCTTTTGCACGGCATTCCAAGCGCAGCCGCCATATTCCTCGGGCCAGTTTGGGGCCAACCACCCTTTTTCATTCAGGATGGCGTGCCATTTCTCCATTTCTTCCCTGGTCAGCTCCCCACGGCCTGCCACTTTGGCGGCCATCTCTTTGGGCAGCTTTTCATCCAGGAACGCCCGCACTTCGTCGCGAAACGCCAGTTCTTCGTCGGTATAGCTTAGGTCCATTTCGTCCTCCTGCAGCCTCAGGCCGCTTCCTTGTTCAAATCATCGAAACTACGGCCCTCGGCCACCAACTGCTCCAGCAGAGGGGCCGGTTGCCAGAAATATGCATCTTCTTCGGCATAGCCGCAGATATCATCGAGCAGTGCGGGCAGGCCCTGCATGTCCGCCCATTTCAGCGGTCCGCCATTGTAGCGCGGGAACCCGTAGCCAAAGAGCAAGGTCATATCCACGTCCAGAGGACGCCGGGCAATGCCCTCGCCCACCACCTTGGCAGCCTCGTTCACCATGGAGGCCATGTAGCGGCGCACGATATCTTCGTCGCTAAACTCACGCGGGGCGATACCCAGCTCAGCCCGTTCTGCCTCGATCAGTTCCATCACCTGCGGGTTCGGTACACCGCCGCGCTTGCCACCGGCATAGTCATAGTAACCCTTGCCGGTCTTCTGACCGAAATTGCCATGCTCGCACAGTTTGTCAGGATAGGTCGGCACCCTCTCACGTGGGTCGCGCGTGGGCGCCAAACGTTTGCGCGTGGCCCAACCGATGTCCAACCCTGCCAGATCCGCCACTGCAAACGGCCCCATGGCAAAGCCAAAACCTGTCATAGCCTTGTCGATCTGATATGGCGATGCTCCATCCAGCACCAGATGGTCGGCGCAGGTGCGATAGGTTTTCAGGATGCGGTTGCCAATGAAGCCATCACAAACACCGGCCCGGACCGAAACCTTGCCCAGCTTCTTGCCCAGCGCGAACCCCGTTGCAACAACGTCGGGCGCGGTAGCATCGGCCACCACGACCTCCAGCAATTTCATCACATGCGCGGGGGAAAAGAAATGCAGCCCTATCACGTCGCCACGACGCGATGTGCAGGCGGCAATTTCATCAATATCCAGATAGGATGTGTTCGACGCCAGCACCGCACCGCGTTTGCACACGGCATCCAGTTGGGTGAACACCTGCTTCTTCACACCCATCTCTTCAAACACGGCCTCAATCACAAGATCCACGTCCGACAGGGCAGCATACTCTGTGCTCAAGGTCAGCGCTTTGCCGGTGATCGCATCGTATTTGTCCTGGCTCAGCTTGCCACGCTTTACCGCGCCACCCAGATTGCCTTCGATGCGGCCCCGCGCGGCTTCGGCCGCTTCCGGCGTCATTTCCAGCAGAACCACATTCAGGCCGGACAGCAGACAGGCCGTGGCAATGCCAGACCCCATGGTGCCGCCGCCAATCACGCCAATGGCGTTCACGTCACGGGGTGCCACGCCCTCCAGCTCCGGCAGCTTGCTGACGGCACGTTCGGAGAAGAACGCATGGATCATCCCCTGCCGCTGGTCAGTTTCCATCAGCTCGCGGAACAGTGCGCGTTCCGCAGCAACGCCTTCAGCAAAGGGCAGGTCGCACGCGGCCTTCACCGCCCGCACGCAATAAGCGGGCGAAATCTGGCCCCGGCTGCGTGCCAGCGTTGCATCATAAGCAGCGTCAAAGTCGATGGGAGCGGGCGCGGGCATCTCGCTCACTGCGCGGCGTGGCGCACCGGCATCCAGCAGCTCCTGCGCATAGGTCAGCCCAATGTCGCGCGGCTCACCCTCGGCAATGCCGTCGATTACACCTAGCTCCAGCGCCTGTTGCGCATTGATCTGGCGGCCGGTGGTCATGATATCCAGAGACTTTTCCACGCCCACAAGACGTGGCAAACGCTGCGTTCCAGTGGCGCCGGGTATCAGTCCCAGATGTACCTCCGGCAGGCCCATCCGCGCAGACGGCACGGCGATACGGTAATGCGTGGAAACCGCAATCTCCAGTCCACCACCCAGCGCCGTACCATGCATGGCGGACACGACCAGCAGTGGTGACGCTTCGATCCGGTTGCACACATCCGGCAGGTAGGGTTTGGTCGGTGGCTTGCCAAATTCGCGAATGTCAGCGCCGGCAAAATAGGTCCGTCCGCCGCCATAGATCAGTATCGCGCGGGCGCCTTCGGCCTCGGCTCTTTCCACACCGGCGATCAGCCCAGCACGCACATCCATACCCAGCGCATTTACTGGCGGATTGTTCGCCTTCAGAACTGCGATGTCTCCAACGCGTTCGTATTCTATGGCCTCCGACATGTGCCCTCCTCTTTGGCTCGACAAAGTAAATCCCACAGCGCTACCCAGCGCAATTGGTTCCATATCTTTCTGTACAAGACCTAACGTCACGATCAAGACTACAGTTCCGGCATGCGGAATTAAGTTTCACAATGTCATACCGGGGATAACGTAGACACCACAACGATAATCCCGCCAAGGGCAATTGCGGGATCGTCCAACGCCGGCGGTCGGAACATTAGATCAAATCAAAGCTGGATCCAGGCAGTCTTCAGGTCCACGTATTTTTCCAAGGCATGCAGCGATTTGTCATGTCCGTTGCCGGATTGTCCGACACCACCCAGAGGCACGGTATTGTCGGCACCACCATAGGTGTTCACATGCACAACTCCCGCCCGGATCGCGGCAATCATCCGATGTGCCTGGGACAGGTTTGCAGTCCAGACCGCCGCCGCCAGCCCGAAATCGGTGGCGTTGGCCAACGCGATGGCCTCAGCTTCACCAGAGAAGCGCGTGACGGCCAGAACTGGACCAAACACTTCGCGCTGGAACAGGGTCGCATCGCAGGTGACATCCGTGACGATAGCGGGTGACATGTAGGTGCCACCCGTGTCCTGCAGAATGCGCCGACCGCCGGTCACCACGTTGCCGCCCTCAGCGCGGGCCGTGTCCATGAATTGCAGGTTACGTGCCAACTGAACTTCGGAATTTACCGCACCCACCTGCGTATCGGGTGCCAGCGGGTCGCCAACGCGCAATTTCTCCGCCTCTTCCTGCAAGAGCGCAACAAATTCATTGTGAATGCTGTCCTGCACCAGCAACCGGGAGCCGGCCACACAGACCTGACCGGAGTTGCGGAAAATCCCCGCGGCTGACACGCGCGCCGCCTGCTGCAAGTCCGGCGCATCTGCGAACACGATATTGGGCGATTTGCCCCCCAGCTCCAGATACACACGCTTGAGGTTGGATTGCGCCGACGCCTCCAGCAACTTGCGCCCTGTCATGCCAGAGCCTGTGAAGGTCAGCACATCGCACCCTATCGACCGCGCGAGCGCATCCCCCGTCTCAACTCCGATCCCGGTCACGACGTTTAGCACCCCGTCCGGCAGCCCACATTCCGCACAGATCTCAGCCAGCCGCAGAAGCGAAAGCGACGCGGTTTCCGCGGGTTTCAACACCACAGAATTGCCCATCGCCAGCGCCGGAGCCAGCTTCCACGCGCCGATCATCAGCGGGAAGTTCCACGGCACAATCGCGCCCACCACCCCCACCGGCATTCGGTGCACCAGCCCAAGGACATTGGCCGCTGTTGGGGCAATCTCCCCCGGAATCTTGTCCAGTGCTTCGGCATAATATCGAAACGTCCCCGCCGCACTGCCCGGTTCCGCTTTTAACGCCATGGCCAGTTCGGTGCCGTTGTCGCGAATGCCCAGAACGGCAAGCGCAAGCGCTTCTGCCTCTATCCGCTCGGCAATCGCATACAATACTTTTTTTCGTGCCGCAGGTGGCTGACCCGACCAGCGCCCGTCCTCAAACGCCACCCGCGCGGCCAAAACAGCCGAGTCGACATCATCGCGGCTAGCCCCCTGAAGCGTTGTCAGCACCCGCCCATCGATGGGAGAGGTCACCTGCACCGGCGCCCCGCCCCCATCGCGCCAGCCGCCATCGATGAACAGTTTCTGGGGAGGGATAACACGTGTGCGCAGCGCGTCGATCTGGCTTTGATCGGTCATGGGGGGCTCCAATCGCGTTGGTTCATTAATTGAACCGCCGGTTCCTTTTAATTTGACAGGGCGACAGGCGTCGCGTCAAGTGAAAGGCGCCCGGGCCCAGGCGGTACGGGACAAATCGCAAGACCAAAGTTGCAGGGTCACATGGGAACCGTTGCCAAAGCTCTTTCGCTGCTGAACCTCTTCAGCATGGAACAGCCCGAAATTGGGCTGAGCGATGTGGCACGGCTGTCAGGTATGAACAAGGCCACCGCCTATCGCCTGCTGTCGGAGCTTCAGTCACAGGGGATCGTGGAACAGGTCGGCCCAGACCGCGCTTATCGGCTGGGCCCTGGCGTCTTGCGGCTGGCTGCCCTGCGCGAAGCGTCGGTGCCGTTGTTGACCGTCGCGCGCGAAGTGGTGCGCGCGCTCAGCGACGAAACAGGCGAAACCGCACATATGTCGGTCATCAGGGGCACGCGGCTCAGTGCGCTGACCTATGCTTACAGCCAGGCCCACGCCACCCGCGTCACCATGGAAAACGCAACTGATTTGGCCTTTCACGCAACCGGGTCGGGCCTGGCGGTCCTGGCCTTTTCAGATCCGGGTTTCGTGAACGAAACTCTGGCGCAACCTCTGCCCGCCTACACCGAAGAAACGGTCACAGACAGCGCGGCAGTCCGGGCCGCCTTAGACGCCGCGCGGCTGACCGGCGTCGCGGAATGCCGGGGGCTGTTCGAGGCGGAAGTACATTCTCACGCCGCTCCTGTTTTCGGACCCGACGGCAAGCCGCTGGGCGCACTGGCCGTAGCCGCGCCTTATGCCCGGATGACCAACGCGACCGCCGCCCACATCCACGCCGCTGTGATCGCTGGCACGCGGGAACTGACCCACCGAACCGGTGGCGCGCTGCCCGCAGATTACCCCACTGGTGCACCAACATGACCGCACCAAATCATGCCCCGCACCGCTTCCCGCGCGCGCGGCGCGCTTCACCCTGACTGTTTGAGGACGCCAAGATGAAAGATTCCAATTACCTGAAGGAAATGAACGCACGGTCCCTGTGGCACCCGATGGCACATCCGGCCGACAGCCTTGCAAACCCACCCACCATTGTTACCGGCGCGTCTGGTGTACGCATAACCGACATCGATGGGCACGAGGTGGTCGATGCTGTGGGTGGCCTGTGGAACGTGAACCTTGGCTTCTCCTGCAAGCCGGTCAAAGACGCGATCGCCGCGCAGCTGGACCGCCTGCCCTATTATTCGATCTTCCGGGGCACGACGAATGACAACGTAATCCAACTGGCCGAAGAACTGCGGGACTTCTTCGAACCCGACGGGCTGAGCCGCGCGTTTTATACCTCTGGCGGATCTGACAGCGTGGAAACCGCCCTGCGCCTCGCCCGGCAATACCACAAGGTCCGGGGCGAAGCAGGTCGCGTCAAATACCTAAGCCTCAAGAAAGGCTATCACGGCACGCATTTCGGCGGGGCCAGTGTGAACGGCAACGCAAATTTCCGCACCAATTACGAACCCCTGCTGCCGGGCTGTTTCCAGATTCCCGCGCCTTACACTTATCGCAACCCGTTCAATGAACCGGACCCGGCAAAGCTGGCGCAGCTGTGCCTGTCCGCTCTGGAGGATGAGATTGCCTTCCAAGGCGCCAATACGATTGCGGCCTTTATCATGGAGCCCGTGCTGGGCGCAGGCGGCGTAATCCCCCCGCATGAAAGCTTCATGCCGGGCGTGCGCGAGATTTGCAGCAGGAACGGCATCCTGTTGATTGCCGACGAAGTCATCACCGGCTTTGGGCGCACAGGCGATTGGACTGGGTCGCGCCACTGGGGCGTACAGCCCGATATGGCTGCGACTGCCAAGGCCATCACCAACGGCTATTTCCCGTTCGGTGCGGTTATGATTTCCGAAGAGATCGCGCAAACCTTTGAACAGGACACCACCGGCACAGCGAATATCGGGCACGGCTACACCTATTCCGGCCACCCTGTGGGTGCGGCTGCGGCGCTGGCCTGTCTGGCGGAAACCATCAAGTTGGATGTGCCCAGCAACGCCGCCGCGCGGGGGCAGCAGTTTCACACCGGGTTGCTGGCGCTGCAGGACAAATACGACATCATCGGCGATGTCCGGGGCGGGCACGGTTTGATGCTGGCGATGGAGCTGGTCAGTGACCAGGTTACAAAGACACCAATCGACAAGGAAGTGACGTTCAAATTGCAGGATGCGGTATACAAGGCCGGAGCGATGGTCCGCGTATCCGGCCCCAACCTGATCCTGTCACCGCCGCTGGTGCTGACCGAAGACGACGTGAACGTGGTGCTCAACGCGCTGGACGCCGGGTTTGCCTCGCTCTGACGCGATGGGCCCACGCGACATCGGCCTAGGTGTCGGTGTTGCACTGGTCTGGGGGATGGGCCTGGTGTTTGCCAAGGCGGCCATCGAAACCTTTCCCCCGATCCTGCTGATGTTTTTCCGCTTCGGGCTGACCGCCTTTGTGCTGGTCTGGTTCGTACCAGTGCCGCGCGGGCATTTTGCACGGCTTTTTTGGATCGCGGTGGTCTCCGCAGCGATTCAGTATTCGCTGGTCTTCACTGGGCTCAAGGCGCTGGACGCGTCAGTCGCGGTGCTCATCCTACAACTGGAGGTCCCATTCCTGACCCTGATCGGTGCGTTGGTGCTGGGCGAACGCACCAGTCTGCGCAAATGGATCGGGATCGCCGTGGCCTTTGCCGGTGTGACGCTGATCGCGGGCGTACCCGAAGTCGCCGCCGCCTGGGGCGCGGTGTTGATGGTGATCTGCGGATCCATCTCCTGGGCGTTTGGGCAGGCCATGGTTCGGCACCTTCAGGGGCTCGACGGATTAACCACCACCGCCTGGGTCGCAGTGATGGCCACACCCCAACTGCTGCTTATGTCGCTTCTGATCGAAACCGGTCAGGCAGATGCAATCCGCCAGGCAGACCCGGTCGTCTGGGTCACCGTGCTCTATCTCGGGCTGGTCATGACGGCGCTGGGATACGGCATGTGGTACACATTGCTGCGCCGCAACCCGGTGTCCCACGCTGCCCCGTTTCTTTTGCTACTGCCGGTCTTCGGTGTGTTGGGCGGCGTACTTTTCCTCGGTGAACGTTTGGCAGGTATGGCGCTGGTGGGTGGCGCGATTGTCATCGTCGGTGTCGGCTTCATCCTGACGGATCGTACGGCAAACCCAAGCCAAGATTGATCGAATTGCACATCACGGTAGTCTTGCCCTGCGTAGTTCCAGCGTAAGCGCAATAAAAGGGAGACGACGAATGTGTGATGTCTGCGTAATGAATGCCGTGAGGGAGCAAATGCTGTCGCGGCGGGATTTCTTCAAGACCAGCGCCGGAGCCGCCGCCGCAGTCGGCAGCGTTGTTTCAGCCCCCAGCGCAATGGCTGCCGGACATGGCGGCGTCGTGGACATGACGCATGTCTATGACGAAACCTTCCCGACCTATTTCGGCGCACCTGGGATCGAGATCAACCAGGCGTTCAATTACAAGGAAAACGGGTTCAACCTGTTCAACCTTGCCATCAACGAACACACTGGAACGCACATCGACGCGCCGCTGCATTTCTCGGCCGATGGCCAGTCGGTGGATGAAATCCCGGTTGCAAACCTCGTTGTTCCGCTTTGTGTGGTCGACATTGCCGCCAAGGCCGAAGATAACCCTGACGCGCAAGTCACACCCGACGATCTGAGTGCTTGGATCGCAGCCAATGGCGACATCCCCGACAAGGCCTGCGTCGCAATGCATTCGGGCTGGGCCGGGAAAACCGGCTGTGACGATTACCGCAATGTCGGTGCAGATGAAAAAATGCACTTTCCCGGATTTCACGTTGAAGCCGCTCAGATGCTTATGGAACAAACCGGCGCGGTCGCCATCGCCGTTGACACGCTGTCGCTGGATCACGGGCCAAGCGCGGATTTCGCCACGCACTACGCCTGGCTGCCCACAAACCGATACGGGATAGAAAACCTCGCTGGGCTGGACAAGGTCCCAGATGCTGGGGCCAAGCTGGTGGTCGGCGCAGGAACCCACAAAGGTGGCAGCGGCGGTCCCTGCCGCGTGTTTGTGATGGTCTGATGGGAACTGTTCCACTTTTGACAGATGAAGAGGTCAGCGCCGAGGCGCTGGCCGTCTTCGAAGATATCCGGGCCACGCGCGGTACGGATTTCATCAACAATTTCTGGCGCTCCCTGGCGCATAACCCCGCCTTGCTCAAGGCCACATGGGAACGCTTGAAGATCGTCATGGCCCCCGGCGCACTGGATCCGCTGGTCAAGGAAATGATCTATGTCGCCATCTCAACTGCCAATGGCTGTTCCTACTGCGTGCATTCCCACACTGCTGCAGCCAAGGCCAAAGGCATGACACCGGACATGCATGGGGAACTGTTGGCCGTGATCGGCATGGCGGCACAGACCAACGCATTGGTGACTGGCCTGCAAACACAGGTAGACGACGCCTTCAAGGCCTGACCCAAGGATTGCCCGAGACGCATGGCAGGTATGCTGCACTGCAATTGTTCATTTTGCAGGCGCAGCATATATTGTGTGCAACAAGGGTTCTAAGGTCAGGCAAAAACATGGCGGATGTTTCCACGACGACAGGCAGCTACACCGGGGTACTGCACAGCATCGCAGACGGCCTTCGCGCTTTTGGCCGTGCACTTATTACTGTTCCACATGCACAGGAAAAGATGCGGCAGGTCGAAGCCCTGCTCGCCCTCAGTGATGAAGAACTGGCGCAGCGCGGCCTGCGACGGCATGATATTGCACGATATGTTTTCGGGGGCAGCCCGCTCTGAAAACCGGAAGCCTTGCGATCTGTCATTGCGGTGTCATGTGAACATGCATTAGCACTTCTCCAGAGACAGTCTGGAGGGGCCGATGTCCGAAGCCATGTTTGACGCCCCCGGCCGCTTCTGGCGCGGGAACCTACACACCCATTCAAACCTTTCCGACGGCGCATTGGAACCCGAGGAAGTTTGCCGCCGGTACAAAGCCGAAGGCTATGATTTTATCGCGCTGACCGACCATTTCGTCGGGGCCTATGGCTACCCCATCGCCGACACCAAGGGATTTCGCGACGACCAGTTCACGACCATTCTTGGGGCCGAACTGCATTCTGGCGCAATGGAAAACGGCGAACTGTGGCACATCCTTGCGGTTGGACTACCAGAAGATTTCGCACCGTCTAATTCCCCCCATTTCCGCCCTGTCGATGACCAGGAAAGCGGCGCTGAAATCGCTGCTCGCGCACGTAAAGCCGGCGCCTATGTGGCCATCGCACACCCCGAATGGTCGCAAATGACCACGGCAGACGCCCGCACCATCGAAGCCGCCCATGCGGTGGAAATTTACAATCACGGCTGCGCCATGGGCTGCGACCGGCCACACGGTTTCTACACGCTGGACCAGTTGTTGACCGACGGCCGCCAGTTGAACCTGTGCGCCACCGACGACGCGCATTTCACCGAACCCGATCATTTCGGCGGCTGGGTCATGGTTAAAGCCAAAGCCAACGATCCCGACCAGTTGCTGGAAGCCCTGAAGGCAGGACACAGCTATGCATCGACCGGGCCGGATTTCTATGGTGTGCAGTACGAAAGCCGCTATGTCACCGTCGATACCAGCGCGGTAACCTCAGTGATCGTGGTGGGCGCAGGCGCAGGCACAGCCGCAGTGCATGGCGAAAGCATGACACGCACGCGGGTGAACATCGACCGTCTCGCCAACTCTCCCTGGATCCGGGTTTGCCTGATCGACCGCGCAGGCAAACGCGCCTGGCTGAATCCGCATTGGCGGGAAATCTAGAGCAGGTTTCCACCTCTGTATCAAATCTGTAAACTGGCTCGATTTCCCTAGAGAAATCGGGCCGAAACCGTTCAACGTTCCGGATCACCCGCACACTTTTGTCAATATCCAGCCTGAACCTGTGTCACAGCCGCCCTTGCCGCGGTGATAGGTCAACCTCTGCGCCGATATCCGGCGCAGGGACCGCGCGCCGGATTGCGCCCAATAAACACATTGCCGTCCAAGCCAGTGTATTGGTCTTGTTCTCTGTATCATTCCTCCGGTGATCCACTGCCGTGTTGCCCATCCTGAGCGCGCGGCGATACCGGTGTCACACCGCTCCAATCCTGCGATTGCAATCGCCCCCATCAAACACGCATGGTGACGGCAATCGCGATATACGGGGAGAGACATCCATGAGCGACCTTTTTAACGAAGACCTGTTCACCACCGGGCTGAACCAGCGCAAGGCGACACTTGGTGCGGAATATGTGGAAAAGAACCTGGCAGCCGCCGATGATTTCACGCGTCCGTTTCAGGAAGCAATGACCGCCTGGTGCTGGGGCTTTGGCTGGGGCGATGACGCGATTGATGCCAAGACACGGTCCATGATGAACCTGACCATGCTGGGCGCGCTGGGTCGATTGCAGGAATGGGAAACCCATTGCCGGGGTGCGCTGACAAACGGGGTCACTAAGGAACAGATCCGCGCCATTGTACATGTAATCGCCATCTATTGTGGCGTGCCGATGGGGTTGGAATGTTTCCGTGTGGCCCGCAGAGTGCTGGAAGAAGCGGGAGAACTGTAATTCCATCCGCTCTTTTGAGAGTGAAAGAAAATCTCCGAAGTTTCACGGCTCAAGTCAGGCGAGCAGCAAAAACGATAAGGTGCGGTCCCATGCGAGGGTGGCTGCAGCTCTTCGAGGAACATCGCACCGGTCACCCCCGCCGCGGTATAGCGCCCGGCCAGTATGATGAATTCGCATTTGATCGGTAAGCAGAGTAAATACCCATCGAAAATCTCGAATACGCACGTATCTAAGTCGCGTGCGATCTTGCCATTGAATTTGGGCAAGGCGTGCTGATGCGGAATACAGCAGGATAGCAAGGGGTACGCCATTCATCCTCACAGCGCCTTTTACTATAGCACCCTCACCCAACCCTCTCCCCCAGAGAGGAGAGGGTTTTGTTCTTACTCCGCGGCCTCCGCATACTCCTCCATCGGAGGGCAGGTGCACACCAGGTTCCGGTCACCAAAGACGTTGTCCACCCGGTTAACCGGCGGCCAGTATTTGTCCACTCGGAACGCGCCCGGAGGAAAGCACCCCTGCTCGCGGCTGTAAGGCCGATCCCATTCGCGTACGAGATCTTCCATCGTGTGCGGCGCGTTCTTCAGAGGGTTGTTATCGCGGTCAATGCGGCCCTCTTCGATGTCGCGGATTTCTTCCCGGATCGCCAGCATCGCGTCGCAGAACCGGTCCAGCTCGGCCTTGGTTTCACTTTCGGTTGGCTCAATCATCAGCGTGCCTGCTACCGGCCAGCTCATCGTTGGTGCGTGAAACCCGCAATCGATCAACCGCTTGGCAATGTCGTCCACCGTTACGCCTGCGCTGTCAGCAAATGGACGCGTATCGATGATACATTCATGCGCCACGCGGCCCGTCTTGCCACGATAGAGCACCTCATATGCCCCCTGCAGGCGCGACGCGATATAATTGGCATTCAGGATCGCGACGCGTGTCGCCTGCGTTAGTCCCTCACCGCCCATCATCAGCACATAGGCCCACGAAATCGGCAACAGGGACGGAGATCCATAGGGCGCTGCCGAAACCGGCCCTTCATCACCGCTGGTATGCGGGTGACCGGGCAGATACGGCGCCAGATGCGCCTGGACCCCAATTGGCCCCATGCCAGGACCGCCCCCGCCATGAGGGATGCAGAAGGTCTTGTGCAGGTTCAGGTGGCTGACATCACCGCCCAGATCCCCGGGCCGCGACAGACCGACCATCGCGTTCAGGTTGGCTCCATCAATGTACACCTGCCCACCATGATCATGCACGATCTGGCACACCTCTTTCACCGTATCCTCGAACACACCATGGGTCGACGGATAGGTGATCATGCACCCCGCCAGATCCGCGCTGTGCTTTTCCGCCTTCGCGCGGAAATCTTCCAGGTCGATGTCCCCGTTCTCCGCCGATTTCACCGGCACCACCTTCCAGCCCACCATCTGCGCACTGGCCGGGTTGGTACCATGGGCACTCATCGGGATCAGGCACACATTGCGGTGTTCCTGTCCGTTGGCCCGGTGCCAGGCCGCAATCGTCAGGAGCCCCGCATATTCCCCCTGCGCGCCCGAGTTGGGCTGCATGGAAATCGCGGCATAGCCTGTGATGTCACACAGTTTGGCGCTGAAATCGTCGATCAATTCGCGATACCCTTCCGCCTGATCTGCCGGAACAAACGGATGCAACAGCGAAAACTCCCGCCAGCTGACCGGCATCATTTCTGCGGCTGAGTTCAGCTTCATCGTGCACGACCCCAGCGGGATCATCGCCCGGTCGAGCGCCAGATCCCGATCCGCCAGCCTGCGCATATACCGCATCATCTCGGTCTCAGCTCGGTTCATGTGGAAAATTGGATGGGTCAGAAACTCCGATTGCCGCAGCTGTTTGTCCGGCATGTGGTAATGCGGCGTGTAATCCTTGTCCGTGCGATTGATACCAAAGGCCCGCCAAACCGCCTCTATTGTTGCCGGGCGCGTGCGTTCATCCAAGGTGATCCCAATCCGCGTTTTGCCCACCTTGCGGAGGTTCACGCCCTCATCCACGGCAGATTTCAACACCGCCGCTTGCAGCGGGCCCACCTCTACCGTGATCGTGTCAAAGAAGGTGGCAGGCTGCACCTCAAACCCACCCTGCATCAGCCCTTCGCGCAGACGCGCGGTCTTGCGGTGGATCCGCTGGGCAATCGCCACCAGCCCTTTGGGTCCGTGGAACACCGCATAAAATGAAGCCATCACCGCCAGCAGCGCCTGCGCGGTGCACACATTCGACGTCGCCTTTTCGCGGCGGATATGCTGCTCGCGGGTCTGCAGGCTCAACCGATAAGCGCGGTGGCCATGGCTATCCACACTGACCCCTACCAAACGACCAGGCATAGCGCGCGCATATTGCTGGCGCGTGGCCATATAGGCCGCATGCGGACCGCCATAGCCCACTGGTACACCAAAGCGCTGCGTACTGCCCACGGCAATATCCGCCCCCATCGCACCCGGTTCCTTCAGCAGCGTCAGAGCCAGCGGATCAGCCGTCACAACACCAATCGCCTTGGCAGCGTGCAGCGCCTCCATCTGTGGTGTGAAGTCGCGCAGGTGGCCATAGGTGCCGGGATACTGGAAAATTGCGCCAAACACCTTCTCCACGTCCAACGCATCCGGCGCATCTACGATCACCTCGATCCCCAGCGGAGCCGCACGGGTCTGGATCAGCGCGATGTTCTGCGGGTGGCAGTTTTCATCCACGAAAAATGCATTGGCTTTCGATTTTGCCACTCGCTGCGCCATGGTCATCGCCTCGGCACAGGCGGTCGCTTCGTCCAGAAGCGACGCGTTGGCAATCTCCAGCCCCGTCAAGTCGGAAATCATGGTTTGGTAGTTTAGTAAGGCCTCCAGCCGCCCCTGACTGATTTCGGGCTGATAGGGCGTATAGGCTGTATACCAGGCCGGATTTTCGAGGATGTTGCGCTGGATCGCAGGCGGCGTCACCGTACCATGGTACCCTTGCCCGATCAGAGACGTCAGAACCTTGTTCTTTGCTGCTGTGCGCCGCATGTGGAACAGCAGCTCATGCTCAGATTTAGGCTTGCCGAAATCCAGCGGCTCGGCCTGCCGGATAGAGGCTGGAACCGTGTCGTCGATCAACCCGTCTAGGCTGTCCGCGCCAACCACATCCAGCATCTGGTCCATTTCCTCGGGCGACGGCCCGATATGGCGACGGTTCGCAAAATCGTAAGGCAGGTAGTCGATCGGCGTAAATGTCATGGTTTTCTCCAGGTCATGTCTCATGGCAGAGAACGTTCACCAACGTCCCTGCCGGGTCGCGCACAAAGAAACGGCGCACGCCCCAGGGTTCCAAAACGGGGCCGTAATCCAGGTTGGCCCCCAGCGCGCAGGCGCGCGACAGGGCGGTGTCCAGATCATCGACATCGATAGACAGGCCGGGCACCGGAGTGCCCGAACCGCCTTCCGAGGACAGCGTCAATTGCATCGGCTGGGTATCCAGACCAGAAAAGGTGACGATCCAGCCCTGATCCATCGCAATCTCCAACCCGAAAAGCTGGCCGTAAAACGCGGCTACTGCCCTCGACTCTGCGACTTCCAGATCTGCTACAACGCGTTTGACCCGCACGTCCCTCGACCTTCATCTTTGTCCAAATACTCCCGCCGGAGGCACAAAATTCTTCCAAAGAATTTTGGCAAAACTTTTTGTAAGAGTTTCGCGCCCTGACCCGGTTTAGCCGATGAAATCCTTGTAGCCCGCCTCGTCCATCAGATCGTCCATCTGGGACGGATCCGACGCTTTCATCTTGAAGAACCACGCCTCGCCCTGCGGGTCGTCGTTCACCATGGCCGGGTTGTCCACGATCGCCTCGTTCACCTCCACGATCTCTCCATCAATCGGGGCCAGAATGTCAGATGCCGCCTTGACGCTCTCGATCACCACTACCTCTTCGTCCTTGGACACTTCGGTACCAGCATCGGGCAGCTCGACAAAAACAATGTCACCCAGCTGTTCTGCCGCATGTTCGGTGATTCCCACGGTGATCACGCCGCTTTCATCGAGCAGCCATTCATGTTCTTCAGTAAATTTCATGATCCCTGTTTCCCTAGTGATCCGTTATCTTTTGAACCCTGCCGCGACAAAGGGCAGTGCCGAAACCGTAAGCGGCAGCCGCTTGCCACGCAATTCTCCAAACACCCGTGTGCCGGGCTCTGCAAACTTGTTGGGCAAATAGCCCATCGCAACCGGCCCACCGACCGTTGGGCCGAAACTGCCGGAGGTGATCCGCCCGACGACCGCGCCGCCTTTGGCCTCAGCAAACAGCGGCACACCTTCGCGCATCGGTGCGCGGCCCTCGGGGCGCAACCCGACCCTTTTGCTATCCGCCCCATCCGCCATCTGGCCAAGGATCCGTTCCGCACCTGGGAAACCCCCGGCGCGGGCCCCACCCGAACGGCGGGTCGTCTGGATCGCCCAGACCAACCCCGCCTCTACCGGCGTACTGGCCGCATCGATATCCTGCCCATAGAGGCAGAGCCCTGCTTCCAGCCGCAGCGAGTCGCGTGCACCAAGGCCGATGGGCAGCACGTCATCCTGTTCCAGCAGGTGCCGCGCCAACTGCTCCGCCAAGCGTTCGGGCACCGAAATCTCGTACCCATCCTCGCCGGTATATCCAGACCGGGACACCCAGCATTCCACCCCTAGCAGGTGCAGGTTGGCCACATCCATGAACCGCATCTCTGCTGCGCGCGGATCCAGCGCCGCCAGAGCACGTTCAGCAGCAGGCCCCTGCAGCGCCAGCAGCGCCCGGTCGGTCACCGGTTCCACCTGCACCTCCGGCTCCAGCGCCGCTTTCATGCGGGCAATGTCGGCATCCTTGCAGGCGGCGTTGACCACAACAAACAGGTGATCACCCCGATTGGCAAACATCAGATCGTCTTCGATCCCGCCTACATCATTGGTGAAAAACCCGTATCGCTGTCGCCCTTCGGCCAGCCCGGCCACATCCATCGGGATCAGCGCCTCGAAAGCCGCCGCAGCCCCAGCACCGTGCAGTTTGACCTGCCCCATGTGGCTTACATCGAACAGGCCCGCCAGTTCGCGAGTTTGGCGGTGTTCGGCCATGATGCCCGCAGGGTATTGGACCGGCATGTCATATCCGGCGAAGGGCACCATCTTGGCCCCCAGTTCCACGTGGAGGTCGTAAAGCGGCGTCTTGTGCAAACCGGCCATCGCCTGTCTCCCGTCCTGTCGCCGCTGATGTTCGGTTCATCAAGCAGGCATCGATTGACCGCACATGCGCGCGGCGCGATGCCCCCTCTGTCCTTTGGCCTGAGATCGTTATCCCTTCGGCGCCCCGGTCTGCCGGGGTCTCTCCAGAGTGTTCGGTGCGATGCGGTCCATGGGCCTGAGAGTTTCCGGGGCGGTTGCTCCTTCGGCACCGGCAGCGCCGGTTCTCCCACATCACACAATGTGTTTACCGTTTCCAGCCCTCAGGAACAATCCTAAAGTTTCCTATAAGAAACTTTTTTGCCGAGGAGAAACCGCGACTGCAAGATTTGCTCAAGGCTGCAGCAACCAGCGCCCGTCCGCCGCTTTGCAGCGCTGGCTGCGCAGTTCCCGTGGCTGGGTCTGCCCCTTGGCATAGACGAAATGCTGAAGATAGGCGCAGTTGCCACGCATCGCCGCCAGTCGGACCCTGCCGTGGCTGCCGCTGTCTGGGTTAGACCAGCTCACTATGCGCCCAACTGGAGGTGAGGGTGCTTCATACAGCGTGCGCGCCGTCGCGTTGAGAAGATCGAAGTCTTCCGGCGTCAGCCCGACGCTGGCTACAATTTTCGACAGGGATTTCGCCTGGGATTGCGACCCGGCTGTCATCGCGACCGCCAGCAAAAGCACCAAGCCAATGTCCGTGTCATCGACTGCTCCCATCACTCACCGATATGGCGAGTGTATGCACAGCGCGCGGTGGTTTCCAGCGGGGAAGTCGCGGTCGGCGATCTTCAACAATATCCTAAAAGGCCTGTTGCGCACCGGACCCTTTGCTCCGGCAGAAACTTGGCAGATAGTTGGCGCGTCACTTGCAAAGGACGACCATGTCAGAACACCCCTACGCGCTGCCGCCGGGCGGCCTGCCACCCCAGACCCAGATGATGACCGACCGGGCAATGTTCACCGAGGCTTATGCCGTTATCCCGCACGGCACTATGCGGGATATCGTGACATCATCACTCCCCTTCTGGACCGGGATGCGGATGTGGGTTCTGGCGCGGCCACTGTCCGGGTTTGCCGAAACCTTTTCGCACTACATCGTGGAATTGTCTCCGGGCGGGGGCAGCAGCCAGCCAGAAACCGAACCGCGGGCACAGGCCGTTTTGTTTGTGGTCGACGGCACCGTGACCCTGACGATCGACGGCGAAACCCATGTGCTGGAAACGGGCGGCTATGCCTACCTTCCGCCAGGGTCCAGCTGGACTATTTCGAACACATCAGATGCCGCCTCCAGCTTCCACTGGCTTCGCAAGGCCTACCAACCAGTTGTCGGGCTGGACACGCCCGAAGCCTTCGTCACCCACGAATCGCAGGGCACATTTATGCCAATGCCCGACACGGACGGGCGTTGGGGCACGACCCGGTTCGTGGATCCTGCCGACATGCGCCACGACATGCATGTCAACATCGTCACCTTCGAACCTGGTGGGCTGATCCCCTTTGCCGAAACTCACGTGATGGAGCACGGGCTCTATGTGCTTGAAGGCAAGGCGGTTTACCGGCTGAATAAGGACTGGGTGGAGGTTGAGGCAGGCGACTATATGTGGCTCCGCGCCTTCTGCCCACAGGCCTGCTATGCTGGGGGGCCGGAGCGATTCCGCTATCTGCTCTACAAGGACGTCAACCGGCATATGTCTCTGACATTGTGACCCGCGCGGCGCAGGTTGCACCCGCCGGCGAATAGGGTAGCCTGTCTTCCAACGATACCCGCGCCTGGAGAACGGTGATGCGATACCTGCTGCTGCTTGCCCTGCCCATCCTGCTGGCTGCGTGCGAGTCCTATCCCCGGCCTTGGGCCCCCGGCCCGGACCAAACGGTTGAAGTGATGAACCGCACCTGGACAGTCACCAAGATCACCGAAGAACCTGTCTATTACCGTGCGATCCGCGACCAGACGGAATACTTCATGTTCGGCCCTGCGGCCCGCACCAAATCTGCGCAGGCGATCCGGGCGATCGAAACCGCAACGGGCTGCCGCGTAGACTACAGCACGTTCTATCGCGACGTTTCGGATTACTTCTACACGCAAGTTATCTGCAAATAGCGGCCGCGCCATGACCGGCGGGGCAGAACTGGGGTATGACGTGCCAGCGCTGGTGGGCATGGCTATCGAAGATGTCATCACCCCTGCGCTGATCCTCGATCTCGACGCGCTGGAGCGCAACATCCGCCGTATGGGTGAATTCGTGCGTACGCATGGGATGCGGCACCGGGTGCACGGCAAGATGCACAAATCGGTAGATGTGGCACGGCTGCAGATCGAAATGGGCGGTGCGCAAGGGGTGTGCTGCCAAAAAGTCAGCGAGGCCGAAGTCTTCGTGCGCGGGGCCATCGCGGATATTCTGGTCTCCAACGAAGTGCGCCAGTCGGTGATGATCGACCGTCTAGCCCGACTGCCTGCAATGGGCGCGCAGGTGTCGGTCTGCGTGGACGATCCGGCCAATGTGGCGGAGCTTTCCGAAGCAGCCGGAAAACACGGTACGGAACTGGGTGTTCTTGTCGAGCTAGACTGCGGCGCGGGCCGGTGCGGTGTCACCACGCCTGAGGCCGCCATCGCGCTGGCGCAGGCCATCTCGAACGCACCAAACCTGCGGTACGAGGGCCTGCAAGCGTATCAAGGCAGCATGCAGCATATCGAAGCACATGACGCACGTGCCGAGGCCGCCCGTCAGGCCCATGCTATCGTGCGCGAAGTGGTCGATGCCCTGCGCGCGGCGGACTTGAACCCACCGCTGGTGACCGGCGGTGGTACAGGGTCTTATGCGCATGAAGCTGCGTCGGGGCTCTACAACGAACTGCAATGCGGGTCCTATGCGTTCATGGATGCTGACTATGGCCGGATCCGCAACGAACAAAACGAACGGCTGGATGTCGCAGAATGGGAAAACGCACTGTTTGTTCTGACCTCGGTGGTCAGCACCATCAAGCCGGGCAGCGCGGTCTGCGATGTAGGTCTCAAGGCCAGCTCGGTCGATTCCGGTCTGCCTGTTGTGTTCGGGACGCCCGGTGTCACCTATACCGGCGCATCAGATGAACACGGATCATTGGACGACCCGGACAGCGCCCTTCAACCCGGCGACCAACTCTGCCTCGTGCCCGGACACTGCGACCCGACCTGCAACCTGCACAACTGGTATGTGGGGGTGCGCAACGGCGTGGTCGAAACCCGGTGGCCGGTCAGTGCGCGAGGCAAGGGCTACTAACCTTTACCCCACGCAGTTTCGCG
The DNA here is from genome assembly GCA_017643305.1 of Marinibacterium sp. Classification (GTDB taxonomy): domain Bacteria; phylum Pseudomonadota; class Alphaproteobacteria; order Rhodobacterales; family Rhodobacteraceae; genus HXMU1420-2. The sequence continues at coordinate 27,961 of JAEPNQ010000017.1, read as the reverse complement.
TTAGTTGACACCGGCAAAGCAGCCGGAAACCCCTGCGCTCTGGCGTCCAAACCAAAGCAAAACCTGACAGTTCCCGCGATGATGATCGCGGGCATCACGTTGGAAATAAACATAGCCAGAACATGCTGGATGCCAAGAGGTACAACCTTAGACAGCGCCACGATAAAATTGGGATCACGGAGGTGTTCTGCGATCGCTATCAAAGTATCAGAGATTTTGGTTTGCTTTTTGTTGGCCTCAGTCCCCAGCGGTCTTACCTGCCGCTTTTGATCCTCCCTTATGCCGTCCCAACGAGGTAAGGCTCGTCAAACCAAAATTCTTCCAGATTTGCACCCGGCCCGATCCGGTCCACCACCGCAAATAGACCCGGTGCGGTCAGCGGTGTCAGCACACCATGCCAAGTGTTGCGCAGGAAGTTGATGGCTTGCCCCGGCGCCGTGCGAAAGGCGCGGGGAAGGCCCGGACCTTGAGCCGTATCAGGGGCCACGATCACCAGAAAGGGCTTCTGCGTCATAGGAATGAACGTCTGGCTGCCATCCGGGTGGCGCTCTACCATCTCCAACCGGTAGGGTAGTGTACGTGGTTCGGCGTTGAACAGGCTGACCCCTGCGCGCCCGTCGAGGAACTGCAGTCGCGCCCGGTCATGATATCGCCCGCAAAGACCTTGGTTGATCATCCGATCCGGCGCGCCGGAAATGTCCAGCACATCGCCAAAGGGTTGGAATGCCTCGGCTATCAAAGGTTCGATGGAAACCCGCGTCACGACGGCAACAGATCGCGCAGCCGGAACTCCGCAATCCTTTCCACCTGGCGGCAGGCTTCCGCAAATTCCTGATCATTGTTATTGGCAATACGGCTGTGAAACGATTGAAGAATCGACGCCTTGTCATGATCACGTACGGCAATGATGAAGGGAAAGCCAAACTTATCCGTGTAGGCCTGATTCAGTTCTGTGAATGCTGCGCGTTCTTCATCTGTAAGCACATCCAGCCCGGCGCCGGCCTGTTCCGCAGTGCTTTGCGTCGTCAACCGCCGCGCGGCGGCGAGCTTGCCTGCCAGATCGGGATGCGCCCTCAAAACACCCAGCCGCTCTTCCTCGGACGCGGACCGGAACATGCGCGCCAGCGCGTTATGCACCCCGGTGGCGGTGTCATGGGCCGGGCCCAACTCTAACCCATGTGCGCGTTCTGCAATCCACGCGGAATGTTCGAACACGTCGCCAAATGCCTCCACGAAGTCCGCCTTGGCCATCTCCGAAGGGCGATCGAAATCCCGCGGCGGATGTGTTGCCGCCCAGTGGTCTGCGATCTGTTCACGCGTGGCAATCCAGACGTCGGGCAGGCCGCGCACATAGTCCAGAAACCGCTCCAACGCTCTCACCCGACCCGGCCGACCGATCAGACGGCAATGCAGACCTATGGACATCATTTTAGACGCTCCGCCCAACCCTTCGGCATAAAGCGCATCGAAACTGTCGCGCAGATAGGCCTCAAACTGGTCGCCGGAATTGAACCCCTGCGGCGTGGCAAAACGCATATCGTTGGCATCCAAGGTATACGGCGTAATCAATTGGTCGCGCCCGCCGACCCGTTTCCAGTAGGGCAGATCGTCATCATACGTGTCGGCGACATAGGCAAACCCACCTTCTTCCGCTGCCAGTCGCACGGTGTTTTCGGAACAGCGCCCGGTGTACCAGCCACGCGGGCGTTCACCGACAACCTCGGTATGCAGGCGGATGGCTTCGACCATGTCCGCGCGTTCCTGGGTTTCGGGCGCGTCTTTGTATTCAATCCACTTCAGCCCGTGGCTGGCAATTTCCCAGCCAGCAGACTTCATCGCCGCCACCTGTTCAGGCGAGCGGGCCAGGGCGCTGGCCACACCATAAATGGTGATCGGCAGGTCCTTCATCAGACGGTGCAGCCGCCAGAATCCCGCCCGTGCGCCATATTCATAGATGCTTTCCATGTTCCAGTGCCGTTGTCCCGGCCACTGAGCCGCCCCAACGATTTCGGACAAAAACGCCTCGGACGCCGCATCGCCGTGCAGAACACAGTTTTCCCCGCCTTCTTCGTAGTTCAGCACAATCTGCAGGGCGATTTTGGCGCCACCGGGCCATTTCGGATCCGGGGGGTTTGCCCCATAGCCGATCATGTCGCGGGGATAACGGTTCATTTCTGTCTCCTGACGGTTGGATCCGGTTGTAGGCAAGTTTTCACAGATAGTTTTTCAAAAATCCGCATATACACTGTCAAGCAGGACAGATTTGCGCTGCGTGCGCGGGCACGGCATCACCCCCGCAACCAAGGAGGCACCATGACCGGATATCTAACCACCCACGTGCTGGACACAGCGCGCGGCTGCCCGGCGGACGGGCTGCGCATTGTTCTGTACCGGCATCACGACGGCACGCGCACGCAGCTGGCCGAAAAGACTACCAATGAGGACGGACGCACGGACGCGCCGATCCTGCCACAGGACCAGTTTGAACCCGGCAGCTATGAGTTGGAGTTTCACGCGGGCGACTATCTCCGCGCCACCGGTCAGCACGGGCCCGAACCACTGTTTCTGGACATAGTACCGATCCGCTTCGGCATGCCGGAGGCAGATCACTACCACGTACCACTGCTGCTGTCGCCTTACGGGTTTTCCACCTACCGCGGCAGCTGACCGCGTTCAGTTTCCGCTATTTTCGGCCACGCGCAGGGCGTTGGCCAGCCGGTCAATCATGAATTCCATGAAAAGCCGGGTTTTCGGATCCTGATGACGGCGGTGCGTGTACAGGCACGCCATCTGCACCGGCACGGGCGGGTTTGCCTCGGCCACCGGCACCAGTGTTCCACGCTCAAGATGCGCGGCAACCTCGAAAACTGGTTTCATCACAATCCCGCGGCCCGCCAACGCCCAGTCGGTCAACACATCGCCATCATCGCATTCATGCCGACCGGCCACAGCAAACCTCTGCGGCCCGTCAGCCGTTTCCAGCCGCCATTGAAATTCCGCCGCGCCGGGAAACCGCAGGTTCAGGCATTCATGACCACCGCGCACAAGGTCATGCCCAGTTTCCGGCATACCACGCGCCACCACGTAGGAAGGTGCGGCACATAACACGCGGCGACAATCGGCGATCTTACGAATGCGCAGCGTGCTGTCTTCCGGCTGCCCAATGAAAAACGCCAGATCCAATCCTTCGGAGGTCAGATCCACCGTGCGATCCGTCAGCCGCAACCGGACGGAAATATCGGGATAGCTATCCAGAAACTCCGGAACGCGCGGCGCGATCAACCTGCGACCCATACCCAAAGGTGCGGACACATATAAAGACCCACGCGGATTATCTGTCAGGTCGACAACCCGCGCCTCGGCTTCGTCCACCGCCTCCAGTACCGCGCAAGCCCCGGAATAAAACGTCTCCCCCTGCTCTGTGGGGCTGAGGTTGCGAGTCGTCCGCTGGAACAGGCGCACGCCCAGATGGTCTTCGAGCTGGGAAATACGCGCAGATGTCACCGCCGGAGAAATGCGCATGTCCCGCCCCGCGGCCGACATACTGCCGAGTTCGTAGACACGAACGAAGGTTCGGATGTTGTCGAGGTAAGACATTGTTCCATGATTTTTGAATGAGTTTGACAATATACGGCAATACCGAAAAATCGGCAGGGTGCATAGAGTGCGCACGTCGGAACGGAGGCTCGCAATGTATGACCTGACGGTTCTCTGGGATTGGCTGGAGTTTGCAGTCCGCTGGCTGCATGTCATCACGGCGATGGCCTGGATCGGGTCATCCTTCTATTTCATCGCGCTGGACCTGGGCCTGAACCGCAACATTCCCGGCCCTGCGGATGGCGAGGAATGGCAGGTTCACGGCGGCGGGTTCTACCACATCCAGAAATACCTGGTGGCACCCAACCAGATGCCCGAGCATCTGACCTGGTTCAAATGGGAAAGCTACACCACTTGGCTCAGCGGCGCGGCACTGCTCATGATCGTCTATTGGGCGGGTGGGCAGATTTACATGCTAGACGCAGAAAAGGCGGACCTGGCGCTTTGGCATGGCATCCTGATCTCAGCTGCGTCTCTGACAATCGGCTGGATCGTTTACGATTTTCTGTGCAAAAGCCCGCTGGGCGAACACCCCACGATGCTAATGCTGCTGCTGTTCGTGCTGCTGGTGGCAATGGGCTGGGGCTATAACCAGATATTCACTGGTCGGGCGATGATGCTACATCTGGGCGCATTCACCGCCACGATCATGACCGCAAACGTCTTTTTCATCATCATGCCGAACCAGCGCATCGTCGTAGCGGACCTCAAGGCAGGGCACAAACCCGATGCCAAATACGGCAAGATCGCCAAGCTGCGGTCAACTCATAACAACTATCTGACCCTGCCGGTCATCTTCCTGATGCTGTCCAACCATTATCCGCTGGCCTTTGCCACAGAGTACAACTGGATCATCGCCGCACTGGTCTTTCTGATGGGAGTCACGATCCGGCACTATTTTAACTCCATGCACGCCCGCAAAGGGCAACCCAGCTGGACCTGGGCGGTCACTGCGATCCTGTTTCTGATTATCGCGTGGCTTTCCACGGCAACCATATACGAACCGCTGGACGACGAAGCCGCAGCCAAACCACTGACCGCCTACGAGCAACGCTTTGCCGCCGCAGACGGGTTCGAAGAAGTGCACGACATCATGCTGGGTCGTTGCTCCATGTGCCACGCGCGCGAACCGGTCTGGGAAGGCATCCTCTGGGCTCCCAAGGGTGTCCTGCTGGAAACCGAAGCCGACATCGCCCGCAATGCGAAATCGATTTACCTACAAGCGGGCCTCAGCCACGCCATGCCACCGGCAAACGTTACGTATATGGAACCGGAAGACCGCCAAGCAGTGGTCAAATGGTATCGCACGGCCCGCAGCGCGCAATAGGCCCTAAGCCCCGCCCAATTCTTTCTAGCAACATGGCACCCATCATGTCACCTTGCTGAGGACATCGCCGGTCGCAGACGGGCCCGAATTGTTGGTATGGGGTTTTGGCATGAGGTCATTTCTAGCGGCACTGTTGGTTTCGAATACTATGCGGCTGGGAATGCGCAGCATGATTGCAGCCTGTTTACTGACGATCGGTATGGCCGCCTGGGCCATGGCCTGCACCCTCACACCCGATCTGTGCACCGATGTCCCACCAGGCGGTTTGAACGTCCCCACCCAAGTCACCAGCTCCTTTGCCATCGTCGATTTCATGGGAGTTGACGATGAAAACCAGCAGATTGAAGTGGATTTCTTCCTAACCCTTCGATGGAAGGACCCGAGGCTACTGCAAAACGAAGGATGCCGCTTTGCAATAACCAAGGTCTGGTTCCCACGCATACGCATGCTGAATTCCCAGGCCCTGCGCGTGGCCTATAAGAACAGCCAGAACCAGGTTTCGGTGCATCAGGACGGGACGGTCGAATATGTGCAACGCTTCACCGGCCCAATTTCCAGCTACCACAACCTCAGCGATTTCCCCTTCGACCACCACGAATTTACGATCGATTTCGTCGCGGTGGAAGAAACCAACAACCTGATCCACTTCATCGCAGACGAAAACAACACATGGATCAGCGACCGCCTGAACATCGAAGGCTGGGACCTGGGCGACCCGCGGCTGGAAGTCACCACACATAGCTTTCAGAAACAGGCCGGCCTGAGCCTGCAGAAATTGTCTCTACTGATCGACGGAGATCGCAACCCGGAATTCTACCTCTATCGCCTGATCTGCCTGCTGGCGCTGGTGGTGGCCATGTCCTGAGTGATCTTCTGGGTCCCGCCCAGCCGGTTCGAATTCCAGATCGGGATCGGGGCGACCACGATGCTGACGGCCATGGCCTTCATCTTTGCCATTGGCAGCCAGTTGCCGCCTGTGGGTTATCTGACCAAGCTCGACAAGATGGTGATCTGGTCCATCGTCGTAATCTTCCTGAGCATTGTGGAGGCATTGGTGGCCGGTCGCATGGTGCTGAACGGACGGGAACCCGAAGCCTTGCGATTAGACCGCGTGTCAAGGTTCAGCTTCCCGGCGTTCTTAATCGGCGGCTGGACTATTATTGTGCACGGGTGAACCCGAAAATCGCCCCGGAATCACACGCACTAGACAAACTTGATAAATTCCGCCGGAAATCGCTCATGTGGTGGATCGCCCGGCTTCAATATGCCATATCTCGTCCCAACTAACCAACACAGACCGTGAAGCAAACTGGTTCCCCCACGGTCGGCGTCATCAACCTAGGGGGGTTATTCGGTGAAGCGCATTGCCCTGCGCTGGCGCATTTTTGGCCAACTGTGCCTGCTGGCCAGTTGGTTCGGCATGTCCGTGTCTACAGCAGAGGCATTGGAAGCCATATTGACCGCGCCCGGCGCCCCATCGGAAGTGGTGGACCGGCTGCAGGCCGGGTCGCTCAGCCTTACGGCCAGTCAACGTGGGTTAGACTCGCCGCAGGAAATCCTGGCCGCCGCCCGCAGCGATTATCGCGGCCTGATCAGCATTTTGTACGATTCCGGCTATTACAGCCCTGTCATCCAAATCCGGGTGGACGGGCGCGAGGCCGCAAACATCAATCCGCTGGAGATGCTCCATAGCATCAACAGGATCGATATTAACATCGAAACAGGAAGCCCATTTCGCTTTGGTGACGCGCAGATCGCACCACTGGCTCCGGGCACCGTTCTGCCCGACACGTTCCGCACAGGGCAACCGGCCCCGACCGGTGTGCTACAGGCCACAGGCCAAGCAGCAATTAGTAGCTGGCGTGACGCAGGGCATGCCAAGGTTAAAATTTCACAACAGCAAATCATTGCGCGCCATTCAGAAGCCATTCTGGATGCCCGGATCGGTGTGGACCCCGGCCCCAACCTCTTGTTTGGTGAGATGGAGCTGGAAGTCCAGTCCACAGTCCGGCCCAAGGCTATTCGCAGGATCGCGGGCTTCCCCACCGGTGAACAGTTCAGCCCGGAAAAGGCCCGTACCGCGGCCAGTCGTTTGCGCCGCACCGGTACATTTTCGTCCGTTTCTCTTTCGGAGAAGGAAACCGCTAATCCCGACGGAACGCTTGATTTCGAAATGTCAGTGGTCGATGCTAAGCCGCGCCGCCTGCAATTCGGGGCCGAGATTGCCTCGACCCAGGGGGTTGAGGTGTCATTCCAATGGGTCCACCGCAACCTGTTTGGCGGGGCGGAGCGCCTCACCTTTGACAGCCGCATTCGAAACATTGGTGGCACCAGCAATGTAGACGGACAACTCGTTCTGCGCCTTGACCGGCCCGCGTTTTTCGGCGCGGACAATGACCTATTCTACTTGCTCGATATCGAATTGCTGGACGAAGAATACTATTACCTTTTCAGGTCGCAACTGGGCATCGGCTGGCGTCGCGTAATCTCACCCGGCAAGTATTTCGAAACAGGTATCGCCGCCAATTACAACATGTCGGATGATGTGTTCGGAGCCGACCGCAAATTCTATTTTCTATCGCTGCCATCGCGATTCCGGTGGGACCGGCGCGACAATGCCACTAACGCGACCCGCGGCTTCTACCTGAATGCTGACGCCACGCCCTTTGCCGGGTTCAAAGGCACTGAAAGCGGACTTTATGCCCTTATTGACGGGCGCGTTTATTGGGGCCTCGGTGCAAACAGCCGCATGGTTCTGGCCGGGCGCGTTCAACTGGGCAGCGTCATTGGCGCCAGTATCCAGAACATTTCCCCGGATCTTCTATTTTACTCTGGCGGGTCAGGTACCGTACGTGGCCAGCCCTACCAGTCACTGGGCATCCCGGTGGGTCCGGGGTTTGCAGGTGGCCGGTCCTTCTTTGGTCTGTCGGCCGAGATACGCACACGGGTGACAGACAATTTCTCGCTCGTCGGGTTCTTCGATTATGGCGCGATAGATGCGGATCAGTTTATCAGCAGCACCTCGTCGTCACATTCCGGGGCCGGGCTGGGCCTGCGCTATGATGTGGGCGGGATCGGGGCGCTGCGGCTCGACATTGCATACCCGGTGGAAGGGTCTACCTCTGACGGCGCGCAGTTCTATTTCGGGATCGGACAGGCGTTTTGAAACGATTAGCCTCATATCTCCTGCTACTGGTGATCAGTCTTGGCGCCCCACTCCACGCTCAGGAAGAAGAGGATGCAGGCGGCCCGCTGGTGCGGCTGCTGGAACGCACTCTGTCCAATGACAGCCGCACAATCCGGGTCACCGGACTCGAAGGGGCCTTGTCTTCCCGTGCCATGATCAAACAGATCGAAGTGTCCGATGAAAACGGCGTCTGGCTGCGGATAACTGGAGCGGTGCTGGACTGGAACCGTGTTGCCCTGGTGCGCGGACGGTTCTCGGTCAACGAATTGACCACCGAGAGTATCGAAATGCTCCGCCGGCCGGTCCCGACAGAAGACACCGACTTGCCCGCACCCGAAGCGCAACCGTTCAAAATGCCAGAGCTGCCGGTCTCCATCGAAATTGCCAAGATGGCCGTGACCGAAGTGTCGCTGGGCGAACCTGTCGCTGGCGCCGCCGCGCGGCTGGCAATAGACGCGCGGGTCAGCCTGGCCGATGGTACGCTGGACACAGATCTGTCCATCGACCGGCTGGACGGTCCGGGCGACAAGGTCGCGATCATAGCGGGCTTTGCCAACGACACCCGCCAGATCAACCTGGACATCCAGGTCACCGAGGACGCAGGCGGGCTGGTGTCACGCCTGTTGAACATGCCCGGCACGCCCACATTGGACCTGTCCGTGCAGGGGGCCGGGCCGGTTCATGATTTCATCGCGAAACTGAAATTGGCCACTGACGGGGTGGACCGGGTGCGCGGGCAGGTTGCCCTGTCCGGCGTTGGGGACGCAGAAGGGCCCAACCAGACCATCGGCTTCAGCGGTCAGATGGACGGCGACTTGCGCCCGCTGATGGCCGAAGATTTCAACGCCTTTTTCGGCCCGCGTTCCGAGATCAACCTTGTTGGCCAACGTATGGCGGATGGACGGCTGGATATCTCTGCCCTGCAACTGGACACCGATGCGGTAAAGCTGAATGGCGGCCTTGCGCTGACCTCCCAATCAGAAGTTGCCCGGCTGAACCTGAACCTCGCCCTGGAGCAAGCCGAAGGTGGGGCAATCACCCTCCCGGTCAGCGGTGGTACCACGCGGGTGCGCGCGGTTTCTGCAAAGGCCAGCTTTGACGCGGCACAAGGACCGGGATGGACCCTGTTCGCGCAGATGGATGACTTTTCTCAACCGGACCTCGGCCTTGGCAACGCCAAACTTGACGCCAGCGGCACCTACCAGCCCGATCAAGCTGCTCCACTTTCCGGGACCATCAACGCCCAACTGCGCGGCCTGCGCTTCTCTGATGCCGCTCTGAGCAAGGCTGTCGGACGCGATGCCGATCTGGCGGGAGATTTTGTGCTCAGTCAGGGTGATAACCTGCATCTCAACAACATGACGCTGGAAGCCAGCCATGTGCAGGCGGCGCTCACCGCTGCGATTACCGGGTTGCGCAAGGGGTTCGAGGTCACGGGTGACGTTGGCCTAAACATCGCAGACCTGTCCCAATTTGAGGCCCTTGCCGGGCGCCCCATCGCCGGGGCACTGTCCGCCCAGCTCAGCGGGAAGGCTGCGCCGATCGGCGGCACGTTCGATTTGCAGCTGACCGGCACCGCACAGGATCTGCAGGCCGGGCAGGACATGTTGGACCAACTGTTGATCGGCCAAACGGACCTGACACTTGACTCCGTACGCGGGCCGGACGGACTTCAGATCCGGAACCTGGATCTGAACGGTACAGCGCTCACGCTGTCAGCCAAAGGGCAGGCAAAAACAGGCCGGGCCGATCTCGACCTTGTGGCACAGCTGGACGATCTTGCCCGCCTGCTGCCGGACCTGCCTGGTCCCGTCACAATAACCGGCACCACAAGCCAGCGGCGGGAGACCTGGACCCTTGATTGGAACGTGGACGCACCCGGCGGCGCGCAGGCTGCGGTGACCGCCACCGTGCCGCAGGATTTAGGCGATGGGTTAGCCTTTGACCTCAACATTTCCGAACCCGCCGGGGGGCCTATAGGGCAACTTCTGTCCATGCCGGCGAATCCGCCCCTTGCGGTAACCGCCAAGGGCAACGGCGCGTTGACCGATTTCACCGCCGACCTTTCGCTGGCCACCCAAGGGCAACCCCGCCTGACTGGTACGGTACAGATCCGCGACCAGGACAGCCCGCAGCCCGGCACCGGGTTCGAGGCCGCATTTTCCGGGGACGTCACACCATTCCTTCAGGACCAGTATCATTCGTTTTTCGGGTCCTCCTCAGAACTGACTGCAAATGGCATCCGGCTGCAAGATGGCCAGATGGAGCTGAGCAAACTCAATCTGCAAACCGATGCCCTGCAGCTGACTGGTGATGCCCGGATCAACGCACAAGGCCAGCCTGAACATGCCGCTTTGACCGGGACGTTGGGCACAGCCGCCGGACCGGTGCAACTGCCAATCCCTGGCGCGCCAGTCACCTTGCGCCGCGCCCAGATTGATGCCGCTCTGGACGCGGGCACCGATCCGGGCTGGACCCTGACCGCGACCGTCGAAGGGCTGTCGCACAGCGCGGGCCAGCTCGGCCGGATGACCCTGCGCGGATCGGGTGATTTCGATATTGGCGCAGCACTGTCTGCCGACGGCCAGCTGAGCGCCGGACTTCTGGGCCTGTCTATAAGCGACCCGGCCCTTGGCGCGGCGCTGGGAAACAACCTGACGCTAACCACCGGGTTCGACATTGTCGCCGGTGAAACACTAGCGCTGACCGACACGCTGCTGCGCGGCCCCGGGTTGGAGGCGAATGTCGCGCTCAACCTGACCGACTTGTCGGGGCAACAACAGATCACCTCCAATGCGGACCTGAATGTCCGCGATTTTGCCCGCTTTTCCGGTCTGGCCCAACGGCCGCTGACAGGCAGCGGCACTGTCACCGCATCCGCCACCGGCATGCTGGCCCCACGCGAACTTGATGTAATCGTCACCAGCACCCTGCAAGACCTGACCACCGGTATCCCGCAGGCCGATGCAATCATGGCCGGGACGTACCGCCTGCGCGCCGATGCCCAAGCCAAGCCCGACGGGATCGACCTGCGCAGCCTGCGTTTTGCCGGTGACGCGCTGGAAGCCACCGTCTCCGGCTTCGTGTCGCCAACCAACCCCGACATTCAGGCCCGCATCCTTCTGAACGAGCTGGCGCTCGTGATGCCCGCCCTGCCCGGCGAAGTCAGCATCGACGCTGGGCTGCGCGGAGAAGCTGGCCGCTATATCGCCGAGGTAAACATAGACGCCCCGAACGATAGTTTCGTAAATGCCAAAGCCAGCCACATTCCGGATAGGGTGAGCGAAATTGCATTTGACGGTCAGATGAACAAACTCGAACGCTTTATGCCCCAATTCCCTGGCCAACTTGCCGGCAAGGGCATTCTGCGGCGGGAAAATGAGGTCTGGACCATCGACGCCGACGCAACCGGCCCGGCTGGCATCGACATTGTGACCCGAGGCACCTACTCCGAAGCCGACGGCACGGTAGACGCCAGTGCCACTGGTGGTCTGCAACTGGCCGCCGCCAATGTCTTCATCTCCCCAAATTCCGTGGAAGGTACAGGCCGGTTCGACGTGTCGATCAATGGCAAACCTGCACTGGAGGGCCTGCGCGGCCAGATCAACCTGACCGATGTCTCTGCCGCCTTCCCCCGCCTGCAAAACTCCATCCGAAACGCGGGCGGCACCATCAGCCTGAACGATGCTGGCGCAGCAGTGGCCATGCAGGGGGGGCTAAGCACCGGCGGCACCTTCTCCCTCAACGGGCCCGTGGGCATGCAGGCCCCCTACCCTGCAAACCTGTCCATCAACCTGAACCAAATGATCATGACTGATCAGGTGGTCTACCGCGCCCCCGTGTCCGGACAGTTGCAATTCTCAGGACCTGTCACCGGCAATTCACGGTTGGCAGGCCGCATTGATATTGGCGAAACCGACATCAACGTTGGCAATATCGGTGGATCCAGCAGCGCCGCTCCAATTCCGCCGTTAACCCATTTGCGCGAGCCAGGTCCCGTCCGCACCACCCGTGCCAGGGCCGGTCTGCTGGACAGTGGGCGCTCCGGCGGGCCCAGCGCGCCGATTGATCTGGATTTGCTTATCTCCGCCCCCAACAAGATATTCGTCCGTGGTCGGGGCCTGAACGCCGAACTAGGCGGTGAAATCTATGTGCGCGGCAACACCAATCGCATTGCTCCCGCCGGCCAGATTGAGCTTTTGCGCGGCTTCATGGGGCTCTTCGGCCGAAGGCTGGAACTCAGCCGCGGGCTGATTACCCTACAGGGCTCACTCCAGCCCTATCTGGAATTTGCCGCCACTTCGTCCACCAATTCTGGCACCGCAACACTGGAAATGTCCGGTGAACTTGACGCGATCGACATCTCCATCACCTCCGACCCCGAACTGCCAGAAGAAGAGGCACTGGCCCTGCTGATCTTCGGCAATGAATTCTCCAGCCTATCGCCTTTCAAGATCGCCCAGATCGCCACCGGCCTGATCGCGTTGCGCGGAGGTGGTGATGTGGTTGACACCCAGGGTCGCAAGGCCACGGGTGCCAATGCCGTCAGCTTGGCCAATGACACCGGCGGGCTGCCATCTCTGGAACTGGGCGGCTATCTCAGCGGCAATATCTACACTGATGGTGATACAGAGCTGAATATCAACCTCGATGTAACCGATAACCTGACGCTCAAAGGCATGGTGGACAACACCGGCGAGAGCGGCATCGGCATCTTCTTCGACCGCGAATACTGACGCCAGGGCCTGAAATGACCTTCACAACCCATCCCGAGATCACCGGCACCTTCGGTGTCGTCACAAGCACGTACTGGATCGCCTCCGCCGCGGGCATGTCCATGCTCGAGCGCGGCGGCAATGCTTTTGACGCCGCTGTAGCCACGGGCTTTGTCCTGCACTTGGTGGAACCACACCTGAACAGTCCATTGGGCGATCTGCCCGCGTTGATCTGATCCGCCGGGGTCAAGGCGCCCACCGTCATCTGTGGCCAGGGCCCAGCCCCTGCGGGCGCCATAATCACCCACTACCGATCCGAGGGACTGGAGCTATCCCTGCCTCTGGCCTTCTGGCCATGGTCATCCCCGGTGCTCGACGCCCTGCGCGCCCGCGGCCACCAGGTCGACGTCGCCGATCCCTGGCTCATGCGCGCTGGGGCCACGCCACGGTTGATGCAGGCCTACGCCATCGGCAGATAGCCCCATATACGGGAGGGTGCGCAGGGCGGTGGGCGCAAGCCCGAGCGTCATCCCGCCCGCACGAAACCGCTGGACCTGCCCTGCCCACGCGCATAGCGTTTGGCTGGACCAAAGGAGTGTGACATGGCAACCGGTAAAAACATCCGCACCTATTTTAACGGCACATGGCATGACGGCGACATCCCGATCATGAGCGCGGCGGATCATGGCGCATGGCTGGGTTCTGGTGTGTTCGACGGCGCGCGCTGGTTCGATGGCATGTCTCCCGATCTCGACAAACACTGCGACCGCGTAAACCGGTCTGCCGCTGCGCTCATGGTCACCCCCACGGTCTCAACTGGCGACATGGTCGCCATCGTGCAGGATGGGCTGAAGCAATTCGCCGGCAGCGAAGCCATATACATTCGCCCAATGTACTGGGGCATAGATGGCGGCAACACTGCCATCATCCCCAATGCCGACAGCACCGGCTTTGCCATCTGTCTCGAAGAAATCCCCATGCCTGCAGCCTCTGCATCTGCCACCCTGACACGCACACGCTTCCGCCGTCCGGTACTGGAAGACGCCGTGGTCGACGCCAAGGCAGGCTGCCTCTATCCCAACAACGCTCGCATGCTGGCCGAAGCACATTCCAAAGGCTTTGCCAACGCGCTGGTCGCAGACGCCATGGGCAACGTGGCCGAAACCGCTACCGCCAACATCTTTATGGTCAAGGATGGGGAGGTCTTTACCCCTATAGCCAACGGCACCTTCCTTGCAGGGATCACCCGCGCACGCCATATCTCCAACATGCGCGCCGACGGGATGACCGTACATGAAACCGTGCTGACCTTTGATGATTTCTCCGGCGCGGATGAAGTCTTCATGTCCGGCAACATGGCCAAGGTCACGCCAGTTACGGCCTTTGACGACACCCAATACCAAGTTGGTCCGGTCACGCGTCGCGTGCGTGAAATGTACTGGGACTGGGCCGCCAGCGCTGCGTGACGCCCGAACGGCTCACATTTGCCAGCACTGATGACTTGCGGCCCGGTGGGATCTCTGCCTGCGCTCAAAGGGCCATTAGGGCCATGACGCAGCCTTCCTGAACGCGTGCCAGGCGGAACTGGCTATCGCTCCGGCAGGCCTCACCAACTACGCCGCAGCAGTGCTGCACCATACTAGCCGTTTCGTGGGCTACGTTCAGGTCTCGTTGAAAGGTCAAAAGGCCCAGCTTGCACGCCACTTAATGGAGCCCACCAGAATCGGCTACCGGCATGGCTGCACCCTGTTTGTCTGGGCAGTCACCGCCGTCCATAACCTCGGCGAGACGCCGCTCAAAATCACAGCCGATCACGGCGCAGGTGCTTATTATGGAGTGATGGGTGCCACACATGACGGAGCCAAACCCTCGGTCTCCATGCCCGGAAACAATCTGCCCCGCCTTTTCCTTCTGCTTTGACTCAATGATACTCCGCAGTTGCCTGACTGCCTGCTCTAGGCCATGATCACTGCGAAGGAGAGACGTCCATGCGCAAGTTTCTCGTGGTTTTGGATGACAGCCGCGAATGCCTGAATGCAATGAGGTTCGCGGCCATGCGTGCAGCCAATACAGGCGGGGGCGTAGCGATCCTGTCGATCATCCCGCCTGACGAATTCAATCACTGGATCGGTGTGGGCGAAGTCATGCGTGAAGAAGCGCGCGAACGAATCCACGCGCATTTCGAAGTCTTCGCCAAATGGATGCGTGACCGGCAAGACGTGGACCCGGAGCTGATCATTCGCGAAGGCGATTTGGTGCCAGAAATCCTCGCCCAGATCGCCGAAGACGGAGAGATCGGCGTGCTGGTTCTGGGTGCGGGATCCGACCGCAAGGGACCCGGCCCGCTGGTATCCCAGCTCAGCCGCGCTTCCGCTACGCTGCCCATCCCCATCACCATCGTGCCCGGCGAACTGAGCAAGGAAAAACTGCAGGCGATCACGTGACGCCCTGCGCCCTCACGACCCCACAAACCTTTTGACTGCGTTCAGGGTCTCCGCTGCGCGCAGCACACGATCTTGCCCGTAGCCATCTGTTGTCTTGACCCGCGCTTTAGGCCAGATCTGTGAAAGCGCATCAACGTCGCCATACATGAGACGCAGCTTATCCCGGTCTTAGACCGCAAGGAATTCGCGCTGCGGCACAGGCAGGCGAGGCGTTCTGCATCGATGACAGCGGGCTCGGCACTCGCAAAGATACTGTTGGCAGCTGCACTAGGGTCGGGCTGGCGCACAGGGTTGTTGTACCCATGATTTGCGAGTGACAGTAAAAGCAGAGAGGGTTTAGAACAGTTCTAATCCTTGACTTGCCCCGCGCCTGCACGCATATCCCAATGAACCGACGGAGATCTGCACATGTTTATCCAAACCGAATCCACCCCGAACCCAGCCACGCTGAAATTCCTTCCGGGCCAAACGGTGCTGGAGGCAGGTACGGCAGATTTTCCATCTGCAGACACATCTGAAACATCACCCCTCGCCGCCCGCGTCTTTGCGGTGGACGGCGTCACCGGTGTGTTCCTGGGCAATGACTTTGTCACTGTGACCAAAGCCGACAATATCGAATGGGACCATATCAAGCCTGCCATCCTGGGCGCGGTCATGGAACATTACCAGTCGGGCCAGCCCGTCATGCTGGACGATAGCGCGCCCCATTCGGGCCACGCGGAACACGAAGGCGAAGACGGTGAAATCGTCGGCCAGATCAAGGAACTGCTGGACAGCCGCGTGCGCCCTGCCGTTGCGCAAGACGGTGGCGATATCACGTTCCATGGGTTTGACCGAGGAATCGTCTACCTGCACATGCAAGGCGCCTGCGCTGGCTGCCCGTCTTCGACGTTGACGCTGAAAATGGGCATCGAAAACCTGCTACGCCACTACATCCCCGAAGTGGTTGAAGTGCGTCCGGTTGGCGCCTGATCCCGCGCCGGTCATCGGCCAGTGTCACTGTGGATCAATAAAGGGGGAGGCCGACGCGCCTCCGCAAACCCGCTACTGCAATTGCGTGAATGGCCGACGCTGGACCGGCGCCCAGGGCGCTGCCGTAGCGCCATTTGATGCGAACCACCTAACGTTGCCTCCCGATCCCGGCACCGTGTTTTCGGTGGCCCAAGGCGCGCGACGATGGTGCTGTACCACCTGCGGGTTCCTGCTGGCGCCAAGCTTTGATCCTCTGCTTGATAAAACCTACGCGCCTATCGGCATTCTCGACACTGCTGCAGATCATACCCCACACCCGCGCAGCTATGTGGCCTCGCAATTACCGTGGCTGCATTTGTCCGAAAACCTGCCGCGCATCGACGCCAAAGCAGCGGATGCGCGGAACGTGACCGGAGATGGGGCATGACCCAACCCGTCACGCTCGGCTTTGATACATCCGGCCCATGGTGCGCGACGGCAGTACTGGTTGGCGAAACAGTCGTCGCCTGCCGCAGCGAAGACATGGCGCGCGGTCAGGCCGAACGGCTGATGTTGTTGCTGGAGGATATACTGACCGATGCTGGGCTTAGCTGGGCCGACCTTCAACGCATCGGTGTTGGTATCGGACCGGGCAATTTCACCGGCATCCGGATCTCGGTGTCCGCCGCGCGCGGGCTATCGATGGGCTTGGCCATTCCCGCCATCGGGGTGGATGGCTTTGCCTCCCGCGCGGCTTGCGTGTCAAAGGGACAGCCGGTTGGCGTGCCCGCCCCACAGGACAAAATCTATGTCGCCGATCCGGCCCCCCGGCTGATCCAGCGGGCAGAAAAGCCTGATGCGATCACCGATGTACCGCCTGCCGAGCTTGCAACCGCCATCGCCCGCCTTGCGGCCCAATCGGAAGACACCAGCCCCCCGGCCCCGCTTTATGTCCGTGCGGCAGATGCGGCCCCATCCCGAGACGGGCCGCCGGTGATGCTGGATTGATCGGCGCGGCAGACATGGCGCGGCTACACAGGGCCGCGTTTTTGGAGGAACGCCCCTGGTCCGAGGCGGAGTTTGCCACCCTGCTCCACCAACCGAACGTCTTTGCCATCGGCTCCCTGCAGGCATTCGCACTGGTCCGCATCGCAGCGGACGAAGCCGAATTGCTGACCATCGCCACAGATCCCCGACACCAACGGCAGGGACTGGCCAAGCAGCTGATGTCCCAGTGGCATGCCAAAGCCGCGCAGCGCGGCGCGCGACGCGCACTGCTAGAGGTCGCCGAGGACAATATCGGCGCCCGCGCGCTCTATTCTGAGACCGGCTACAAGGAATTCTTCCGTCGTCAGGAATACTACCGCACCGTTGGTGTTGCCCATGTTGATGCCATCCTGATGGACCGTGAACTTCCCTGACGCGACCTCGCACAAAAACCGGTTGACGGCCTGTGTTTCGGTAGCCTTACTGGCACGCACAAGGGTCCGCGGCTGCTGCGGACCGTTCCGGTATTGGTTTTTTATCCGCCGGTAAATAATAAACGGGAGACATCAAAAATGACCCTCATGCACAAATTCATGTCCGCTGCGGCCGGACTGGCACTCAGCGCCGGTGCCGCGCTGGCTGAACCCGCGCTGATATTCGATCTGGGCGGCAAATTCGACAAATCCTTCAACGAAGCGGCCTTCAACGGCGCTCAGCGTTGGGCCGAAGAAACCGGCGGTAAATTCCTGGAAATCGAACTGCAATCCGAAGCCCAGCGCGAACAGGCGCTGCGTCGCTTTGCAGAATCCGGTGCGAACCCGGTCATCACTACGGGCTTTGCCTTTGCCGACCCGGTCAACAACGTCGCCGGCGATTATCCTGACACCAAGTTCGTCAATATTGACGGCTGGCTGCCCGAAGTGCCTGCAAACGTACAACTGATCGGCTTCCAGGAACACCAGGGTTCCTACCTTGTTGGAATGCTGGCGGCGATGACCTCTAAATCCGGCACCATTGGCTTTATCGGCGGCATGGACATCCCGCTGATCCGTCACTTTGGCTGCGGCTATGCGCAGGGCGCCAAGGCTGTAAACCCGGACATCAAGATCGTTGCCAACATGACCGGCACCACCCCCACCGCGTGGAATGATCCGGTGAAAGGGTCCGAGCTGACCAAGGCACAGATCAGCCAGGGCGCTGACGTGGTCTATGCGGCCGCAGGCGGCACCGGCGTGGGCGTTTTGCAAACCGCCGCTGACGAAGGCATCCTGTCCATCGGCGTCGACAGCAACCAGAACTACCTGCATTCCGGCAAGGTTCTGACCTCCATGCTCAAGCGCGTGGACGTGGCTGTGTACGATTCGATGAAAGCAGGCGGCGCTATGGAAACAGGCGGCTTCACCGTGCTGGGTCTGGCCGAAGACGGCGTGGGCTATGCCATGGATGAACACAACGCCGCGCTGGTGACCGCCGACATGCAGGCCGCCGTGGAAGAAGCCAAGGCCAAGATCATCGACGGCTCGCTGGAAGTGGTCGCCTACTACACCAACGACAGCTGCCCGGTTCTGGACTTCTGATCCACCGGGTAGAAACGATTTGGGCCGCGCTGGGAGATCAGCGCGGCCTTTTTTGTGGGTTTGGGGGAGGCGTATCAAAAGGATGAATCCGGAGCTTTGTGCGAAAGACCATTCTTCAACCGATGTACAAAACGACCGTTTTTGACACGGTGAACGAAATCAGTGATCGCGATGTTCCAAATTGGATCAGGCGCCCGTCCCACGGAGCATCGTTTTCGATACCTGTGGCTTCCAACCCCCACAATTCCCTCCCGTCAGGTCTGGGCAAACCCGTCAAGCTCTGCAAAACTCCCCCAAACCGCACGGGGTGGGACAGAAATATGGCGGACCAAGCGCCTGCAATTGAACTCAGGGGCATTTCCAAAGCCTTCGGCCCGGTTCAGGCCAACAAGGACATTTCGATCTCGGTAATGCCGGGCACGATCCACGGGATCATCGGCGAAAACGGCGCGGGGAAATCCACGTTGATGAGCATCCTCTACGGCTTCTACAAGGCCGATGCGGGGGAGATTTTCATTAACGGGCAGAAAACCGACATCCCTGACAGCCAGGCCGCCATCGCGGCGGGCATCGGCATGGTATTCCAGCATTTCAAACTGGTGCAGAACTTCACCGTGCTGGAAAACATCATCCTCGGGGCCGAAGATGGCGGGCTGCTCAAACCCTCGCTCGCCAAGGCCCGCAAGACCTTGCTGGAACTGGAAAAGGAATACGAGCTGAACGCGGACCCCGACGCCGTGATCGAAGACATCGGCGTGGGCAAACAGCAGCGCGTCGAAATCCTCAAGGCGCTGTACCGGCAAGCGGAAATCCTGATCCTTGATGAACCCACCGGTGTTCTGACCCCAGCCGAGGCCGACCAGCTGTTCCGGATCCTGCACCGGCTTAAGGACGAAGGCAAAACCATCATCCTCATCACCCACAAGCTGCGCGAGATCATGGATGCCACCGATACGGTTAGCGTGATGCGGCGGGGCGAGATGACCGCGACAGTTAAGACCTACGAAACTAACCCCGAAAACCTGGCCGAGCTGATGGTGGGCCGCAAGGTCCTGTTGCAGATCGACAAGGCCCCGGCCAAGCCCGGCGAAACCGTGCTCGACATCGAAAACCTGCACGTCGTCGATCAAGCGGGGGTGGAACGGGTCAAGGGCATCAGCCTTAACGTCCGCGCGGGCGAAATTGTAGGCGTCGCGGGCGTGGCCGGCAACGGCCAGTCTGAGCTGATGGAAGTTTTGGGGGGCATGCGTCCCGGCACCGGTTCGGTCCAGTTGAAAGGTCAGCCCCTGCCGCTCTCCGGCCTTGGGTCAGACGGGCAGGCGCGACGGCAACAGGGCATCGCTCATGTGCCCGAAGACCGCCAGCGCGAGGGACTGATCATGGATTTCTACGCCTGGGAAAACGTGGCCTTCGGCTATCACCACAACCCCGAATACCAGCGCAATCGCCTGCTGATGGACAACGCCGCCCTGCGCGCGGATACAGAGCGCAAGATCGAAAAATTCGATGTCCGCCCTGCCAATGGCTGGCTGACGGCAAAAAACTTCTCGGGCGGGAACCAGCAAAAGATTGTTGTTGCGCGCGAGATTGAGAGCGAGCCGGAATTGCTTCTGATCGGCCAACCGACCCGGGGTGTCGATGTGGGCGCCATCGAATTCATTCACCGCCAGATCGTCGCCCTGCGCGATGCAGGAAAAGCGGTGCTACTGGTCAGCGTAGAACTGGATGAAATACTGTCGCTCTCCGACCGGATCGCAGTCATGTTCGACGGCCATATCATGGGCGAACGCCTGCCCGGCGAAACAGACGAAAAAGAACTGGGACTTCTGATGGCCGGTATGAATGGAGAGGCCGCCTGATGGATAAGATGCCAGGCTGGGCCGACGCGGTCCTCGTTCCGCTGATTTCGCTGGTGCTGGCCGCAATCCTTTCGGCGCTGGTGATCCTTGGGATCGGCGAAGACCCGATCGCCGCCGTTAAGCTGATGGTCTCCGGCGCGCTGGGTTCGACCTATGGCTGGGGCTATACGCTCTACTACGCCACCAACTTCATGTTCACCGGTCTTGGTTTCGCCGTGGCCTTCCGCGCCGCCATGTTCAATATTGGTGGCGAAGGGCAGGCCATGCTGGGCGGCCTGGGCGTGGCCATTGTCTGCCTTGTCATTCCCTGGCCGCACTGGACGCTGGCTCTGCTTGGGGCCATGGCCGCTGGAATGCTATTTGGCGCGCTCTGGGCCGCGATCCCTGCGTATCTGCAGGCCAAGCACGGCAGCCACATCGTGATCACCACCATCATGTTCAACCTGATCGGGGCTGCGGTTCTGAACTACATGCTGGTCAACGTCATGCGCCCCAAAGGCAGCATGGATCCGGCCACCCGCCGTTTTGACGAAACCACGAACCTGCCCACCTTCCAGGATATGTTTTCCACAGCAGACGCGGTAGTGTTCCGTGGCGCACCCGCCAACGTGACCTTCTTCATCGCAATCCTCGCCTGCGTTTTGGTTTGGCTGCTGATCTGGCGCACCCGGCTGGGATATGAAATCCGCGCATTCGGCCATTCCGAAACCGGCGCGCTCTATGCAGGTATATCCCCTTTCAAGATTATCATGATCGCCATGCTGATCTCGGGCGGGCTGTCCGGCCTGATGGCCATTAACAACGTGATGGGCGAAGCGGAACGCCTGGTGCTCAACGCGACTGAGGGCGCGGGCTTCATCGGCATCGCCGTAGCGCTGATGGGCCGCAACCACCCGTTTGGCGTGTTTGTGGCCGCGATCCTGTTCGGCTTCCTCTACCAGGGTGGTGCGGAACTGGCGCTGTGGACAAACATCCCACGCGAACTGATCGTGGTGATCCAGGCCCTCGTAATCCTGTTCACCGGCGCGCTGGACAACATGGTGCGCATGCCGCTTGAACGCATCTTCCTGCGTCTGCGCAAGGGGGCTTCGTGATGGACTTCCTGACGCTGATCCAGATCCTCGACAGCACCGTCCGGCTGGCCACCCCGTTGCTTCTGGCCTGCCTTGCAGGGCTTTATTCCGAACGCGCCGGAATTTTCGACATTGGGCTGGAAGGCAAAATGCTGGCCGCGGCGTTCTTCTCCGCCGCCATTGCAGCGCTGACCGGCAATGTATGGCTGGGTCTGCTGGCGGGCATCGTGGCTTCCATGGTGCTGTCCGGCCTGCACGGGCTGGCGTCGATCACCTTTCGCGGCAACCAGCTGATTTCGGGCGTTGCGATCAACTTCCTTGCCTCCGGCATGACCGTGCTTATCGCGCAGGACTGGTTCAGGCAGGGCGGACGCACACCATCGCTGTCCGGTGGTGCTCGGTTCAGCCCGATCACTCTGCCCTTTGCCGAAGCGGTCGAGGACGTTCCCGTTCTCGGCCCAATCTATTCGGAGCTGATCTCGGGTCACTCGATCCTCGTCTACCTGGCCGCGGCTTCCGTCCCACTGACCTGGTGGGTGCTCTACCGCACTAGGTTTGGTCTGCGCCTGCGCGCCGTGGGTGAGGCACCCGAAGCAGTGGACACTGCTGGCGTTTCCGTTGTCGGTCTGCGCTTTGCCGCTGTCGCCATCTGCGGCGTGCTTTGCGGTATTGCGGGGGCGTACCTGTCCACCGCACTGCAAGCCGGGTTCGTTAAGGAAATGACTGCGGGACGTGGGTTCATCGCGCTGGCTGCCCTGATCTTTGCCAAGTGGCGTCCATGGCACGCCATGTGGGCCTGCCTGCTGTTTGGATTCCTGCAGGCCGTGGCGCTGCGGTATCAGAACATCGACCTAGGTGGTCTCGTGATCCCCGTACAGGTGATGGACGCGCTGCCCTATATCCTGACCGTCGTGATCCTGGCCGGGTTCGTGGGCAAGGCCATCCCTCCGCGGGCGGGTGGAGAGCCCTATATTAAGGAACGCTGACAAACGCGTCACGGTCCCGTATTGGACGTCTTACCAAACGCTAAAAATAAGCGGTCCCGCCTTCGCGGCACCGCAGCAAAACCTTGCAATTGCACGTTTCCTCGGACTAGGAGTGGTCATGCAGATCTACCTCCCGATCGCTGAAGTTTCGGTCAACGCCTTCCTCCTTCTTAGCCTGGGCTGCATGGTCGGTGTGCTCAGCGGCATGTTCGGGGTTGGCGGCGGGTTCTTGATGACCCCACTCCTGTTTTTCATCGGCATCCCTCCAGTCGTTGCGGTCGCAACCGAGGCCAACCAAATCGTTGCCTCCTCCTTTTCCGGCCTGCTTGCGCATCTTCGACGAAAAAACGTGGATCTGCGCATGGGCCTGGTGCTGCTGGTAGGTGGCCTGATCGGCGCAGCGCTCGGGGTGATGGTGTTCAACTATCTCAAAAGCCTTGGGCAGGTCGATCTGCTGGTACGGCTGTGTTACGTGGTATTCCTCGGCGTGGTCGGCGGGCTGATGTTCATCGAAAGCCTGCGCGCCTTGCGAAAGAGCCGCAAGGCCGATGGCACCCCAGCCCGCGTGAGGAAAGAACGCAGCTGGATCCACGCCCTTCCTTTCAAAATGCGGTTCCGGACATCCGGGCTCTATATCTCGGTCATTCCGCCCGTTCTGGTCGGGGTCATGGTCGGTATCCTTGCCGCGATCATGGGCGTCGGCGGTGGGTTCATTATGGTCCCTGCTATGATCTACATCCTCGGGATGCCCACCAAGGTGGTTGTCGGTACTTCTTTGTTCCAGATCATCTTTGTAACCGCCTTCACCACACTTCTGCACGCCACCACGAACTTTACCGTCGATATTGTACTGGCCGTACTGCTGCTGGTCGGTGGGGTGATCGGGGCCCAGATTGGCACCCAGATCGGCACCCGTCTGCGTGCAGAACAGCTGCGCATCCTGCTGGCGGGGCTGGTTCTTCTGGTCTGCGGCAAGTTGGGTTTTGACCTGCTGGTGCAACCGAGCGAGCTTTACTCCATCGGTCCGGTCGGGGGGCATTGAGCTATGTGGCGAACGCTTCTCTTCTGTCTGCTCCTGCCCGCCTCGCTGGCGGCGGAGGAGGTCGTGCTGGGCCTCTCCAGCGATGAGGTGTCCATCACCACCCGTTTCGATGGCGACGAAATCCTGATTTTTGGCGCGGTCAAACGTGAGGCCCCCATTCCAGACGGACCGCCGCTGGAAGTGATCATCGCCGTAACCGGCCCGCACGAACCGCTCACCGTGCGCCGCAAAGCCCGCCGAAGCGGCATATGGATCAACACAGATACCGTCGAAGTCGATTCCGCGCCGAGCTTTTACGCCGTCGCCACCAGCGGTCCGCTGGATGAGGTGCTCAGCCAAACCGAAGACCAAAGGTACAAGATCACCATTGAGCGGGCCATCCGCTCCGTCGGTGCGCCGCCGGATGTGACGGATGCCGAAGCGTTCAGTGACGCGGTCATCCGCATTCGCACCAATGCCTCGCTCTACCAGCAGCTCGAAAACCATGTGGCGGTAGATCAGCAGACGCTTTTCAGAACCGACATCGACCTGCCCGCAAACCTAACCGAGGGCGACTATGCCACACGAATTTTCCTGACCCGCGACGGGCAGGTGGTGTCCAGCACGGAAACCTCCATCGATGTTCGAAAAGTCGGGCTGGAACGGTTCCTCTACTCGCTCAGCCGTCAGCAGCCTCTGGTCTATGGGCTGATGTCACTGGCGATCGCGATCTTCGCGGGTTGGAGCGCCTCTACCGTCTTCCGGCTTCTGCGCGAACGATAATCCAAGCGCGACAAGTAAAATTCGTTGAATTTTCTTGGTGGCTCCTCGATCAGCCGCGGCCGATATAGGGCATGGTGGTTGCCATCACCGTCACGAACTGGACGTTCGCCTCTAGCGGCAGGTTCGCCATATGCAGCACTGTGCTGGCCGCGTTGGCCACGTCCATGGATGGATCCGGCGTCCTGCCATCCGCCAAAGCGCGTTCAATCTGTTCTGCCACCATAGGCGTGCGGGCGTTGCCGATATCGATCTGGCCGCAGGCAATGTTGAAAGCTCGCCCATCCAGCGACAGAGTGCGGGTCATCCCCGTTACAGCGTGCTTGGTCGAGGTGTAGGAGATCGACTTATCGCGCGGCACATGGGCCGAAATCGACCCATTGTTGATGATCCGCCCACCTTGTGGATCCTGCGCACGGAACCGGGCAAAGGCCAGTTGGGCAGAAATGAACATACCCACCAAGTTCACATTCACCACATCGCGGAAGCTTTCCAGCGGTACTTCGTCAATCGTGCCCGCCACACCGAAAATGCCCGCATTGTTGAAGAGCACATCCAAATGTCCGAACGCATCAAACGCAGCACTCATGGAGGCCTCATCTGTAACATCCGCTGGCAGAGCCACGGCGTTTTCATGCTGCGCCGCCAACGCGTTCAGCTTGTCCGCACTGCGCGCCAACAATCCCACACGCCAGCCGTTCTCCAGAAACAGCTCTGCCGTGGCTTGCCCGATACCAGAACTCGCTCCGGTCACGACTATGGATTTCATGAAACTTCCTCCTCCAGTCTCAGCGGCGCTGGCGGCGCTCGCAGATCATCCACACGCAGTGTATGATTTGGTTTTGACAGCCGGTTGCGCACCACCCAGATCAGCCGCTCCTGCGCGCGGGTGATGGCCACGTAAGCCAGCCGTTTCCACAAGGGCTGTCCTGCCTCACCGCGCCCGGCGCGGGCCGCGGCATAAAGGTCCGGACCATAGACCTGCACCGTGTCCCATTGCGACCCCTGCGCCTTGTGGATAGTCACTGCCGCCCCATGCAGAAACGCCGCGCCCATCCGGGCCGCGTAGGGAATGAACGGTTCTTCCTCGTCCGGTTTTTCGATCTTCACGATGGACGCCGCACTAACCTGTGGGTCCTCGGCCCCCATCACGTGTAACCGCGAAAAACCCGGCTTGCGACCAGGACCCAGATACACCACCTGCGCCCCTTTGATCAGCCCGCGCGCTTCAAGATCCAGCCGTTTCTTGCGATGTTTCAGCGGTAATTCGATCCCGTCGCAGATCAGCGGCTCGCCTTCCAGCAACGAATCTTCCGGTGCGCCATGTACCCGCCGGAACGCGTTAATCAGCCGAATGCGCGTGGCATTGCGCCAAACAAGAACGGGGCTGCGCGCCATCAGGTCCACCTCCACCCGGCTACCCCAGACCACGCGCTCATCGCGTTCAGCGGTCTGCGCGATAATCTCCTCGAAATCCTCAAAGCTCAGCGCGGGATCCCCGAGCGCATGGGCCAGGTCCAGGATGGGGTTATCCGCGTCCTGCCGGTGAATACGGCTCAGCTCCAGCTTGCGAGGCGCGGGCAGGGTCTCGAACACCATCTTGCCGGACTGGTTCACCGGGGCCAGCTGCGCCGGGTCACCAAACAAAACAAGCGTTGAGAAAATTTCCTGTAAATCCTCGAACTGGCGGTCATCCAGCATGGAGGATTCGTCAACAAAGCCAATGTCCAGCGGGTCTTCGCGCCGCTTCCACCCTGTGATGAAATCCGATCCGCGCAACCCTGCCGCCGCCAACGCCCCGGGAATGGATTTGTTCGATGCATAAAACGCTGCTGCCCGGTCCAGCGCCTGTTCAGTCAACCCTTCAATCTCGGGCTTTTCACCCTGCCCCGCCAGCCAGTCCGCAATGCGTTCATACTCCGGGTCGTAGACCGGCGTATAAAGAATGCGGTGGATCGTGGTGGCTGGCACCCCGCGGAAGCGCAGCACACTGGCCGCCTTGTTGGTGGGCGCCAGTATGGCCAGCGTGCGGCGGTCCTTGCGTTTGCGGCCTTCGTAGTCGCCGGAGACCACATCAACACCAGCTTGTTCCAGCGCCTTGTAAAGCTCAGCCAGTAGCAAGGTCTTGCCGGATCCTGCCTTGCCAATCACCGCCATCACACCCGCTCCAGCTTCGCGCGGTGGGGTCAGCAGGGCATCGTCCAGATCGATACCTGCAGACCTCAAGACCTCGGCCACGGTGTCGTAGGCCGAGGCCTGATCTTCGGAAAATGTGACGGGAACTTGTGTCATGCGGCGACCCTACAGGGCCGCCAGACCGGGGACCAGCACGATCACGCCGCATAGGAAAACGGCGGCGCGCTGGCGGGTCCGAACGCACGGTCAAACCGTAAACGCGAAAGGGATAGCGACACACCCGCCCGGGCGGAAACGCGGGCGCGTGCGGCCAGAGTGAAATTCCACAGCCCCACGCTGATCCGATCGCGCCCGGTGCCATCCGATCCCAGAACCTCAGGCGAAGAACCGATTGCGCGGTAGATCCGTTCCATCCGCGCGTCGAACACACCCACCAAATGGCGGATTCCAAAGCCGGTCATCAACTCACCGCCGCCCAGCATCAACGCCGCTGCCACGCGCGTCCCACCGCCTGCCCCAATACAGAACCGCGTGCATTCCCAGATCAGCGGGCTCGACACCGCTGCACCAGTCAGGTGTTGGAATACATCGTTCACCATGACTCGCCCGGTTGTCGGCAAAAACCGCATTGAGCCGCCATGGCCACCATCCGGGTTTTGCCAGATCACGTAAAGCGGGTTCATGGCGTCGTACTGGTCGCGCTCCTCGCCGTTTTCATCAACCTTTACATCCCATCCCATACGCGTGCGAAACTGCATTGCACGGTCGCGAAACATGGACTGGGCCAGATGTGGATAGTCACCGAGCTGGTCGGCATAAAGATAGCGCAACATGAACTTTCCTCCGATCCATTGCAGCGCTCACTGTGTTGGAACGGAGTTAACGCCGGTCGGCAGGACCGCGCGGCTATGGTGCAACGGATCAGACCACGATCAGCCCCCGGCTCATCGCGCGGGCCACTGCGTGGGTCGTGTTTAACGCACCCAGCTTGGACCGCGCGCTTTCGATGTAAACCCGCAAAGTGTTTTCCGAGATCGACAGGCTATCTGCCACCTGCGCCCTGCTGTAGCCCAGCGCCAGCAACGTCATCGCGTCCACCTCCCGCGGGGTCAAGGCACGCGAGGTTCCAGGTAAACGGCCCGGCTCAAACTCCAGCGCCTTGCGATTGTAATAATGCGCGATAAGCAACAGGTCGCGCCCATTGTCTTCCATGAACCGCGCCCATTAGTCATCGTTACAGCTGTGATTGACGGTGAACAGGGCAAACTGCCCGTTCGGCCCCCGGATCGGGATAGAATAGCCTTGGTTCCCCACCCCATGT
>JAEPNQ010000145.1 GCA_017643305.1 Marinibacterium sp. | reverse complement strand
GACCACCTGAACAATGCGGCACGGCAGATGATGATTTATGACGCCATGGGTTGGGACGTGCCCGTTTGGGCGCATATCCCGTTGATCCACGGGCCCGATGGCAAAAAACTGTCCAAGCGCCACGGCGCTTTGGGCGCGCAGGAATATCAGGTCATGGGGTATCCGGCAGCTGGCATGCGCAATTATCTGACCCGGCTGGGCTGGAGCCATGGTGACGACGAATTTTTCACCGATTCTCAGGCGCGCGAATGGTTCGACCTGGACGGCATCGGCAAGAGTCCAGCGCGGTTTGACGTGAAAAAGCTGGAAAACCTTTGCGGTCAGCATATCGCTGCGTCAGATGACGCCGCGTTGCAGAAAGAGATCGCGGCGTTTCTTAAGGTAATCGGGGAACCCACCCTGTCTGACCAAAAATTCGAAGGCTTGGGCCGGGCCATGTATTGTCTCAAAGACAGAGCCAAGACTTTGCCGGAACTCCTTGAAAAAGGTCATTTTGTATTGGCAGAACGCCCTATTCAGCCAGATGAGAAGGCTGCCAAGGCGCTGGACTCGGTATCCGGTGGTATACTGAATGAATTGACGCCGCATCTGCAAAATGCTAGCTGGGCACGCGAAACGCTGGAGCAAGTTATGAACAACTTCGCAGCGGAAAAAGATACGAACTTCGGCAAGCTGGCTGGGCCCTTACGGGCCGCGCTGGCTGGTCGGGCGGTAACGCCTTCGGTCTTTGACATGATGCTGGTTCTGGGCCGGGCGGAAACGCTGGCCAGACTAAAAGACGCGGCTGGCTGACGGGTTCACACTCGGTTCATGCAAGTACGCTACCACCACCGCCAGCGCGTCCGCGCTGCGTGTTCGATAACCGGATTGATGCACATCTGCGCCTCCGGTGGATGCAAGAGAAAGGGACGGGGATGACCGACGAAAAGAAATCAGCCACATTGAACATCAGCGGAGCAGAATACGAACTGCCCATCCTGTCCCCGACTGCAGGTCCCGACGTGCTGGACATCCGCAAGCTCTATGGTCAAGCCGGTGTGTTCACCTATGATCCGGGCTTCACCTCCACCGCGAGCTGTGACAGTACGATCACCTACATCGATGGCAACAAAGGCGAGTTACTGCACCGCGGTTACCCGATCGACCAGCTTGCCGACAAATCCCATTACCTCGAGGTTTGCTTCATTGTGCTCTACGGCGACTTGCCAACGGCTGCGGAACTGGAACGCTTCGAAAGTACAATTACCCGCCACACCATGCTGCACGAACAGATGCAGTATTTCTTTCGCGGATTCCGCCGCGATGCGCACCCAATGGCGATCATGGTGGGTGTGGTTGGCGCAATGGCCGCGTTCTACCACGATTCGACCGATATTAACGACGAACGCCAGCGCGAGATTGCCTCGCACCGCCTGATCGCCAAGATGCCGACCATTGCGGCTTGGGCGTACAAATACTCCATTGGCCAGCCCTTCGTTTATCCACGCAACGACCTGGATTACGCATCGAACTTCCTGCACATGTGCTTTGCAGTCCCGGCGGAAGAGTACCAGATCGACCCGATCCTCAGCCGCGCAATGGACCGTATATTCACCCTGCATGCGGATCATGAACAGAACGCGTCGACCTCCACCGTGCGCTTGGCGTCGTCTTCGGGGGCGAACCCGTTTGCCTGTATCGCGGCCGGGATCGCATGTCTCTGGGGTCCTGCCCATGGCGGCGCAAACCAGGCATGTCTGGAGATGCTGCGCGAAATTGGCAGTGTCGAAAACATCCCCGAAGCCATCCGCCGCGCCAAGGACAAGGACGATCCGTTCCGCCTGATGGGCTTTGGCCACAGGGTCTACAAGAACTTCGACCCGCGCGCCAAGGTGATGAAACAGTCCGCCGACGAAGTTCTGGATCTGCTGGGCGTGGAAAACAACCCGACGCTGCAGGTCGCGAAGGAACTGGAAGCCGCTGCGCTGGTCGACGATTATTTTGCTGAAAAGAAGCTGTTCCCTAACGTGGATTTCTACTCAGGCATCATTCTCGAAGCGATGGGCTTCCCGACCTCCATGTTTACCCCGATCTTCGCTTTGTCCCGCACCGTGGGCTGGGTCAGCCAGTGGAAAGAGCAGCTGGCCGATCCGCAGCTGAAAATCGGCCGTCCGCGCCAACTGTACCTGGGTCAAACCGCGCGCGAATACGTGGATATCGAAAACCGCTGATCGTAGCGCCAGACATTTTGAACCGCAACCGGCCTACCCGGTTGCGGTTATTTGTACCCGACAGAGCGCACTGCCCCGCGTTCAGCAGTTGAATCGTCGTGATATCATTATGACGGGAATCTTTCAGATTGAGCCGTAAACCCGCACAAATACGGCTAGGTCCAAACGAATGTTTCCACCTTGGCGCCGAAATCTGGCATTTGTTTTAGACCATTTGTTAACATTGCTGTTCGGTGATTCTGATCTATGCAGGGGCCGGCCATATGCTGACTGCACCGCTTATCGCTGGCAAAGCCTTCTGGGGTTGAACGATCATTGAAATTCTAAATGACGACGAAGAAGACAAAGATCTTTTGTATGTCCACAACGAAGGAGCCGATGCGTCCGAGATCGCATTAATCGACAACGGGGATGGCACACAAACGATAACGGCTGATAGAGAGATCGTTGCTTTAATCCAGTCGTCACTGACGCTTACGGGGGAAAATGTCGTGCTGTACGAACGCGGATCAGATGACACTGCGCTGATCTAATTTCTCTCAACACGACAAACATATCCCCGCAGCCCAGACCAGGCTGCGGGGATCTTCTTACAGCATTAATGCCCTGCTCAGAGAGCGGTTTTCTCGCCCCCCTCCATCCGCACGATATCGCGCGACACCACGCCTGCTTCGCCCAGAGAGGCGCGGAAAACGCCCATATGCGGCGCTTTGGAATGCGCGATCAGATGTTCCAGGCTTTCCCATTCCTCATAGATCCGAAAGCAGTTGGGATTTTCGATCAACTGCGAAAACTCATATACATAGCAGCCTGCTTCCTTACGGGTTTCGGTCATCATTTCGATGGCTGCGGCGCGGGCCTGTTCCACCCCCTCCGGTTTGAGTTCCATGGTCCCTGTTACGACAATCATTCCGCGCCCTTTCTCCCTGATTGAAGCCATAGGGTAACGGAGCCTTGAAACCTGTTTCAAGACTCCGCTACCAGCGATTCTGAAGAACGCAGCGCCCCGGGTCGGATTAGTCGGCCTTACCCTACCAGATGGGGAAGGTATAGCCGCCGGCCGGCCTGGGTCTCGCTTGCGAAAAGCTGCGCATATTTGGAGCTAAAATTGCATCCGCCAGCGCAAACACCGACCGGCGCGCATTGAGGCGGTGTCTCTCTGTTACGTCAACGGCAAGAATACGCAGGTCTTTCCTCCGGGTTAAAACCCCACCTTGTCCCGCAGAAAGGCCAACGCCACGCCCAAACCATCAGGCGCAATACCATGGCCGGTGCCCTTCATTATATGAGCATAAACCTCTGAAAATCCGGCCTGTTCCAGCGCTTCTGCGGCTTCGTGCAGGGATTGCGGCGGCACCATTTCATCGGCGTCACCATGCACCAGCAGGATTGGCATGCGGCTGACGACTTCTTCCTTCAGCATGTCGGGGTTCAGCAGACGGCCGGAAAAGGCAACGATGCCCGCGACCTGATCTTCACGGCGGGGGGCGACATGCAGGCTCATCATGGTGCCCTGTGAAAAACCAAACAACGCGACCTGTTCGGGCAATACGTCTTCGTCCACCATGAGCGCATCGAGAAAGGCGTTCAGATCATCCACAGCCGCCTGCATGCCGCGCGCGGCCTCTTCCTCAGACGAACCGTCCAGCCAAGGGATCGGGAACCACTGGTAACCGTTGGGCATGCCCGGTATCGTTTCCGGCGCATCGGGGGCAACGAACAGTGTATCGGGCAGATGTTCGCCCAGCGGATCGGCCAGCCCCAGCAGGTCTGCGCCATTGGCCCCGTAGCCATGCAGGAACACGACAATCGAACGCGTGCTACCTGAAATCGGGCCCTTGCGCCCGGCGGTGAGTACTCTGGTCATCGGATCCCTTCCCTGTCCTTAGCCACCCGGTAATAGGCCCACAGCAGCCGTGCCGCAACCGACCGCCAGGGGGACCAGTCTTCGGCCATCTGTCGCAGAGCCCGATCCTTGGGTCGGTCGGGCAGGTCAAAGAGGATGCGGGCAGCTTCCTGCAAGGCCAGATCACCGGGCGCGAACACATCTGCGCGGCCCAGAGAAAACATCGCGTAAATCTCAGCCGTCCAAATGCCGATGCCGGGCACCTCAACCAGCGTGGCCACGACCTGGTCAGTCGGCGTACTGCGTAAAGCAGCATAGTCGATACGCGCATCGGCCAGCGCGCGGGCATAACGGATTTTCTGGCGGCTGAGGCCCGCGGCGCGCAGATCATCATCCGTTGCCCATTTGATCTTGCGCGGGCCAGTCAAGCCCGCGTCCTTCATCCGGGTCCAGATCGCGTTGGCCGCAGCAACCGACACCTGCTGACTCACGATAGCAGACAGCAGCTGGGCAAACCCGTCCGGGCGCCGGCGCAGCGGCAGCGGGCCGGTTTCCGCCAGTGCGGACGCCAGGCGCGGATCGCGCGCGGCCAGCCAAGCGGCGCCTTTGGCCACGCAATCGGAGGTTTCGATAATACGTCCCACGGTCATGATCTACGCGTGCCCCTTTGTCCTACACGGCGCCAAACCGGCCTGCTGTGCACAGGCGCAGACCTTACCGCGCGACGCGCCTGCCGCAAGCCGCTTGTACAGCCCGAAATTCCCGGATACGCGGATTGTATGACAGCTGTTAACGACAGAACCGCCCGGCAGAATGTAATCGTGTTGGTGCTGGCACAGGCCCTACTGGGGTCGCAGATGCCAATGATCTTCACAATTGGCGGGCTGGCGGGACAATCGCTGGCCTCCAACGCCTGTTTCGCGACGCTGCCCATATCGCTGATTGTGATCGGTTCGATGCTGACCGCAAATCCGCTTTCGGCAGTGATGCAGCGCTGGGGCCGCCGGGTCGGATTCTGGATCGGGGCGACTGGTGGCACCCTTGGCGGGCTGGTCGGAGCCTATGCGCTCTATCTCGGGTCCTTTCCTTTGTTTCTGCTGGGCAGCCTGCTTACGGGTGTCTATATGAGCGCGCACGGGTTTTACCGCTTTGCCGCCACTGACACTGCGTCCGAGGCGTTCCGGCCCAAGGCGATTTCCTATGTCATGGCAGGCGGTCTGGCCTCAGCCATCATAGGGCCACAGTTGGTCAAGGCCACGTCTGACGCGTTTGTCATTCCCTTCCTCGGAACCTACGTGGCGGTTATTTCAGTCAACGTGATTGGCGCACTGCTGTTTTTGTTCCTGAAAATCCCGAAGCCGCCCCCTGTTTCGGACACCAAAGACAAGGGCCGCAGCCGCTGGCAGCTGTTGACCACACCGCGCATCGCTGTGGCAGTGATCTGCGCCACGGTCAGTTACGCGCTGATGAACCTTGTGATGACCTCCACCCCGTTGGCGGTGGTCGGCTGTGGCTATACCCAGAACAACGCTGCCGACATTGTAACCGGCCATGTGCTTGCCATGTTCGCGCCGTCATTTTTCACCGGCCACCTGATCGCCCGGTTTGGGGTGGAGCGGATCGTGGGCGCGGGCCTGTTCATCCTGTGTGCTGCCGGGATCGTGGGTTTGGCGGGGGTTGAGCTGGAAAACTTCTTCATCGCACTGATCCTGCTTGGCATCGGATGGAACTTTGGCTTCATCGGCGCGACCGCCATGCTTGCGAACGCACATAGCCCGGCTGAGCGCGGGCGCATGCAGGGTATGAACGATTTCATCGTCTTCGGGGGTGTGACTGTTGCGTCGCTGGCCTCGGGCGGGTTGATGAACTGTTCAGGGGGATCACCAGTGGAAGGCTGGACCGCCGTAAACCTGGCCATGGTGCCCTTGCTTCTTGCAGCCGGTGCTGCGCTGGTCTGGCTGATCGTACGTGAGAGCAAGACCGCCTCGGCGTGAGGTAAGAATTTTAATGTTTCGCGGGGCGGTTGACGTAATGTTG
>JAEPNQ010000090.1 GCA_017643305.1 Marinibacterium sp. | reverse complement strand
TTGCGGGCGTGGCCAAGGTCATCGCCGCCATGCAGGCGGGCAAATTCCCCCCCTTGGCCGGATTTGAAAAGCCCAACCCCTTGCTCCGTTTGGATCAAAGCCCGTTGCGGCTCGCGGCAGAATTGGAAGACTGGCCCACACAACAGGGGCAACCTCGCCGCGCGGGGGTAAGTTCTTTTGGTTTTGGCGGGACCAATGCTCATGCGTTGATAGAGGAATACATTGCGGGACAAACCCGCCCCGCACCATCGCGACAGCAGATTTTGCCGTTCCTTTTGTCTGGCGCCACGCTTGCTGCGCTGGAACGTCGCGCGAGCGATTTGCTGAACTGGCTCAAGGACTATCCCGACGCGGATATGCGGTCTGTGGCGGCAACCCTTCTGACGGGGCGCGAGGCGCTTGAATACCGCGCGGCAATTGTCACGAAAGATCGCGAGGTGTTGCTGGAAGGGTTGCGCGATATCGCCGATGGGCGGGAAAACGATTTGGTCCTGCAAGGGGCCGCCGATCCGACCCACGCCAAGGACGTATTTGCACCGGCCAAAGCAGAGAAGACGGCGAAAGCTCTAATGTCGCGGGTCGAAGCATGGTTGCGAGGTATCACTGTCGAATGGCCTGCTCGATTAACCAACGCTCCGCGTCTTCATCTGCCACAATACAGGTTTGATCGCGCGTCTTATTGGTTTGAACCTCTGTCAGATGCGGAACAGGCGGGAGGGGTGACGGTCGCCGAAACGCAGGATGGAGCGCATGTTGCGATCCCCGCCGCGCATCCGTTTTTGGCACACCATATCATTGCCGGTTCGCATGTTTTGCCGGGGATGGTGACGCTTGATCTGGTGGTGAAGGCGGCGCTGATCAAAGGGGAGCGCTATCCGCTGTCCCTGCGGGATGTCGTGTGGCAACGCGCGCTAGTGGCGGGTGAGGAAGGGATCGCCGTAGACATCGTTTTGACAGGGGATCGGTTTTTGGTCACCGACGGGGGCGATACGATTTTTGCGCGCGGTCGGATTTCGGCGGCGAATGCCCAAGAAAAGAGCCTCCCGACGCAGAATTTGCCAGCTTTGCCAGTCGATCTGATTTACGATCGGCTGGTGGAGTCGGGGATCGATCATGGACCGGCGTTCAAGGCGCTTCGCAGGGTTCAGGCGCAGGGCGACGGTGCTGTTTTGGCCGATCTTGCACTGCCGCTGGATGCGCCGGATAGGGCGGGGCGGCATCACCCGATCCTGTTGGATGCCGCCATTCAAAGCCTAGCGATCCCCCGTATGGATCACCCCGATCCTGGTGTGCCCTTTGCACTTGACCGGCTAGAGGTTTTCGATGCCGCCGCTACGACTGTGCGATCGGTTGCTACGGTGCGGCCCGATGGCGGCTATGACATCGCCCTTTATTCTGGTGACGCCTGTGTTGCGCGGCTTGGGGGGCTAAAGCTTCGAGTCTTGCCTTTGGGGAAACAAACGCTGCTGGTTGCCAAAGCGGTCGATACACCACACGCGGGCGTTTCTGCCCCTGCCGACATTGCTGCGGAATGGGCCGAACTCCCGGAAACCGCATTGGCGATCAGTGTGGAAACGGGCGGTGTGCTTCGCACTGACTATGTCGATTTCGCGGACATCGGACACGAGGACATGAAACCTGCGCTTTGGCAGACCTTGGTCATGATGCGCGATTTGGTGGCGGGCGCCGAGGCGGAACGGGTTTGGGTGCGGCCGTCGACTTTACACCTTGCGGCATCTGGGATCCCCTTGGTGAAATCCGTCGCGCTTGAAAACGGGGGCGTGCCGGTTCGGATCGCGTCACCGGTTCGGGCGCAGGCATATGAGCAGGCGGCCCCCATTCCGGTTGATGCGGACCAGATCGCGGACGGGGTTTTCATCGTCACTGGCGGAACGGGGCGGATTGGTCAACATATGATCCAGGCCCTGCGACAGGCTGGGGCGAGCGCTGTTGTCGCCTGCGGCCGGACGGCACCCGATGGGGCCGATGACCTGTTTTTTGCCTGTGACGTCGCGGACCGCAGCAGCGTGCGCCGGATGGTGCGACAGGTCTTGCAGCGTTTTGGCCGGCTCGACGGTGTTATTCATTGCGCAGGAGTGATCCACGACGGTTTGGCCCGCACCAAGGACCAATCCACGTTCGACGCCGTTCTGACCCCGAAGGTTGACGGGCTTTGCAACCTGGACGCGGAAACGGCGAACCTGCCTTTGCGGTTCATCATGATCGCCTCGACAGTGGCGGCGGTGCATGGGGCGATGGGACAATCCGATTATGCGGCGGCTAATGCGGCGATGGATGTTTTCATGAACGAGCGCGCCAAAAAGGTGGCGGCGGGCGAACGGGACGGTCGGTCCTTGTCGATCGGATGGTCGCTTTGGGCCGATGGCGGGATGCAGGTCACAGACCGCGTCAAACGGGCGATGACGCTGCGGATGGGCACCGCGCCCTTGCCCACTGATCTTGCGATTTCGGCTTTCTTGGACGTGGTGAACGAGGCCTTGCCGCCACGGGTCGTTGTCGGCTTTGGCGATGGCGGGCGGTTCCTTGAATTCCTGCGGGATGGGGATGATGCCGAACCGAACGAGGCCATATCGCAACCTGCTGTCGAAAAACCCGTTGCCGCCGCGCAAACCACCGTGGACCGGCAGGCCCTTCTTTCCCGTCTGCGCGAATTTTTGGCCGAAACACTGGGGATGGAAGTGTCGGCAATCCGGTCCTCTGTTTCATTCGAACGCTATGGGTTCGATTCCCTCCTGGCTGTGGAAATGGTTGAAAAGATCGAGAAATGGATCGGTGAGGAGCTTTCATCCACGCTGTTTTTCGAGACACTTAATCTGGATGGGGTCGTCGATCATTTGATTGCGGAACATGGCGGGAAACTAGCTACGGTGCTGGGTGGTTCAGTGGACGCAACGCCGGTGCCCACGCGGCCCGCTGAAACGTCCGTCGTGGCGCCTACCGTGCAAACCCGCGAAAAGGACCGCGATATCGCTGTGGTCGGGCTTGCCGGCCGCTATCCGGGTGCGCAGAATCTGACCGATTTCTGGGAGAGTATTTCAAACGGCAAGCATAACTTTACGCCGATCCCCGAAGACCGCTGGCCACATTCGGACATCTATTTTCCCGACCGTGATGTGTTGGGCAAATCCACGATCATGACCGGCGGTTTTCTTGACGACATCGACAAGTTTGACCCGCGCTATTTCAACATCTCGCAGGCCGACGCTGAGTGCATGTCGCCAGAAGTGCGCCTGTTGCTGGAATGCGCCGTTGAAACCTTTGAACAGGCGGGATATTCCCGCGAAACGCTGCATCAGCTATGCCATGGGGATGTTGGTGTACTGGTTGGCACGATGAGCAATCATTACAACCTCTATGGCGTGCAGAACATGCTGACGCGCGGGGCGTACGCATCGGGCAGCTATACCGGCACCATGCCCAACATGATTTCCTATTTCTATGGGCTGACAGGGCCGTCAATCTTTGTTGATACCATGTGTTCGGCGTCGTTGACAGCGCTTGACCTCGCGGTGCGGCTGTTGCGTGAAGGGCAATGCCGGATGGTGTTGGCGGGTGGGGTGAACCTGCTGTTACATCCGTTCAACCTGATTTCATCTTCGCAGGAACATTTCACCAGCAACCGGGCCGAAATCATCCGCAGCTTTGGGTTGGGCGCAGACGGGACGATTTTGGGCGAAGGGGTCGGAACCGCCTTGTTAAAACCCTTGAATGATGCCGAACGGGATGGCGATCTTATCCAAGCCGTTATCAAGGGTACCGGAATGTCCAATGCCGGTCCGCGCAACGGGTTCACTGTGCCCAGCCCGGCGATGCAGGCCCGCGCCGTCAACGCCGCGCTGAAGGATGCGGGGCTTTCGGCCAGC
This sequence comes from Marinibacterium sp., assembly GCA_017643305.1. Lineage (GTDB taxonomy): Bacteria > Pseudomonadota > Alphaproteobacteria > Rhodobacterales > Rhodobacteraceae > HXMU1420-2. The sequence continues at coordinate 11,851 of JAEPNQ010000090.1, read as the reverse complement.
GACATCAGCTATATAGAAGCACACGGGTCGGGCACCAAGCTGGGCGATCCGATTGAAATCCGCGCGTTGACAGAGGTGTTCGGCAACTCGGGCGAGGTGGCCATCGGGTCGGTTAAATCCAACATTGCCCATTTGTTGGCGGCTGCTGGGATTGCCGGCTTTTCCAAGCTTGTGATGCAGCTGCGCCACGGTCAGATCGCGCCATCGCTGCATTCTGATACGCTGAACCCTGCGATTGAATTCGCTAATACGCCGTTCACGGTTAATCAATCCCTGCGCGATTGGCCCGCCGGGTCGTCGCCACGTCGTGGCGGGATAACCTCTATCGGGGCGGGGGGGATGAACAACCACATGATCGTGGAGGAATATCCCGCGTCGCCGGTGGAGCCGCGTTTGGATGGGCCGTTCCTTATGGTTTTTTCCGCCACCAGCCACGGACAGCTTTGCCGTGTCGCCGAAGGGATGCGCGACTGGATTAATGGCAACGCGGACGCCGATCCGGCGCGGGTTGCCTATACCCTTCAGGTCGGGCGCACGGGGCTGCGATGCCGGATGGCGATGCAGGTCGAAACCCTTGCCGATCTGGTGGAGGGACTTGGTCGTTTTCTGGACGGGGATCATGGGGGTATCGCTTATTGCGCGGATGTGATGGGGGCTGATTTGTCCCCTGTGCCGGCTCGGTTAGCAACGGTTGGCGGGTTGGAGCAATGGATTCAGGGCGAGGTGGTTGATTGGCTCGCTTTCTGGCCCGACCGCCCGCAGCGAATCGAATTGCCGACATACCCGTTCGAAAAAGTCCGTTGCTGGTATGAGGTTTACGACGACGCGCCGGATGTCCTGCATCCCGAAGCATTTCGTCGTCGTCTGCATCCGTTCATCGGTCGCAATGTGTCGACTTTGGATGGTGTTCTTTATGAAACCCGCATCCGGCCCGATGACCTTCTGGATTATGTGTCCGTCCGCAATGGGACATCGCGTATTTCACCCCTGGTTTTGGCAGATGCGGCGCTTGCGGCGTTGTCCTTGGCGGGTCGGCCGGTTTCAGGGTTGGTGGAGGTGCAGTTCGGAGCGTCCAATCTTGCACTGGTCGAGGGTTTGGTCACCCGCGTTACGGCGGATTGTCAGGTTCTGATTGAAACGCAGGGTCAGACGATTTTTGCCGCGCGGAGTATTGATGGTGTGCCAAGATTTTCCGCAACTCGGCCCATTGCGATGATCGATACGAATGACGCAGGGCCCCTGTTGGAAGGTGCGGGCATTTCACATCATCCTTATCACAGGGGGCTGGACCGGGTCAGTATCGATAAGGAGGGGCGGTTTGCCGGAACGATTAAAGCGGCGGCCTATCGGCAGGATCACGATCGCAAGAATACGTCGATCCCGCCGGAGGCTTTGACGGCAATCGAGGATGCGATCGCCCTTGTCGCCAAATCGGTGGGGCTCGCGGCTTGGGACGATCTTGATCCCGCAGCGCTGTCCTATCTTGGGTTGGGGTCAGGCGGTACACCGGTGGCGCTGGATGGCCGCCTTGTGACAGAGGGTGCCGAGGTGCATTTCGATTTGTGCCTGCGTGATGATGCGGGCGGAATCGTGGCGGAAATCCGAGGTCTGCGGGTTGGGTCACAGGTGGCCGCGGTTGCCCGTGCTGAAATCGTCGATGCAACGGATGTGGTGCGCGGCATCGTGGCGGAAATGTTGAAATTCGATCTGGAACAGGTTGATACCCACACGCGTTTCTATGATTTCGGGTATGATTCAATCACCTTGGCTGCGCTGGCCGAACGGGTGAACAAGCGGTTTTTGACCGCGCTAACGCCTGCTGTGTTTTATGATGTTGAAAACATTGAACAGCTTGTGACGGCGCTTGACCTCAGTGCCAAAACGGTCATCGGAACTGCAAAGCCGATGCCGGTGGTAAAACAGGTGCCGGTGCCAGAGGAGCAAAATTCCGCGCCTGCGCCGTCGGGCGGATCTAACGGGGCGATTGCGATCATCGGAATGGCCTGCCGGTTCCCAGGTGCGAACGGGTGTGACGCATACTGGGATCTTTTGTCAAACGGGCGCTCTGCCCTTGGTCCGGTCCCGATGGATCGCTACACCGTGACCGAAACGGCGCGTGTGCAAGATGCGGGACTGCCCCCCAAGGGCGGGTTTCTGAGCGACATTGACCGGTTCGATGCGGATTTCTTCCAGATGTCCCCGACAGAGGCCGACGTGACCGACCCCCAGCACCGGCTGGTGTTGGAAACTGCGTGGCAGGCCTTGGAAGATGCGGCGGTTTCACCGCTGACCGTGCCAGTGGAAACAGGTGTATACATCGGCATTTCCGGCAATGATTACAGGGAAATGATGCAAGCCGCCGGTATTGCGCCGTCGGGTTATACATCGACGGGTACGTCGCTTGCGATGGTGGCGAACCGGTTATCGTATCTTTTGAACCTCACTGGCCCCAGTTCCGCAATCGATACCGCCTGTTCCAGCTCGTTGGTCGCTGTTCATCGTGCGGCAGAGGCGTTGCGCAGCGGTCAGTGCGCGATGGCCATTGCGGGTGGTGTGAATATCACTCTGTCACCCGACGGATTCATCGGCCCCATGAGCGGCGGAATGCTTAGCCCCGACGGCGAATGCCGCACGTTTTCGGCGCGAGCCAACGGCTATGTGCGGGGTGAAGGCGTCGGAATGGTCGTTCTAAAGCGGCTGGATCAAGCGGTGGCGGATGGTGATCCCATCCATGCGGTGATCGAAGGATCAGCCGAAAACCATGGTGGCCGGTCCGGGTCCCTGACCGCGCCGCGCACGGGTGCGCAACGGGATGTCATCCTTGCCGCGATGAAGGACATGGACGCGTCGCGCGTCGCCATGATCGAGGCACATGGAACCGGCACGCCGCTGGGCGACCCGGTGGAACTGGACGCCCTGAATCAAGCGTATGGGCAATTGGCGGAAACCGCGTTGAAAACGCCAGAGGTGGGGTCGATTGTATTGGGTGCGGTGAAGCCAGCCATTGGTCATCTGGAGGCGGCCGCAGGCATCGCCGGTTTCATCAAGCTAGTTCTGTGTCGTAAGGCAAATCGTGTGATGCCTAGCCTGCTGGGCACCCCCGTGAACCCGTATCTGAACTTTGATGCGGGCCCCTTCCGCACCGTTGCGTACGCCGAAGACTGGCCCGACGACAAACCCTTGGCAGGCGTCAGTAGCTTTGGCTTCGGCGGAGTTAACGCTCATGTGGTCATCGGTCCGGCGCCGGCCCCGCAAACGCGTGAGCCCGCCCATACGGGGGATCGCCTTTTCATGTTGAGCGCCCAGACCAAAGATGCGCTTTGTGCCCGTGCCGCCGATCTGGCGCGATGGATGCATGGACGCGATGAACCGGAGCTGTTGGATGACATTGCCGCGACTTTGGCAAACGGGCGGGCCGTTGGGCGCATGCGCGCGGCAATCGTAGCGGCGTCACGGGATGACTTGCGGGCACGTTTGGTGGAATTGGCGTCAGGCGTGACCGATGCCGTGCCGTTTCGTGATGTCGGTACGGTTTCGATGTGTGATCCCGCACGGCTGACGGTCCGGTATTTCGACCGGATCAGTGACGCTGCTACAGCCTGGATGAACCATGCCGATGTGGTGCCTGCGGTCAAAGGGGGGCGCCGGCTGCACCTTCCGGTATACCGGTTCGGCGGCGAACGTCGCTGGTATCGGCCCGCCGTGGCGGTTCAACCCGTTGTACCGCCCACGCAACCCACCCCTGATTTCGAATTGGTCGATATGCTGATCGACGGACGTCTGAATGCTGCGGAAGCTCTAAATAAACTGGTTGGAGATATGTCATGAGTAATTCTGTCTTTACCTGCCGCGCTGAAATGGTGCCGACCGATGATTCTGGTTTTGACGCTGTTCAACGGATTTATGCCGCCGATTGCCCGTCGGACTGGACCAATGGAACCCGTTTGGCGGATGAGAAGGCGGAAACGGTTATCGCGGTGTTTCGTGACATGGCGCGGCGGCTTGATCCCCATGGGGCCACGCAGATCGTCACAACCGATATCGTGACGGCTCACGGCTTGGTCGGGCTTGCGCGCGTAGCATCAATCGAGGCGTCGCAAACGCCGGTTCAAATCATCCTTTCCGCGCCCGTACCGCAGGCGGCGCTGCTCAACCGTCTGGCGGTGTCTCCTGATGCGGTCTTCGTGGATTGGCGCGGACAGGCGCCGCTTGTCCGCCGGTTTGAGGCGGCGGATGTGCCTGCGCAAACCCCAGCTTGGGTGTGGGGCGGGCATCTGGTGGTCACCGGTGGAAACGGGGCCATCGCGCATCTGATCGGGGCTGATATCCTAGCGCGTGGGGAGGGATCTGCGCTGACGCTTGTCGGGCGGGGAGATGCTTCGGAAGAGACGCGGGCATTAATGGCGGATTGGCGGCAGGCAGGACTGTGTGCCACTTGGATTACTCATTCGGGCGACCGGCACAGGTTGGCGTCTGATATGGCCATTGTTCGTGAACAGGCTGGGCCGGTGCGCGGCATTCTGCATTGCGCAGGTGTGAACGCAGATAGGTTGTTGACCGGTGAGGCATTGCCAGATGCTGAGGCGGCCCGCGCCGCAAAACTGAAACTGGCTGCCGATGTAGATGCTGTCACCAAGGATGATCCGCTGGCGACCTTCATAGGGTTTTCGTCGCTGGCCTCTGTGGCTGGGAACGAAGGGCAGGCGGTCTACGCCTATGCCAATGGCCTGTTGGATGGGTTCTTACACAACCGGCAGGAACAGGCGCGTTCGGGCGCACGGCAGGGGCGCAGCGTGACGGTCAACTGGGGCTATTGGGAAGATGGCGGTATGCAGCTTGGTCCGGCGACATTGGATACCCTTTTCCGACGGGATGGCGTCATACCGATGGAAACGGATGATGCACTGAAAACCTTGCGACACATCTTAACGCAAGGCGACGGGCAATTCGTCGTTGCCGCAGGTGACGGGGAGCGTATTCAGGCGCGGTTGAATCGCCCTGCGTTCACGCAAACGCGCGGGTTGGGTCCCGCGAGTGCCGAACTGACCACCGCTATCACCGCAAAATTGGCGGGGGTTCTGGCCGCCGCGACGGGTCATGCGACGCAGGGTTTCGATGTGGATGAATCGTTTGCGACCTATGGGGTGGATTCCCTGATGATCGTTGATGTGATGAAACGGCTTCATCCCATGTTTGGCGATCTACCGCGTGCGTTGATGTTCGAACACGGGTCGGTCGCGCGTATGGCAGGTTGGCTTGTCCAAAACAGGGCGGATGACTGTGCCAAATGGGCCTGCATCGCGCCAGCCCCCGTTGCGGCGAAAAAGCTGGTGGCCAACACGGCAAAGGTCGCCCCATCGCAGGGCGGGAGCGACATCGTGATTGTGGGCATGGGCGGTCGTTTTCCGGCGGCTCGCGATGTTGCGGAATTCTGGGAAAAGCTTCAGGCGGGATATGATGCTGTTGTAACCGTGCCCGCCGACCGCTGGGATGTGGATGCCTTGTTCGATCCAGATCCGGCCAAGGCAAAGGACGGCTTTAGCTATGCACGCTGGGGCGGGTTTTTGGACGGGTTCGCCGATTTCGATCCGGCTTTTTTCGGCATGACCCCGCGAGAGGCGCTCTTGCTTGATTCGCAGGAACGATTGTTCCTGATGGCAGCTTGGCATGCGTTGGAAGATGCGGGGCTGACAAGGGGGCGTTTGGCCAGCGATCTGGGGGGCCGCGTCGGTGTCTTTGCTGGTGTGACGAAATCGGATCATGATCGGCTGGGCGAACGGGTTCTGTCCGATGGCAGCAAGGTCTATGCGCGGTCTTCGTTCAGTTCGGTCGCAAACCGCGTTTCGTTCACGCTTGGGCTTTGCGGGCCGTCTTATGCCGTGGATACCATGTGTTCGTCGTCATTGACTGCGATCCATTCTGCTCGCGAAGCCTTGGTCACGGGGCAATGTGGCATGGCTTTGGTCGGGGGCGTGAACCTGTACCAGCACCCCAGCAGCTTCGTTGAATTGTGCCAGTCTTCGATGTTGTCGTCCGATGGTCAATGCCGGAGCTTTGGCACAGGTGCGAACGGCTTTGTTCCGGGGGAAGGCGCGGCCTGTATCGTGATGACGACGCGCGAGGTGGCTAACACTTTGGGCCTACGGATCGATGCGGTCCTGCGCAGCGCGGGGATCAACCACGGCGGGGCGGCAAACGGCTACACGGTGCCCAATCCGGCCGCCCAGCGGGCGCTTGTACGTAGTGTTCTCGATGACAGCGGTTTTTCGGCCCGCGACATCGGATATGTGGAGGCGCATGGAACCGGCACCGCCCTTGGCGACCCGATAGAGGTTGAAAGTCTAACAGAGGCGTTTCGCGCCGATACGGCGGACAACGGCTTTTGCCATTTGGGATCGGTCAAATCCAACATTGGCCATCTGGAAGCCGCGGCGGGTGTAACCGGCGTGATCAAGGCCGTATTGCAAATGCGGGCAGGGGTCTTGGTGCCGACCCTGCATTCGGACCAAGCGAACCCCGATATCGATTTTGGGAAAACGCCCTTTGGCCTTGTGCATCAGTGCAAAAAATGGGCGGGACCAAAGCGGGCGATTGTCAATTCCTTCGGCGCGGGAGGCGCAAATGCCTGTGTCGTGCTGGAAGGCGAAGCGGCCACCACCGATCCCGCGCCAATACAGCAGGCCAATGTTTTGCTTTTGTCGGCGCGGTCGCGGGATGCGTTGCTGAGGCAGGCGCGCCGCCTTTTGGACTGGCTGCATCGGCCTGTGGTGCAACCTTCTGGCGATGTATTGCGTGATCTTGTAGCGCAGCTGTCGGGGCTTGATCGGGACGAGATTACCGATGATTTGCCATTGGCGGAACTAGGGCTGTCCGGCGATGATCTGCGCCGGATTGAGGGCCAATCCGGCGCGGCGCCGATTTCACTGACAACCTGTCTGGGCGATCTGTCGGTTGTTGCGGGGCAGTTGGTCGATATTCAGGCGTTGTGTTTCACGCTTCAAACCGGGCGGGAAGCGATGCCGGTGCGCGTGGCTTTGCCGGTGTCGGTGGGGGCCGATCCCTCCGCCGTCCTGACCGATTTTCTGAACGATCCAGAGAGCGCGTTTCAAGAGGTCGCGAAAAAGGATCGGGCAAAAATGGCGGCTCTGCGTGACCATCCGGATTTTCAGGCAACGTTGCAGGCTCTCTATGATGCCAAGGATGCAGGCCGTCTGGCGGGGCTGTGGGGCAAGGGATTAGAACCCGATTGGCGGCAGCTTTACCGCGACCAGCCACATCCGCTGTCTTTGCCTGTTTATCCGTTCGAGGCGCGCCGGCTTTGGCTTGGCGATCTGCCTTTAGCCGGTGCCCTGGAAGAAGCCCGACTGGTCAAGTCCGTTGCGGCACCGGAACTGCAAGCTGCCTTGACTACGCCCGAGCCGGTTGCTGCGCGTGTGACCGAACTGTTGTCACAAACGATGGATCTCGCGCCCGAAGACATCCACGCCACCCTGTCATTTGCCGATTTCGGGATCGACTCGATCCTTGGGATGCGGTTTGTCGATGCAATCAACAAGGCGTTCGGGTCCGACTTGCGCCCCACGGTTTTGTTCGATCATCCCGACCTCTCATCGCTGGTAGTTCATCTGAAAAGTGTCGGTCTAGCAGCGCCGGTCGCCCAGACGCCGGTTCCGGCCGTGGTACAGAAACAGGCCGTACCTGAACCGACGCCGACGGATGCAATCGCCGTCATCGCGCAATCAGGTCGCTATGCCGATGCCGATGACCTTGATAGTTTCTGGCACAACCTGATGGATGGGCATTGCGCCGTGCACCCCGTCACTCGTTGGTCCCTGCCCGAAGGTATCAAATGTCGCACCGGCGGCTTCCTTGACAGGATCGACCGGTTCGATGCGTCATTCTTCAATATATCGGGAGCCGAGGCGCGCTTTATGGACCCGCAACAGCGCTTGTTCCTGGAAGAAGGTTGGCACGCGCTGGAACAGGCCGGATATGTTGGCGCCAGCATGTCGCGGGCGCGGTGCGGTGTCTATATCGGGTGCTATACCGGCGATTATCAAGACTTGTTCACGGGGCAGCCATCATCCCAATCTCTTTGGGGCAATATGGGGTCGGTCATTCCGGCGCGGATAGCATACCACCTTGATCTGACAGGGCCTGCGGTCGCCTTCGATACGGCCTGTTCCAGTTCGCTGGTGGCGGTCGACGCGGCTTGCAACGCGTTGCGCCACCAAGAGGTCGACATGGCTTTAGCGGGGGGCGTGTTCCTACAGGTTACACCACGGCTTTACCTGTCGGGGGACAAGGCGGGGATGTTGTCGCCCACCGGACAAAGCTATAGCTTTGACGCGCGGGCCGATGGGTTTGTGCCGGGCGAAGGGATCGGTGTGGTCGTGTTAAAGCGGCTTTCGGATGCCTTGACCGATGGCGATGTCATCCTTGCGACAATCGAAGGGTCAGCGGTCAATTCCAACGGCAAAACCAACGGTATCACTGCGCCCAGCCAACGCAGTCAAGCCGCCTTGTTGCGTGATTGCCAAGAGGCGGCGGAGGTACCTGCAGACCGGATTTCACTGGTCGAGGCGCACGGCACGGGCACGGCGCTTGGCGATCCCATTGAGTTTGAGGCTCTTCATGAGGTGTTCGGCGACCGCCGGTTCGATCCGGTGATCCTGACCTCGGTTAAACCGGCCATCGGGCACAGCAATTTCGCCGCCGGTATCGCCAGCCTGCACAAGGTTGTTTTGTCGATGCGCAACGGTGCGGTGCCGCCAAACCTGTGGTTCGACGATGTTAATCCGTTGATCGATCTGGCGGGGGCGGGCTTTGACGTGCCACGCATCGCGCGCCCATGGGTAAGCGAAACGCGCCGCTTTGCCGGTGTCAGTTCCTTTGGGGCCAGCGGGACGAATGCCCACGTGATTGTAGGTGAGGCACCGGAGCAGCGCAAAAGCAGCTATGTCCGGTCGTCTTACCCCATTGTTTTGTCTGCACGCAGGCTGGACGGTCTGACAGCGCTATTGCGGTCGATGCGTGATTGGTGTGACGCAAATGGCGATGCGCAAATCGGTGATGTTGCCTTTACCCTGCTTGCCGGGCGGCGGCATTTCGAAAACCGGATGGCCTTTGTTGCGGGGACGATTGCGGATCTACGGGGCGCTATCGATGATGCGCTGGCCAGTCGTCCGCGTGAGGTTCAGGGGGAATTCAAGGACATCTGTTCAGCCTTTCTGGCGGGCGAAGATTTTGATGTCGCATCTGTTTTTGCTGGGGATCAACCGCGTCGGCTGCATTTGCCGGGGGCTGTGTTCGAAAGGCGCAGCTTTTGGGCGTTGGACAATTCAGCTGAAGATGCGGCCCTTTTTACGGTCCACCGCTCCTGCACCTTGGCCTTTGATGTGCGCGTGCCGGATCACAGCCCGCTTTTGCAGGATCACAAGATACAAGGCGCCCCCGTGCTGCCTGGACTGGCAGTGCCGGAAATCATCCGAGCGGCGATTGCGGACCTGTTGGGCTATACGCCGGAAACACTAACGATCCGCGATTTGGCGTGGCTGAAAACCGTGGATGTACGGGCTTTGGCGGCATTGTCCCTTTCGTTTGGTGGGGCACCGGACCTCGGGGAAACGTCGTTCCGGTTCGCATCAACGGATGGGGACTATGTGCGTGGAGTTGTCAGTCTGGCGGATGCAGCGCCCAGCGTGTTGGTGCAGGTGGAAAAGGCCCCTTCCAAACCGGTCGATCCAGAAGAAATCGCTACCACCTTGCGGGATGCAGGGATTTTGCACGGGGCACAGATGCGGGCGCTGACGGCGCTGGAAGTAACGGCGAACGGGGCAAAAGGGTGTCTGTCGTCCCCCGCCAAAAAGGTGCCGCCCCTGTCGCCAGTGTTGCTGGATTCCGCCGTGCAGGCGGCAACCGCATTTGACGATGCGATGGCGGCGACTTTGCCGTTTTCGGTTGGCGAACTCATCCTTCACCACCCTATGACGGCGGAAATGACGGTATCTCTGAACCGCCCGCGCAGGCTGTGCGACGGGACGGTCGCGGGATTGGATATTGATCTGTACGATGCATCGGGGATCTTGGCAGTTTCCCTGCGCGGGGTGACCGCGCGGCCCATCCCTGCCGACGAAAAGCCCGAAAACCGGACTTTTGCGCTGGTTCCGATTTGGTCGCCTGTGGCCGGTGCAGCGGCGGGGCAATCGCCCGCGCCGGATGTGGTGTTCCATACGCCCGATGCTGTGGTTCCCGCGCATGTCTGGCCGAAGGCGCGACGCTGTGCCTTGTCCGAGGCCGTAGTCAGGGCGGGGGATACGTCGATTGCCCTATGGATCGATCAGGTGACGGATGATTCCGCGCGAGCCGAAAAGATATTGGTGAAACAATGCTTTGACCTGATCCGGTCGACTCTGGCCGCAGGTGGGGAAAGCATGCCGACTGCGTGGCGTATCATCACCCGATCCGCCATCGCGGTGTCACCGCAACCCGGCATCGGTGTTGGGGCGTCTTTGGCTGGATTGTTCGGAAGCCTGTCCAAGGAATACCCGCATTGGTCCGTGGCCTGCGCCGATATCGACGGTCCGGAATGGTTCGATCCGGCGATGGTGGCCTTTGGCACGCAACGGGTTTTGCGTAACGGCATCTGGATGGAACAATCGCTGCGGCGACTGTCGAACCTGCCGGAAGCGGGGGATCAACCGGTCTATCGTGACGGTGCCGTTTACGTGGTCATCGGTGGAGCCGGTGGCGTCGCGCGTCAGTGGACGGATCACGTTCTGCATCACGCGACGGCACAGGTTGTTTGGTTGGGGCGATCCGCGCCGGATGGTCGGCTTCGGGATTGTCTGGATGCGGTCCCGTCCGATCGCCCGACGCCTGCCTATATTCAGGTCGATGCGCGCGACAAGGATGCGCTGACCCGCGTCAGACAGGATATCCTGCGGCAATACGGGCGGATTGATGGTGTGGTTCATTCGGCCATTGTGCTGGATGATGGGGGTTTCGCGACAATGACGTGGGATCGGATGGAACAGGTCCTTGCGGCGAAGATCGATACCTTGGTCAATATGGTCGATGTGTTCGGTCAGCACATGACCGATTTCGGTGCGTTGTTTTCGTCATTACAGAGCTTTGCCCGTATGCCGGGGCAGGGCAATTATGCAGCAGCCTGTACATTCGCTGACAATTATTTCCTTCACGAGGCGCGGGCGCGTGGTTTGCGCCTTTCGGTGGTCAATTGGGGCTATTGGGCGGACGCGGGCATTGTGGCGACTGACGATCACAAGCAACGGATGCAGCGGTTCGGGCAACTTGGTTTGAATCGGGATCGCGCCTTTGCGGCATTGGATGCCGTTTTGGGCGGGGCACCCGACCAGATCGCAATTGCCGAGCTTGCCGATGGGGCTGTGGTCGCGATGGAGGATCAGGCGCATGGGGCCGACCCTGCCGAAACACGCGTACCGGATGTCCTGCACCATATGACGGGCTTGGTAGGTGCGGAGCGTTGGACCGCGGTTGAGGACCGCGTTGGCAACCAGATGGACCGTTTTGATCCGGCGATGGTGCGAATTCTTGCAGCCAGTTTGAAAGCCGCGGGGCTTGCGACGCCTTCGGATCGGTCCTTGATATCCGCAATGCCGAAGGTATTCGATAAATGGTGGCCGGAAACCGAGCGTGTTTTGACAGCGGCAGGATATTTGGATGCAACCGGTGTTTTGACGGCATCCTGTCCGACATTGGATGAAGCCTTGCAGGGTTGGGATCGGAGTGTCACGCCCAATGCGGGCGATCCCGATTTGAAGGACCAGATACGGCTGGCAGATGCGATGCTGCGCGGACTGCCCGATAT
>JAEPNQ010000082.1 GCA_017643305.1 Marinibacterium sp. | reverse complement strand
AGGCCACACAGTGCATTGGGCTATCGGCCACCGGCTCCCGAAACCATCATCCAAATGGAAACCAGCCCGATCATGCACTAACAATTACCTTGGACCAATCAGATCGGGCTGCTCAGAAGGGCCTGCGTGACCGACTGACCCGCCTTGGATTTGGGGCGACCAAGTCGGGGGCGCACCGCTACGTCACAGGCCTGAAAATTGATGCTTGAGGGGACTTGGGACGCTTGGGACGCTTGGGACGCTTGGGACGCATCATCCCGACATATCGCTTGGCTGAAAAAAATGTTTTTCGTAAATCAACCGCTAAAAAACCTTTTTTTCCACAGAAGGGTCATGTGGGAATAAGCGTCCCTCGTGGCTGGCCGCCCTTGGCGGCTGGGTGCAAGCTATCCCAACTGCGCGGAAACAAACCGTTAACCCAGTTAACACCGCAAGCTAATCCATCACAGACCGGAGCCTTCACCATGAAAACGCGCGAAGTCAGAATAAACCGCCAGGTCGAGAGGGCGGTCGAGAAGATCCTTGATAAGCATGCGCAGGGCAACACCGAGACCCAGACTGCCGCGTACCTGACATCCTTGAGGCTGATCGCCAACGCACTGGAGCAGGAAGCCCATGCGGTCCGGCAGCTGGCTGATGCGGAGGAGCGGCTGTGACCAATCCGGCGCTGATCCACATTGGGTAGCGGTAGGGAGAGCCTAAAAGCTTAAGCAGATACCACTTTGAAATACGATTTGTTCATAAGGTACCCTGGCACGCTTCATAGTTCTAAAAGCCCGCCACGGAACGTCATCGAAATAAAAGTTGAGGTTGGCGTTATCGTTATATCTGAGGGCAAAGCTATGGCGGTAAAAAAGTACGTCTTTGCCAAAGTAGCAAAAAGCCACATCTTCAGCTGGTGTTGTGCAGAAAAGTGTCCTGTCTTTTCCCAACTCTTTGACAGTATGGGTCACTTCTACGTCTTTAATTGGGCCGTTAAGTTGATATTGCTCCCTCTGTTGTGGCGCCGGCTCTATCACGTACTTGGTTCTAGAAACCCAAACCTCTGGATTCGTAAATTCAGCGTCTTTCGGCCAACCAAATGCTGTTTCGGCTTCACACAGGTAACACTTGTCAGCTTTCAAAACATCTGCTGCCCCCCATGTGGGCAAACACACTGCAATAACCATGAATAAATAGCGCATGCTCAACTCCTTTATCACATTAGGATCCAGAGTAGTTCAGCCCATTAACTTTTGCCCGAATTTGTGGATTAGGAAAATCTTGTCTCATCTTGAAAAAACGAGTTAGGACATGGCGCAACGTCGCGGAGCTTTAGCTCAGAGATGAGCATGTTCATGAGATGCATCATCGTGGTCCGGAGGTTTAGCCCGTCGCGCGCGGCAATTCTGATACAAAGGCCTGACTCCGACCTGGTTTGGGCGCAGCCAATCCAGACGCGGTCGCTTTCTGTAGAAACTCTGCTCTCCATTGCCACGACGCATTTCGCTGATGCCGCGCCAATGACCAGAAGCGTTCCGAAGGCTGACCACCGATCACGCAAATCGTTTTGAAGCTGCAAGACATGTAAACCTGCGCGTTGGCGATCTGTGAACAGATGTGTACCGTCCGGCCGCCGAACGATCGTTTCGGTTTGCCACTGGCTTCGGTTCCCGCTTCGAGCGCAGACTATTCCCTCGCAGCCAATGAACGTTGCATCCGGTGGAACTATGATCGTCTGGCGAAGCGCGAGGGATGCATCGTCGAGCAGGACATAGGGTTCGGACACGACGATGGCCTGCGCGCATTCTTCAAGCTCGACCGACCAGTCCGAGATACTGGCTCCCCCGCCCGGTGAGCCGTAGGTGAGCATCGCGCCGGCGCTGACCAGATGCAGCGCCGCATCCTTACTGACGAGGATGCGTTGGCTGACCTGGTCGTCTGCAAGCAGGCCAGCGCCCGCCATCTGCGGGATTACCATTACCGGCTGGCCAAGATCGGCGGCATAACCCCGTCCCAGCGACCACGGGAAGGAGACGTGGCGTTCCTCGATCCGGCTGCGTCCGTCGGCGCCCAGAGATATCTTGAGGCGCAGCACAGGCTTTTCGGCCCCGCTCTCGCAAGCGTTCCGCGACGGTGAATTCATCGAAAAAGTACCGCGTCTCTGATCTCCTTGGCCACCGCCGTAATCCCCTCGCCCGCCCGGCAATTGGTCCCGAGGACAGTGGCGTTGTTGCGAACCCGCCGTGCTTCGCCGAACATTGTCTCGAGGTCGACACCGACATGCGGGGCAAGATCTGTTTTGTTGATCACCAACAAGTCACTCTTGATCACACCTGGACCACGCTTGCGCGGGATGTCGTCACCGCCAGATACGTCGATCACGAACATCCACCAGTCCACAAGATCCAGCGAAAATGTCGATGCCAGGTTATCGCCGCCGCTTTCCAGCAGAATGATATCCAGATTCGCGAACTGACGGTCCAGCCGATCCGCCGCCACGAGGTTTGGGGTCGGATCTTCGCGGATCACGGTATGCGGACAGGCACCGGCCTGCACGGCAAGAATGCGTTCGGGCGCAAGTTGACCGTTGCGTCGCAGCCGCTCGGCATCCTCATTAGTCACAAGATCGTTGGTGATCACTGCAACCTCGATGTCAGCCTGCGCAAAATGCTCTAGCAGACGCTCGATTAGCGCTGTCTTTCCCGAGCCCACCGGCCCACCGATGCCTACGCGCGCGGCCGTCATCGCAGAAAGTGGCTTCTGGCCAGCGGCACACGGGTGGCTGGCTCGGCGTACAGCAGCATCCCGTCGGCGCGGACTTCAAACGTGGCCGGGTCAACCTCGATCTCCGGGCAGGCATCGTTCCGGATCATGTCTCTCTTACCCAATCGGCGGACTGAGGTGATGGGTAGAATCTGCTTTTGCAAGCCCAGATTTTCGGCGACGCCGTTGTCGATTGCCAGCTGGCTTGCAAAGGTCACGCCTACATGGTGCTTCGCGGTGCCCAAAGCACCCCAGCTTGGCCGGTGCAGCAGGGGCTCGGTGCTCATATGGCTTCCATTGCCATCCCCGACAACGCACCAAACGACCTCGCCGGACTTCACTACCATCTGCGGTTTGGCGCCAAAGTGGTCACGCCGCCAGAATACGAGATCGGCCATCTTGCCGGGTTCAATTGAACCCACATGGGCATCAATCCCAGCTGCAATAGCGGGATTGATTGTCAACTTCGCTATGTAGCGTAGGATGCGTTCATTGTCGGCACTGGCTGTGGTTTCCTCGGCCAGGCGCCCGATGCGGTCTTTCATCACGCTCGCCAGCTGGAACGCCTTGGTCGCGTTCTCCGCCAGACGTCCCATGCCCTGGGTGTCCGTTGCAAAGATTGAGATCGCACCCATGTCGTGCAGGAAGTCCTCGGCAACCATGGTCTGCGGACGGATGCGTGCTTCGGCAAAGGCGACATCCTCGGGCAGCTCGTAGCTCATGCAATGGGCCAGCATGGTCATTGGCACTCCCTCTTCCAGCGCGGCCGGCGTGAAGGGGTTGGTGGGGTTGGTCGAGGACGGCAGCACGTTTGCGAACCCGTTCACAACAAGGATATCAGGAGCATGCCCACCGCCCGCGCCTTCCGTGTGGTACATATGTATTGTGCGATTGGCGACGGCGGCCATAGTGTCTTGGTAAAAACCAAATTCGTTGATTGTGTCAGTATGAATGTGGACGGAGAAATCCGCTGCATCAGCCGCGCGCAGGCAGCCATCAATCACCGCGGGCGAGGCTCCGAAATCCTCGTGGATCTTCACACCAAGCGCACCGCCCGCAACGGATTCTGTTACGGCCTCTGGGTCCGAAGATCCTCGTCCGAGGAACCCAAAGTTAATCGGGTATTCGTCGCAAGCGCGGATCAACTGCCCGAGAGTGTGTGGACCCGAACAGGACACGTCAAAATGTGGCCCTGGGCTCATCCCGATCATGGTGGTGCAGCCACCTGCGAGGGCATGATGGGCTTGCTCAGGCGACAGGAAGTGCGCGTGTGCTTCAACAACACCGGGCGTCACAATCATCTGATCGCCGTGCATTATTGTCGTGTTCGGCCCGGTGTCCAGGCCCGGGGTCACCCCGGCCATGATCTCAGGATTACCCGCTTTGCCAACACCCACGATCCGGCCCCGACGCACGCCGATATCGGTCTTGATAATCCCCAGTACAGGATCAACGATCAACGCGTTGTGGACCACGAGGTCCAGAGCATTGTTGGCGTCGGTACCGCGCGTGCGAAATCCCTCGCCATCGCGCATGACCTTGCCGGCGCCCGTCGTTAATTCATCCCCGGGATGGGTGTGGTCCGCCTCGACCTCGGCGAGAAGCGAGGTGTCGCCCAACCGGACCATGTCGCCTGTGGTCGGCCCATAGAGGCGGGCGTACTGGGCGCGGTCCATCTTCATGGCGTATCCTCCATGTAACCCCGTCTGCGTGCCTGTTCAAAACCTTCAGCGCGGGTAACCGGGTCGTCGGCAGGGCCTTCGGCAAGCCCAGCAAAACCGTGGATTTCGCGCGAGCCGGCATATTGCACCAGACGGACGCGCCGCCCGATGCCGGGGTCGAACCGCTCACCCCCACCCGAAGGACGGTCCAGCCGCATCCCCCACGCCTTGGTACGGTCGAATTGCAGCGCCTTGTTGACTTCGAAAAAGTGTGCATGGCTGCGGACCTGAATGGACCGGTCGCCGGTATTCAAAACGTCGATCTCAACGCTCTCGCGCCCAGCGTTGAGTTCGATTTCACCCTCTCTGGGAATGACCTCACCCGGAATGGGACCTGAAGCAGCGCCTGGAGGAATGGGGTCAAAGATCGTGATTAGTTTGGTCCCCTCCGCCATCGACACCTCCACCGAGATCATCCGCAGCATCGCGGGGACGCCAATCTCGACCTCCTCGGCTGCTAGGATCGTCCCGCCCAAACTCACCAAATCCTGATGTTGCAGACCCTTGCGTGCGGCGAGGATGATCTCGTCCGCAATAAGAGCGTTGGCCTCAGGCAGAGATAAACGGATGCCTTCGGCGCGGTAACGCCGAGCCAGTTCTGCCGCCTGGAAGATCACCATCCGATCCATTTCCGTGGGAGTCAGGTTCATTGGCTTCTCCTCAGTTGGCGAATAGCCGACCATCGGCCGGCTGCATCATTGCGATCTCCGAGACTGGCGCGAAGCTGGCTGGCAGCGAATCAAGCGACGGCGGTGTAGTAACGGATGCCAGATCGGGATGCAGGTCTCGCAGACATGCCTGCGCCTGCAATGCGCCGATCAGTCCAAGCCGGACGGCGGCACTTGCCAGACCTTGCGCCGCTCCATGGGCGGATGTGGCCAGTGCCAGTTCCAGCGAAAGCCCCATCGATCGGAACACCGCCCCCTGCGCGACTGGAAGATGGCCCGCCGCTTCGCCGTCCGCCACGGCCAATCGAAAGCGCCTCGCCGTTGGGTCACCCAAACGAGACGCTGCCACCAGAAGAGCCTGCCCAGCCTCGGCAGATTGCAGACGCAATGGCTCTGCCATGAAAAGTGTGTCGGTTTCTAGATCGACCCGGGTCGGATCCTTCCCCCGCCAGGCATCAGCCATAATAATCCGGTCGAATTCTGCCCATCTTCCCAGCATCTCGGCGGCAAGCCAGACCCCGAACGACTCTCGAGTGACGTAGCCTTGTTCTACGGCCTGCTCCAAGCCCCATGAATAAGCGAAGGTACCCGAGGGAAACCCGCTGTCGGCCAATTGCATTGCGCGCAGCAGGTCGAGGCTCATGTATCCGCCTCCAGTCGTTCGACCGTGAACGCACAGAGTTTCCGAGCATCGGCCAACCGGTCCTGAAAGGGCCTATCCGGTCCGTCCATTTGAATCTCGATCGAATCCTTCACGAAGTTTGCCTTCCAATGGAGATTGCCGCAGAAGTAACCGAGCCGCAGGGCAGAGGCCAGATCGGCGGGCGTCAGTCGCAGGCGAGGACCCGCGTCGATCCGCGCGACAATCATAAGGCCATCTTCGTTTCGAAGAACCGCACCATCGACCAAACCGATTTCGCGCGGCAGGGCTATTGCGATGTCGCGATTCTTGTCAGTACGCAAGCGCATCCGGCGGCGCGGTGCGTCGGCCGGGGCAATCCTTACGATCTCCAACTCACCCGCAGCGTCGGCCGCATGCGCCCGATCATGCCAGGACGGCTCGCGTGTATTGCCCAGGACGGCGGAAAGCACCAAGGGCTGGCCGAGGGTTTGTCCGTAGACCATCTACATCGTCATCCAGTCGCCGGACTGTTCGAACGCATGGGCGGCCTGGTATATGGACATTTCGTCAAAATGCTTGCCTGTCAGCATCATAGACACCGGCAGCCCATCCGACATCCCGCAGGGAATCGCCATAGAGGGATGACCAGTGACGTCAAACGGAGCCGTGTTGGCAAGCATCTCAAAGGCGCGGGCGAAGACGTCGGCGCGAGGATCGCCCGGCTCCGGCAGCTTGGTCGCCTTGAGCGGCAGGGTTGGCATCAGAAGGAGGTCATGTTCCTCCAGCACGGTGTCATAGGCCGCTCTCAGACGGCGCATTATGTTCTGCGCTTTGGCATAGAACCGCCCTCGATAGGCGTCAATGCCCCACTGCCCTGAAAGCATCGAGATCTTGAGGCTGTCCGAGAGCTCATCCGCCTTCGTCCGCCAGCCTGCATGGGCGTCGATCAGGGTCGGCGAATAAAGCCCCTTGTAGTTCATGCCATAGCCGTTACCCAGCATCATCTGCCATTGTAGCCCTTCTAGTGCGATGGGCGTCCAGATGATCGTGCCCTGAAGATGCATCGGGATCGACACCTCGGCGACCGTTGCGCCCAGCGCTTCGAGCTTTTTGGCGGCGGCGCAGACCTTGGCGTCCACATCGGCTTCAGAATTCTCATGGCCGAAGCCTTCTCTCACCACGGCGATCTTCATTCCCTTAACGCCTTTGCCCAGCGCCTTGGTGTAGGGCGCGGTCTGCGGATTGTACTGCCGTGGGTCGAGGCCGTCAGCGCCTGCGATCACCTCTAGAAAGAGTGCGTTGTCCGACACGTTCTGGCTCATCGGCCCGGTGTGATCGATGGTCAATTCGATTGGCATGACACCAGTGTAAGGGACAAGCCCATGGGTTGGCTTCATGCCGTAGACCCCACAGTAGGCTGCGGGCATGCGGATGGAGCCACCCTGGTCGCCGCCTATGGTCAAATCGACCTGCTTGGCCGCCAAGAGCGCACCCGATCCGGATGACGAGCCCCCAGCCGAATAGCCCTGCTTGTGCGGGTTGTGAACCGGTGCTGGGTCGGAGGTGTGGCTGCCACCGGAAAGACAAAAATGCTCGCAAGTCGCCTTGCCGAGGATCGTGGCACCTTCATCCAGCATGCGCGTGACGATGGTTGCGTCTACATCTGGGACGAATCCTTCCAGTGTCGACGCCCCGTTCATCATGGGCACGCCTGCAACCATGACGTTATCCTTGATCGCGACTGTCTTGCCCGCCAGCTTGCCGTCATGCGCGCCTTTGATCTCGGACTTCCAGTACCAGGCATTATGTGGATTTTCGTCGGGCCCTGGACGATAGCCTGGTGTGCGCGGGTACTTTACGGCTGGGATCTCGTCAGGCATTTCATCCAGCGCGTCGTAGGCGTCGAACGTGCCTTGCATATTTTCAAGAAAGAACGCGACTTCGTCATCATCCATGTTCATGCCAAGGCTGGCCGCAATCTCAGCTATCTGGTCCAGGTTTGGGCGTTTGATCGCCATTGTGGTGCTCCTTTCCTGTTGTGGCTGTGAGTTTGACCCTCAGAGTTCTGGGTGGAGCGTATGCCAGTCGGTAATGTTCTGATAGGCGTCGCATGCTTGGATTGCTGTTGCTTCGCCGAACGGGCGAGCAATGGCTTGAAAGGCTACGGGCAGACCTGAAGCAGTAAAACCACAGGGCGTCGCGATGGCGGGCAGGCCTGTGACGTTGGCGGGAGCAGAAAGGCGCACGTAGACCGGTGTGATTGGCTCCTCGATACCGTTGCCCCAGTCAAACACCTCCTGCCCAACCTTTGCGGCAGGCGCTGGGACAGCAGGGGCTACGATTAGGTCGATATCGTCATAAACCCTTGCCCACGCTTGCTGCATCAGATTGCGGGCGCGTAACGCTTGCACATAGCGCGTAGCAGGCATCATCTCGCCGGCCTCAAGAAACACCCGCACGTCCTCTGTGTAGAGGTCCGGGTTATCGCGCAGCATGAGACGATGGTATTCGCTCGCCTCCGCAAGACACAGCGCGAATTCAATTGACATGATCTGGTCGGGATACGGGATATCGACCTCCGAAATTATGGCGCCTTCGGCGCACATAAGATCGATTGCGGCGCGCACGGCGGCTTCAACCTCGGGATCGCAGTTGTCAAAGTAGTAGTTCGAAGGAACGCCGATGCGGAGCCCATTCACGTCCTTGCCCAAGGCGGCGGTATAGTCTTCGGTCGGAACATCGACGCTGCCCGGATCGCGCGGATCGTATCCGGCGAGGGCGTTAAGGCAGACCGCGGCGTCCGCCACAGTTCGCGTTAATGGTCCAACATGGTCCAAAGACCATGAGAGGGAAGTGACGCCAGCCCGGCTGCACCTTCCAAATGTAGGTTTCAGCCCGACAGTACCGCAGACGGCCGCAGGGATGCGGATCGATCCACCCGTATCTGACCCCATCGACATGAACGTGCTGCCCGCAGCGACAGACGACCCCGATCCACCAGAGGATCCACCTGGAATGCAGTCGGTGTTCCATGGGTTCCGAGTCGTCGGCGTGGAGATCCCATAGGCGAATTCGTGGGTGTGGGTTTTGCCAAGGATAACGGCACCCGCCGCTCGCAATTGCGCGACACTAGCACTATCCGTCTCGGCCCGCCAATTCTCCCTTACCGCTGAAGAGGAGGTCGTGGCCGCTCCCGCCACATCATATAGTTCCTTGATACCCACGGGTACTCCATGCAATTCGCCGCGATAGGTCCCGCTCTTGATTTCGGCTTCGGCAGCTTTGGCTTCAGCCACCGCGCTTTCGGTCATAATGTTGGAAAAGGCATTCAGCGTCGGTTCGGTCGCAGTGGCTCGATCCAGACAGGCTTGCGTGACTTCAACAGGCGAGACCTCGCCCGATTTGATCTTGGCCGCAACCTCGCGGAGGCTCATCTCTGTGAGGGCGGTCATGACCGATCCCTCCAGCGAGGATCGAAAGAATTCGTGGGCGGAGTCTCGCCTAGGTCGACCGCATCAAGCGCATCAAAAAGGTGTAGGACGCTGTCCAAGGCGGGGGCCACGATGTCTAATCTATCAGGCGCCAAATCCAACCGCGCAGCCTTCGCCAGAACAGGAATGTCTCCCGATTTAACCTCTTTCGAGACAGAATCAATCACTTAAAAACCTCCTGCAGGGACAATTTTTGTTAAGGGAATCAGAGTGGTGTCGCGCGCCCCCGTGCACGTATGTACCGTTGACACTATAAATCTTGACCTTTTGCGCAACAAGTCACTTGCGCAGTTGATAATTCCGTGATCTCATTTTTTCATTAGCGCACAAGCGGCGGCTAATGTGGGGTCGCTAATAATGGACGATGCAATCAAACTTATTTTCGACGTTATGGCCTTCGCCTCGATTATGGTTTTGGTCGTCTCGGGGCTCGCCGTCATCGCCAGTCTGATGGGCATCTTCAATCTCGGCCATGGCGAGTTTGTGCTTCTTGGCGCCTACACGGTTTTCCTTTTCCGCGAATGGGGTCTGCCTATTTGGCTCGGCATGATGGTCGCCCCGTTCGTTGTCGGCGCCTTCGGGGCGGGCGTAGAACGAACAGTCATTCGAAGGCTTTACGCACAACCCGTCATTGCGATGCTGGCGACCTACGCCATCGGTCTGATCATTCGCGAAATCGTCCGCGGTTTGATCGGCGGGCAGTACTACGCCATTGAAGAGCCGCTTTCCGGATCCTTCCAACTTGGCGGCATCAGCTTTTCAGTCTGGCGGACGGTCATCATCTTCGCGACCGTCGCAACCATGATCGCGGCATGGATGTTCCTGACCAGGAGCCGGACTGGCCTCCAAATACGCGGAGCCTTAGAAAACCCGGCCCTTGCCCGCGCGTCAGGCGTATCGACGCCAAAGCTCTATTCTGTGACGTTCGCGATGGGTGCCGCTCTCGCCGGTCTGGCCGGGGCTCTGATGGTCCCGCTCTTCTCGCTCTCAGCAGATCTTGGCGTGCGCTTTCTCGTACAGGCATTCTTGTCGGTCATGCTCGGCGGGATTGGGACGTTTATCGGCCCAGTCGCGGGCGGCGGAATGATCGGCGCGATGGTTCCCGGCTTCCAGTGGCTTCGGGAAATCCCAGGCGTAGCAGAACAGGTTAGCCCGGTCATGGCTGAGGTCCTGGTTTTCGTGACAGCCTTAATTATCGTGAAATTCTGGCCGAATGGCCTTTTTAGTGCAGGGAGAAGATAATATGCGATCGAATGACAGCATGACGCGCCGGGGATTCCTCCGCGGCTCCAGCGCATTGGCAGCAGCGGGCTGGACTGCCGCTGGAGCGGGTTGGGTTTTGAAGCCCACTTGGGCCAACGCGGCCGGCTCTATCAAGATGGGGATTGCTACGGACATAACAGGCGCTATCGCCCCATCGGGTAACGCGAACTGGCAGGCCGCCCAACTGGCAGTCAAGCAGATCAACGATGCGGGTGGTATACTTGGCAAGCCGGTGGAGTTGTTCCTCGAAGACACGGCTTCGGACCCAGGCACAGCAGTCGGCAACGTCCGCCGACTGGTGCAGTCGGCTCAGGTAGATGTGATTCTTGGCGGGATCACTTCGGCCATGCGCGAGGCGATAAAGAACCCAATCGTCCGGCGCGGCAAGACGCTCTACATCTACCCGCAGCTATATGAAGGTCAGGAGTGCACCGAGCACCTCTATTGCACGGGTCCGACACCGGCCCAGCAGTGCGCGCGGCTCCTGCCATATCTAATCAATGAAAAGGGCTACAAGCGTTTTGCCCTTCCATCAGCTAACTACATCTGGCCGCAGCTACTGAACAAGTGGGCACGTCGGGTTATTGAGGAGAACGGCGCCGAAGTGGTGATGGAGGAATACTTCCCGCTGGATCAGTTGGAGTATTCGGCCACCGTCGGTAAAATCATGTCGGAAGGGGTGGACCACGTCTTTAACACGGTGATCCCGCCAGGCCTGCAGGCCTTTATGAAACAGCTCTATGAAGCAGGTTACTACGACAAGGGCGGTCAGACATGCGTCTACTTCGACGAAAACTCGGTGAACTACGTCGCGGCGCGGGAACTTGAGGGCGTCTATTCCTGCCTCGACATGTTCCACACGATCGATGATGCGTATTCGGCGCAACTGATCTCCGAATACGACGCCTTGTTCCCAGATACGAAATACCTGTTCTCGGCAGGCTCAGCCGCAACTGGCATGTATCGCGGAGTGAAGCTTTATGAGCAAGCGGTGCTCGCTACCAATGGAGACCTCGCCCGCGATGCGACCAGCGCCGCGATGGAGAATGCGGCGATCAAGGAGGGTCCGGGTGGGCCATCTAGGATCATACCTGGCACTGGTCACGCCGAGATGAACATGTACATCGCCCAATCGAGAGGCGGGAAATGGGATATCATCTCGTCCGAGACGACCGTTCCGCCGCAGGAATGCGCGTAACGTGACCTCATGGCCGCCGGTTGATCCGGCGGCCGCTGTTTGACCCAGCAGGACAAGACCATGGCAGCCTCAGGTACAAAGAAGCCCCGTAGGGTGATGCTGATCCTCGAGATCCTGATCCTGATCGGGTTGCTCGTCGTCCCGCTGGTCACAAGCGATTTCCATACAATCATCGCCACGCGGATGCTGCTTTTGGCCATGCTGGCCATCAGCTTTGACCTTTGTTGGGGTTACTCCGGCATAATGACTTTTGGACAGGCTCTATTCTTCGGCGTTGCTGGATATGTTGCGGCCCTCCTAGCGAATAAGGCGGGGTACGTGCAGATTTGGGGGATTGTGCCGATCTGCATGTTGGTCGGGCTCGTCTCGTCCTTCCTGATCGGCTGGTTCCTACTGCTCGGCAAGCGCACGCCCACGATCATTTTTGTGGCGCTCGGCACTCTAACTGCATCCTATGCGGCTGAAAGACTTGTCGCAGGCTGGCAATGGGTTGGCGCGGGCAATGGTATGTCGGTCTGGGATTTTATGAAGGTCGGCTCCTACGAGTTGGAGCCTGGCCCGGTCTTCTACTATGTCATTCTCGGTTTCCTGATCGTCGCCTATATCGCCAGCCGCTGGATGGTCCGCTCGCAGCTCGGTCTGGTCCTTGCGGGGATGCGTCAGAACGAGGAAAGACTGGCGTTCTTCGGCTATCGGGTGCAGCGGTTCAAGGCGCTCGTCTTCTCCTTCTCCGGCATGATAGCGGGCCTATCGGGAGGGCTATATGCATTCCACGAGGGCTTTATCGGTCCGGGATCGATGGGTATCGGCCTTTCCACCTATGCCGTTCTTTACGGGCTGTTCGGCGGCGTCGGTACTCTCTTAGGTCCAATCCTTGGGGTCGGCGCCATCGAGACGATCGCTTTTATTCTCTCCGACATCGACGCGCTGAAACCTTACTGGCCGGTGATCCTCGGCGTTATCATGCTGATCGTCGTCGCCTATCGACCCACTGGCATCATGGGCCTGATCGTCACTGACCGCGAGCGCATCGGCTCTTTCGGCTACCGTGGAGGCGGCGAGCCAGACGCAGGAGGTAAGGACGCGAAGGAAGATACCGATGGCACTGCTTGAAGTTCGCGGCGTTTCCAAGACCTTTGGCAGTCTGAAAGCTCTCGGCGGGGTTGATGTCACGGTCCAGCCCAACACATTTCACGGCTTGATCGGGCCGAACGGCTCAGGCAAAAGCACCCTGTTGAAAGCCATCGCAGGCGCCCATTTCGCCGATGGTGGAACCATCAGCTTTGATGGCATGGATGTTACAACCATGCTTCCGGCCGATCGCTCTCGCCGGGGCCTCAGCCTGAAATTTCAGATCACCGCGGTGCTTTTGGAACTATCAGTCTACGACAATATCCTCTTGGCCTTTCAGGCGCATCAGCCTGTCTGGGGCCTGCTGCGGTCACTATCTCGCCGCAACCTTCATCCGGAGGTAATGGCCGCCCTCGCTCGGTTCCAACTGGCCGACCGGGCTGATGATCTGGCGGGCGAACTGTCCCATGGGCAACAGCAATGGCTGGAAATCGCTATGGCGCTGACCCAGAAACCCAAGCTTTTGCTGCTAGACGAGCCCACTGGCGGTATGAGCCCCGAGGAACGCCGCGCCACTGGTGACCTGCTGGTCCCAATCAAACAGCACTGCGCGATGATAATCGTCGAGCATGATCTCGACTTCATCAAGGACATCTGCGACAGACTGACAGTTCTGGATAACGGGCAGGTGCTGGACGACGGAACAGTCGCAGAGATTGAGGCTTCCACTAAGGTCCAGGAGGTTTATACAACCCGTGTTTGACACAGATTCCTCAATCCTCTCAGTTCAAGGCCTGAACGCCGGTTACGGCCGCAGTCAGGTACTGTTCGACTGTACAATGGGCGCGCCCACCAAAGGTGCTGTCGCCGTATTGGGCCGAAACGGAGCAGGCAAAACGACGCTTTTGAAAACACTTGCGGGCGAATTGGAGCCGATGGGCGGCTCCATCACTTTCGACGGCGCCGACTGCGCGGGCGAACCTACAGAAAACCGCGTCCGGCGGGGTTTAGGTTACGTTCCGCAGGACCACACGGTGTTCCGATCTCTCACGGTGCGTGAGAACCTCGCTCTGGGCGCCATGGCTGACCCAAAGTCAGATGGCTTTGACATGGCGCTCGATTTCTTCCCCAAATTAGCCGGGCGACTAGATCAGGAAGCCGGAACCCTCTCAGGCGGCGAGCGAAAGATGCTAGCGATCAGCCGCGCTATCCTCGGCAAGCCGCACCTCTTGTTGCTGGATGAGCCAACCGAAGGCGTCTGGATTGGCGTCATCGAAGAGATCGCTGATCGGCTGACAGAACTCTCCAAAGAAATCAGCTTGATTATCGTCGAACAGCACATCGAACTTGCCCTGCGCGTCGCTGACTATGCCTACGTGATGGGGCGGGGTGCTATGGCGCTGGAAGGCGCGGCGGAGGAGATTAAGAAGCACCCTGATCTTGTCCGCTATCTCGCGCCATAATTCGTTCACTGACAAATTTTTCGACACTCGTTTCAAGAAGGTCGGATCAAACATTCGGGAGTCTGAGCAATGTCCGATAGAAAAGGCCGACAAGAATCTGAGCTTCGTATCGCCTGTATCCAAATGGAGCCAGTGGTGGGGGAAAAGGATCGCAACGTTTCTCGCAGCCTTGAGTTTATCGCGGCCGCAGCAGATCAGGGCGCTCGGCTGATCGTCCTGCCGGAATTAGCCAATTCAGGTTACGTTTTCGAAACCCGTGAAGAAGCTTTCGAATTGGCCGAAGAAATACCTGACGGCCCGACTTGCGCCGCATGGGCCAAAATTGCGGCGGAACGTGATATCTACTTGGTCGCAGGAATCTCCGAACGCTACGGCCAGGTGCTCTACAATTCCGCTGTGATCATCGGACCACACGGTTACATTGGCACGTTTCGTAAGGTACACCTTTGGAATGAGGAGAACTTGTTCTTTGAGCCTGGCAATCTTGGATTTCCTGTATTCCAGACACCCATTGGGCGCATCGGGACTTTCATCTGCTACGACGGCTGGTTCCCGGAAAGCTATCGCATGTGCGCGCTGCAAGGGGCGGACATCGTCTGCATTCCAACCAATTGGGTCCCAATCCCAGGGCAAGACAAGAACCGCGAGGCAATGGCGAACATCCTCGTCATGGGGTCCGCCCATTCAAACTCCCTATTTGTCGCCGCAGCCGATAGGGTGGGAACCGAACGCGGCCAGCCCTTCTTAGGTGAGAGCCTGATCGTTTCATACACCGGCTGGCCTATTGGCAGCCCTGCAAGCGGTACGGAAGAAGAAATCATCTATGCCGACGTAAATCTCGCCGATGCGCGTCGTAAGCGAAACTGGAACGAATACAACCAGGTCCTCCGCGACCGTCGAACCGACATCTATGACGAGATGTTGGGATCAATGGTCGTGCCTGGTTGGTACTGAGCTGATCTTGCCAATGCGCTCAGCGAATGACTGGTCTGGGATCCTTCGACCACTGTCGCGGGGGCAGTGTCGCACGACTTGGTTGTGGCCCAACCTAGCAAGGCTTTCTCACTAGCACGCCGCCTCCGGGTGTCTCAGCGTGGCTCTGCGCAGGCTTGTAGAACTGCCAGGCCATTCCTAATGGGTCCTTCGCAAAGACCATGGAAGCGAGTGGTTCGCGCGATTTTTGTCTTCCAGCGACAGCCAAAAATACATTCATACCAGCAGCGCGAAAATGCCCGGTTTGTTTGCCTAGATACACAAGATGTAGTAAAATATCAATGTCTTACTTACCATTTATGGGGTCAAACAATGATTTGGACGACACAGCAGATTTCGCGAGAAGCGGGCTTCCCGACGATTGGTAAATTCCTCAATGAATCATCGCGTAATGAAATCCCCTTTGCCCCGAAACGGTACGGTGTCGAAAACAGATACGGCGTCACAGACCTCGCTTTGGCAATTGTTTTACGAAAGCTTCGCAGTCTCGGTCTGCCAGTTGCTCGCGCGGCGGATTTGCTGCGCCGCCTGGACCGTCAGGCTCTAGAAGTCGCCTTGCAGGAATTTGATGATGGCCGGATCGAAGCTGTCCTGATCTGCGTTCC
This sequence comes from Marinibacterium sp., assembly GCA_017643305.1. GTDB lineage: Bacteria > Pseudomonadota > Alphaproteobacteria > Rhodobacterales > Rhodobacteraceae > HXMU1420-2. Next base: position 1,598 of record JAEPNQ010000082.1, on the reverse strand, counting down.
GTTGAACGAGCTGGATCTGCTTGAGGAGAGCTGGACGGGCGTCTTCACCTCGCGCGCTGCGGTAGCGGCAGCCATTTTGGAAAGCGATGTGGTGGTTATGGATCTCGGCGTGATTGTTAGCGCAGTTATTGGGGGTGAAATATGACGCAAACGGCAGGTAAATGGCTGACCCAAGGCGACGGTGCCGATCATTTTGCTCGTTCCGCAGGTAAAGCTCGTGAAACGGCTCGATCCGGCACGGGACGCAGATCGCGTGAAAACAATCGTGCTGGGGTTGATCGTAGTGAATTGGGTGCCCAATCGAAAGAGTTGAAAACCCTTTCGAAAACTTTACTGCCTGGTACGTTAGCTTAGCGAGGCGAAATATGGTTGACCTTAATGTCCCCGCAGAATGGTTAACAAAGAGACTCGTTTCCGAGAATACCAAAGTGTTCACTCAAAGTTGGGTGGCCTGATCTGACTGGTCCGGTTTGACTGTTAGTGCATGATCGGCCTCTGGTCCATCGGGATGATGGTTTCCGGAGCCGGTGGGCGGTAGCCTAGAGCACTGTGGGGCCGTTTGGTGTTGTAGTGTGTCCTCCATTCTTCGATGATGATTTGGGCTTCTCTGAGGGAGTAGAAGATTTCACCGTTGAGCAGCTCGTCCCTCATCCGCCCATTGAAGCTTTCGCAATATCCGTTCTCCCAAGGTGAGCCCGGCTCGATGTAGGCTGTCTTTGCGCCGACCGCGGCGATCCAATCCCGAACCGCCTGCGCAACGAACTCAGGGCCATTGTCCGACCGGATGAAGGCGGGAGGGCCACGCAGGATGAACAGGTCGGTCAGAGCATCAATCACGTCTGTCGAGTTCAGCTTGCGCTTCACCCTGATTGCCAGGCACTCCCGGCTGTGCTCATCGATGATGTTCAGCGTCCGGAATGCCTTCCCATCATCGGTCCGGCAGTGAACGAAGTCATAGCTCCACACATGATTACGATGTTCCGGCCGCATGCGAACGCATGAACCATCGTTCAGCCACAGCCGTCCTTTCTTTGCCTGTTTCGGTGGAACCTTCAGCCCCTCTCGCCGCCACAGCCGCTCGACACGCCCATCGCTGACAGACCAGCCGGCATCCCTGAGAAGCACAGCGACCCTACGGTAGCCATATCGACCGTATTGGCGTGCCAGCTCGATCATGTCGGCAACCAGCCTGTCTTCGTCAGCACGCCCCTTTGGGATACGCCTTTGCGTCGAGCGGTGTTGCCCCAGTACCCGGCACGCCCGCCGTTCCGAGACGTTGAACTGGGAACGCACATGATCGATGCAAGCACGGCGACGAGCGGGGCTCAGAAGTTTCCCTTTGCGGCTGCCGTCAGGATTAGCTTGTCCAGCGTCAGGTCCGACACGGCCCGTCTCAGCCGATCATTCTCCTTCTGAAGTCGCTTTAGCTCCTTCAATTGATCTACGCCCATTCCGCCATACTGCTTGCGCCAGCGGTAATAGGTCTGTTCAACAACACCTATCTGTCTAATCGCATCCAGACGAGGCATCCCTTGCCCCATCAGTACCTCAACCTGCCGCAACTTCGAGACAATCTCTTCGGGCTTGGGTCGCCTGTT
>JAEPNQ010000072.1 GCA_017643305.1 Marinibacterium sp. | reverse complement strand
GTCATGCGCTCAGCTACATGATGCCGACGGTGCATGCGATCCGGATCGAAAACGGCAGGCTGGATGGCGGGGCAGATCCCTCTGGCGATGGCATGGCCGCTGGGATCTGATCGACGGACCATGCTGCCGGCATGTCCTAGCTGACGAAGTTGATCCAGCCATCGCCTTTTCGCTGCTAGATCGAGCTGACATACATCACCTGCGCCGGCCCACCCGGACGCAAGAAAGTCGTGCGGTAGGCCAGCAGCGCGTGACCGCGGCCAAGGGGCTGCGACGTGAAGTCCGCCAGTTTATAGGAAGCAACGGTCGGTTCGGCGTCGAGTTGCCCGACATGGCAGGCCCACGTGGTGAAACCAGTCTGATAAACGCCGAGGAACTCTTCATTCATCAACACGGCGTCCACTTTTTGGTCACCCTTCGCAAGCGCGTCCCAGACCTGGGGTTCTACCGCGAAAAGTTCAGCTAGCAGGTCTTCGTTCATCGGGACAGAAGGCGTGAGATCGCATCGACATAAATGGCCGCGCCCAGCTTTATGTCTTCATCCAAGGTATTCTCTGACCAATGGTGGCTGATACCGCCAATAGATGGCACAAACAGCATGGCGGACGGGACATGCGGTTGGATCAACTGCGCGTCGTGCCCGGCACCCGACGGCATCATGCGCCAGTGATCCGGGGCAATCGCCGTTGCGGCCTCGACCAGTGTACCGCGCACTGTTTGGTCCATCACTGCGGGCCGCGTCTGGCTAATGATTTCAAGGTGGGCGGAACATTGCCCCTCCGAGTCGATCTCAGCCACGATTTCCCGCAGTTTCGCCTGCATCGCGTCAAGAACGATCGGGTCGGCGTCACGCAACTGAAACAACATCTCGGCCCGACCTGGGATGATTGACGGATCGCCCGGCTCCAGCACCGTGCGTCCGACTGTCCAGACGCTGTGCTCGCCGGCGACGCTTGGAAAGCTGTCTTCGATCCTCCGCCACAACTCCATCATCGTGCGGCCCGCATCGCGGCGGCGGGTCATGGAGGTCGTGCCAGCATGGTTCTGCTCACCCTTGAAGACAATCCGGTACTGCCAGATTGCGACGATGGAGGTGACGACACCAATGCGATTACCTTCTCCCTCAAGCGTCGCGCCCTGCTCTATATGGGCCTCGTAGAAACCGGCATACCGCGCGGGGTCGATCTGAAGACGAGACCGGCCTGCAAGACCTGCCTGAGCAAGAAGATCGCGCAAAGCGCCGCGCCCGGACCGATCCTGCGCCGCGTCAATCGTCGCCTCGTCCAACTCTCCGACAGCGGAGGAGGAGCCGAAGAAGCCGCCGAAATGTCCCTCTTCGTCAGCAAAGGCGATGACATCGACGCCAGCGCTTGCGGTGGACAGGTTTGGACATTCGGCGACAGCACGCGCAGCTTCCAGCGCGTAAACGACGCCCAGAGCGCCATCGAGCCAGCCCGCGTGATTCTGGCTTTCGATGTGGGAACCCGCGAGCGCGACGCGGCCGTCACCCGGTGCGCGTCCAAAAACGTTGGCAATGCCGTCGATCTGAGCCTCGTGCCCTATGTCGCGTAACTTGGCGCACAGCCATTCCCGCGACGCCATATCTTCAGACGACAGCGTCGGGCGGTGGACGCCAGACTTGTATTCGCCGATCTGCCTTAGTTCGTAGAGGTCTGCCAGCACCCTCTCTGTATTCGCCTGAGCCATGATCACCTAATTAAGTTGCCGTAGTGTTATCCTGCGCTGGGTGTTGCATCGTAATATAACGATTGACAGCCATCCAGACGAATGCAAGCTTTTTGGCTGTATCCAGTATCCAGAGCGTGCGTGCAGAAACGCAGTACCGTTGCGCACTCGCCGATTGGCGCGCCTGATGTTGATTACATATGATCGCCACGGTCACATATTTGGCGCGTGGTTCTAAGAAATGCAGGGAGACTTTATAATGAAGATGAAGACATTTGTAGCAGCAAGTATGCTCGCTGCGCTTGCATCAACATCGACGATGGCCGGGCCGGATGACGATTCTCTGATCGTCGCCTGGGGATCCACCGGCCCGATCGAAAACGTCGACAACTACTTCAATACCAACCGTACCGGTATCTGGTTCAGCCGTATGGTCTGGGATCAGTTGATCTATCGCGAGCCGAAGACTTTCGAGTTTAAACCGCTTTTGGCTGAAAGCTGGGAAGCGCTGTCCGACACCACATGGCAGTTCAAGCTGCGCCAGGGTGTCAAATTCCACAACGGCGAAGAGTTCGACGCGGATGACGTTGTTTTCACGCTGAACTGGATCTCCGATCCGGCAAACGGCGTGAAGGTGCAGCGGAACGTTAACTGGATCGAAAGCGCCGAGAAGGTCGACAAATACACCGTAAACGTGAACATGAAGAAACCGTTCCCGCAGGCGTTTGAGTTCCTTTCGGGGCCGATCACGATCTATCCGAACGAATACTATGCTGAAGTTGGACCTGACGGCATGCACAAGGCGCCGGTCGGCACTGGGCCAATGAAGGTCGTCGCGATCGAAACAGCCGAAGAGTACGTTCTTGAGAAGAACCCGGACTACACATGGGGCAGTCCGAAGGGCGAAGCTCAGGTTTCGAAGATGGTCGTCCGTGAGATCGCCGACGTTCAGACGCAGATCGCTGAACTCCTCGCCGGCGGAATCGACATCACCGCGGACATCACGGCGGACCATGTTGATCAAATCGGCGGCTTCCCAGGATTCACCGCACTGCAGGCTGGTACAATGCGGACTGGGTATATTGGATTTGACGCGGCTGGCCGCGGCAACTTTGAACCGACGACCAAGCTGGCCGTCCGCAAGGCCATGGCGATGGCTATCGACCGGGAGTCTTTAGTCACGAACCTGATCCGCGGCGACGCGGGCGTGATCCACACGCCATGCTTCCCAACGCAGTTCGGTTGCGATGAAAGCTTCGCCGCCAAGTGGGACTACAACCCCGAAATGGCGAAACAACTTCTCGCCGAAGCGGGCTATCCGGATGGCTTCGAGATTGAGTTCTATACCTTCCGTCCTGCGGACTGGGCCGAGGCGATCATGGCCGATCTTTCGAAAGTCGGCATCAAGGCGTCTCTGACCAAAATGCCGTATTTCGCCCTCCGGGATAAGCAGCGCAACGAAGGCACTACTCCAATGTTCTTGATGGACTGGGGTTCGTACTCGATGAACGACATGTCCGCTATCACCTCGCACTTCTTCAAAAAGGGTCCGGATGATTTCGCGATGGATGACCAGGTTGCGGCATGGCTTGAGGAAGGCGACACTTCGCCGGACTCAGAGATCCGCAAAGCGGCCTACGCCAAGGCGATCGAAAAAATCACCAGCGAAGTTTACTGGCTGCCGATGTTCAACCATGTGCGGAACTATGGCTTTAACGAGAATCTGTCATTCATCCCCTACCAAGATGAGATTCCGCGGTTCTGGCAGTACGGCTGGAACGGTTGACGCCCTTCGGCGCGGCCCAATGCGGGCCGCGCCTCTTTTTGAATTCAAGGCGGTGGTGAACCATGCTGGCCTATGCGATCAAGCGAAGCTTTGCGGCATTTCTGATACTTATAGTTGTGTCGGGGCTTACGTTTTCGTTGAGCCACCTGTCCGCCGACCCCGCGCTGACAATTGCGGGCGAGCAAGCCTCCGACGAAGACATCCAGGCGATCCGTGAACTCTACGGCTTCGACCGACCGATCTACATCCAGTATCTCGAGTGGGCGGGTCGGGCTATGACTGGCGATTTCGGCGAGAGCTATCATTACGGCGAACGCGTCTCGACTATGATCGCGGGCCGAATCGGCACGACAATGTCGCTCGGCGTTCTTGCCATTCTTTTTGCCCTGATCATCTCGATCCCGCTCGGCGTCGTTGCGGCGATGCGGCCTAATTCGCTGGTCGACCGCTTCGCGCTGCTGGTCGCGGTTTTCGGGCAGGCCCTGCCAACCTTCTGGTTCGCGCTAATGATGATCATTGTGCTCGGCGTCTGGTGGCGATGGTTGCCGATTTCCGGAAATGACAGTTGGGCGCACTTCGTGATGCCAACGATTGCGCTCGGATATTATGCGACGCCGGCGCTGATGCGCCTGACGCGCGCGGGGATGATCGAAGTGCTCGGTTCCGACTATATACGCACGGCACGGGCGAAGGGGTTGTCCCCCACCGTCGTTCTCTTTAAGCACGCACTTCGGAATGCGATCATTCCCGTTGTGGCGCTTGCTGCGGTCTGGTTCGGCTTCATGCTGGGCGGTTCGATCGTGATCGAGACAATATTCAACCTCAAAGGCATCGGCTGGCTGTCTTATGATGCGCTTTTGCGCTCTGACCTGCCAGTCGTGCAGGCGATCGTTCTGATTTTCGCGTCTCTTTACGTGGTCCTCACGCTTGCGGCGGATCTGGTGAACGCCTGGCTTGACCCAAGAATTTCGGTGCGTTGATGACCATGATTTCTACCCCCGGCAAGTCGTTCGACGAAATCGCGCAGGAGACGTTGGAGCCGTCACCGTTCTCCAAACTCCGCAAACGGATCTTTGGCAACTACTCCTTCCTCGCAGGCCTGATCATTATCATGGCAATTTTCGCCATGGCGCTTTTGGCGCCGCTGATCGCGCCGCATAATCCTTATGAGACCGACCTCGCCAGCCGCCTTATGAACCCGTTCTGGCATGAGGTGAAAACGGATGAAGAGCATCCCTTGGGCACCGACAAGGTCGGGCGGGATTACCTGTCGCGGCTGGTCTATGGCGCGCAGATTTCGCTTCTAATCGGGTTTTCGACCATGCTGATCTCAGGCACGATCGGCACCGTGCTCGGCGTCGCCGCGGGGTACTTTGGCGGCCGGGTCGACATGGTCGTGAACTTCATCATCAACACCCGTCTTGCCATGCCGGTCTTTCTGGTGGCGATGGCTGCGGTCGTCGCCTTCGGCGCATCGCTAATGGTCGTGATCCTCGTGCTGGGGCTTTTCTTGTGGGATCGTTTCGCGGTGGTGATGCGATCCATTACCATGCAGGCCCGAGACCTCGACTATGTGAAAGCGGCCCGGGCGATGGGCTGTTCGACGCCATACATCATCGTACGAGAGATCTTTCCGAACGTGATCGGCTCGCTCACCGTTGTTGCGACCGTCGAGATGGCAAACGCGATCCTCTTGGAAGCGGCGCTGTCTTTCCTCGGCTTCGGCGTGCAAGCCCCAACGCCTTCCTGGGGCCTGATGCTGAATGAGGCTCGGGAATATATGTTCTTCTCGCCCTGGCTTCTGGCTTTGCCCGGTGCCTGCCTCTTCCTACTGGTGCTCGCCATCAACCTCTTTGGCGATGGTCTGCGTGACGTGACATTGGAGAAGGGTCGATGAGCATTCTTGAGGTTGAAAACCTGACCGTCGATATCCCGGTCGCCGCCGGTATGCTTCATCCTGTCCGCAGCATAAGCTTTTCGGTCGAAAAGGGCGAGACGCTGTGCATCGTTGGCGAAAGTGGCTGCGGCAAGTCGCTGACCTCGCTCGCGCTCATGGGCCTATTGCCGAAAGCCGCGATCCGGCGCGCCGACAAGCTGCTATTCCGCGGCGAAGAGATAGGCGATCTGCCGGAGCGCAAGATGGCACATCTTCGCGGCGGCGCTATGTCTATGATCTTTCAGGAGCCGATGACGTCGCTTAACCCTGCCTACACCATTGGCGACCAGTTGATGGAGGTGTTTCGCCGCCACGTGACCCGCGACAAGGCCGCCGCCCGTGACCGTGCGATCTACTTGCTGGAAAAGGTCGGCATCTCCTCCGCCGCCAGCAGGCTCGGGCAGTATCCGCATCAGCTGTCTGGCGGCCTCCGCCAGCGCGTGATGATCGCCATGGCCCTGATGTGCGAGCCGGAACTTATAATTGCAGATGAACCGACAACGGCGCTCGACGTCACCATTCAGGCGCAGATCCTGCACCTGTTGGCGGAACTGCAGAACGAATTCGACATGGGTCTGATCCTCATCACCCATGACCTTGGCGTCGTCGCCCGCATCGCGGACAAGGTGCAGGTGATGTATGCGGGGCGCACCGTTGAGGAAGGCCCTGCTCGGGCCGTGTTCGACAGCCCGCAACACCCCTATACACAAGGCCTGCTGCGCTGCATCCCGATTCCCGGCAAGACCAAGCGGGGCGAGAGGCTCGGCGCCGTTCCCGGGATCGTACCCAACCTTGTGGGCGATCTCAGCGGCTGCATGTTCCGTAACCGTTGCCCCCACGCGGCGCCCGTATGCGCGACAGCGGATGACAGTCTCGTCACGGGGCCCGATGGGCACGCGAACGCCTGCATCCGGCCTGAACCAGAACGGGTTGCGGAGGCGGTGGCGTGAAAGACAAGAACCTCGTCGATTCAGCATTGGAAACCAAGGACGTCACCTGCGTTTTCCAGGTCTCTCAAGGATTCATGAAGGGCAAAAAGCCGCTCGCCGCTGTCAAGGGCGTCTCATTGAAAGTGCCAAAAGGCCAGGTCGTCGGCCTTGTCGGCGAATCGGGGTGCGGGAAATCGACCCTTGCCTCGATCCTGCTCGGCCTGCAGGCGCCGACGAAGGGTGACGTCCTGTATTCCGGTGAAAGCGCCTCGGGGTTCAATCGCAAGGACGTCGCGAGACGCATTCAGCCTATCTTTCAGGATCCGTATTCCTCGCTAAACCCGACGAAGACGATCCGCTCTATTGTTTCGCAACCCCTCCGCATCCACAATGTCGGCGATCCCTCGGAGTGGAACGCCAAAGTGGCGGAGATCCTCGACCTCGTCGGCCTACCCCGCCGCGCCGCAGGCAGCTATCCGAGCCAGTTGTCGGGAGGACAACGCCAGAGGGTGGCAATCGCGCGGGCGCTAATCATGCGGCCAGAAATCGTGATCTGCGATGAGCCGACCTCAGCGCTCGACGTCTCTGTGCAGTCGCAAATCCTGAACCTCCTCCAGGACCTGAAAGAGGAGTTGGGGCTCACCTATCTTCTGATCTCACACAACCTCGCGGTGGTGGAGCATCTCGCCGACCGCGTCGCCGTTATGTATCTCGGCCGGATCGTCGAGGAAGGCCCTTCCGAAGACGTGTTCGCCGACCCTCGCCACCCCTACACGAGAGCGCTTCTCGAAAGCGTGCTGACGCCGGACCCAACCCTGTCTGTGCCCGACACCCATCTGGGGGCCGTCTTTCCCAACCCGATCGATCCGCCCTCCGGTTGCGTATTCCACCCACGCTGCGCCGACTGCATAGACAAATGCAAAACCATTGCGCCCGAACCAATCCAGGATGGCGATCATATGGCGGAGTGCCATCTAGCTGACAGGAGCTGCCAGTGAAGGTTTTCATCGCCTGCCTTGGGACAGAGACGAACTCATTCTCGGCCATGCCGACTGGCTGGACGAATTTCGAAGAGACGATGCTTTATCGCGGCGACGCGACAGCGCGGACGGCGACCACCTTCTCGCTGCCCATGCATGTCTGGAAGAAGGCGACGGAGGAACATCAGGGCCAGGTTGTCGAAAGCATTGCAGCCTTCGCCCAGCCCGCCGGTCTAACGGTCAAATCCGTCTACGAGGGCTTGCGCGATGAGCTTCTTGCCGACCTCAAGGCAGCACTGCCGGTCGATATTGTCCTTCTCTCGATGCATGGCGCCATGACGGCGGACGGCTATGATGATTGTGAGGGCGATCTTCTGGCGAATGTCCGCGCGATTGTTGGACCAGACGTTGTGATCGGCGGCGAGCTAGACCTTCATTGCTCGATCACGCCCAAAATGGTCGACGCGGCGGATGCGCTAATTACGTTCAAGGAATATCCGCATATCGATGTCGGAGTGCGTGCGGCGGAGCTGTTCGAGATTTGCGCTGCGGCGCATGACGGCTTGGTAAAGCCGGTGATGGCGGTGCATGACACCCACATGATCAACATGTGGCGCACACCGATCTCGCCGATGAAGGAATTCGTCGCTGACATGCAAGCGGCTGAGGGCGAAGGCGGCGTCCTCTCCGTCTCCTTCGCGCATGGTTTTCCCTGGCAGGATGTGACGCATACCTCGGCGAAAATGCTTGTCGTGACCAACGGCGATCCCGATCTGGCCGCCAATACCGCTAAAAGATTCGGCCAGCGTCTTTGGGACATGAAGGAAGAAACGCAAGGTGAGACAATTTCGATGGACGAAGGTCTCGACGCTGCTGCGGCGGGGCCGGGCCCAGTTGTCTTAGCGGACGTCTCCGACAACGCCGGCGGCGGCGCACCGTCAGACAGCACCTTCATCCTGAAACGCGCGTTGGAACGCGGCGATCAGAATCTTCTCATCGGGTATTTTTGGGACCCAGTCGCCGTACGGTTCTGCGAAGAAGCTGGCGAAGGCGGCGCGCTTGATCTTCGCATCGGCGGCAAGTGCGGGCCCGCGTCGGGCGACCCGGTGGATCTGACGGTCTCCGTGAAGCGTATTCTGGAGGACGCCGAGCAGACCTTTGGCGACGCGCGTATGACGATGGGAACGGCTGTTTGGCTGACTTCGGAGGCTGGGATCGATCTCATCCTCACGACCAAGCGCACGCAGGTGTTTCATCCAGATGGGATGGAGCAGCTCGGGATTGCGCCAGCAAGCTATGATGGGATCGTTGTGAAATCGATCCAGCATTTCTACGCCGGTTTCGCACCAATCGCCTCGAAAGTCCTCTACGTGTCGGCGCCGGGGGCTATCCCTCGCGACTACGCGAACATCCCGTATGCGAAATTCACCGACAGCTACTGGCCGCGTGTCGCTAACCCTTTTTGATCGACACCTCAGACTCCCAGCGCCACACCGTCATGGCCGGGATCAGCCCAGCCTGTAAGGCGGCCATTGTCGATTCTGATCCCATGCACCGCCGCGATGCCGAACCCCATGGCGGAGCGGATCACTTCATAGCCATCGGCCTCAAGCGGCTCGACGACATATCCGGGGATGCGGTTCATGATGTCGATGGCGTTCGAGGTTGCCGAAAAGCGAGGGGATGACACCGCTTCCACCATAGACATGTTGAAGTCCATCACGTTCAGAAGAACCTGCAGGACGCCCATCGCGATTTGCGTTCCGCCTGGTGCGCCCAGCACGATGCGCGGCGAACCGTCCGCGAAAGCGATGGTCGGGCAGATGGATGAAAAGCGGCCCTTGCCAGGCGCGATGGATCCTGCCCGCCCCGGACGCGGGTCGAAGACGGCCATGCAGCCGTTGTACATAAAACCGAGACCGTCGGTGATGACGCCCGATGGCATGCCCAGCGAATGGGTTATCGTCACGCACATACCGTTCTTGTCGACTACGGCGACATGGGTTGTATCTTTCGGCTCAGGCGTTGTTAGCCGCGTCACCTGCATCTTTTCGCCGCCCTTGATGCGCGCCGCAATCTCGGCCGCATAGGCCTTTTGGGTCAGCCGCTCAGGGATATCCACAAAGGCCGGGTCGCCCACATGTTTGTCCTTGTCGGCGGTCGCCGCCTTCATCGCCTCACTTACAATGCGGATATAGTCGGTCGAATTATGCCCCATCCCGGCGAGATCAAAATTCTCTAGGATGTTCAACATCTCGACTAGCATGATCCCGCCGCCCGGCGGATGGTTCGTCGTCAGGTCAAATCCGCGATAAGACCCTCGTAGCGGTTGGGTGCGGACGGTTTCGTAGGCCTCAAGGTCAGCTTTTCGCATCAGACCACCATTAGCAGCGAAGTCGGCGTCGATCCGATCCGCGATCTCGCCCCTGTAGAAAACATCTGCCCCGTCGCGCGCGATCAGCGAGAGCGTGCGCGTAAGATCAGGGTTTTCCACGCGCTCGCCTATCATCTTCACCCTGCCGTCGGGACGGAAGTAGATATCTCGCCCAGTTTGCGAGAAACCCAGTCGCGCTTCAATTGGAACCCGCCCCAAAGCGGCGCCATGCGTCCACCAATGATAGACATGGGGCCGCACAAGAAAGCCGGTCTCCGCCTGTTTCACGGCCGGGGCGACGATATCGGCCCAGTCCCAGGTTCCATAATCGCGCGCCGCCTCGAAATAGGCCAGAAGCGAGCCCGGCGTCGTCACAGCCCCATAGCCGAGGTCATTGACGTTATCTTTCAGGACAAAACCGAAGCCGTCGCGCGTTTCACCTTCCAGTCGGTCTTCCCACATATCGGGTGTCGCGGACAAAGGCGTCTTTCCATGAAAGTCGATCACTTCATGGCGGCCGGATTTTGGATCGTAGATCTGGCATGAGCCGAACCCGGCTATGCCGCACATCTGCGGATCAACGACGCCAGCCACCAGCGCCGCCGCCGTCGCTGCATCGACAGCATTGCCGCCTAGCATCAGCACGCGAGCGCCAGCCTCGGACGCTTCGGGCTGCGCGGCGACGATCATCTGTTTTGGGTTGGGCATGGTCGAACTTTCCTTAGACGTCGTTTCCGATCACTCGTCTTGTACAGCAGCATACGCGCCTGAGCCGTGAAGGACATGAAAAGTTGTGCAATGCCTATCACGGCTTATGACACTAATATCTGCCAGATGTTTATCCCAATTCCAATCACGAGGAAAGACCGCTCGATTAACCGAGAGCGTCGATTGGGTCCTCACTGGACGCGAAGGGTCTCGCTGATCTGCAACTAAATACCCTATCACCAGAACCCTTGGGCTCACCTTGACCAAGCACTACAGAAAGAACGGTGGCTTTCGTATGCAGAATGATATCCAATAATTCACGCCCTGAATCTTCAAGTTTCAGTCAACCCATAAGCCGATGGGTGTTTAGCATACGCTTGCTAGTTTGCGGTCATCTTACAAAACCCTCAGATGACCGCAGTGTACGCATCTCGGTCCTTACTGAAAGCTGCGGCGAATGACTGGTATGGGATCCGTCGACCACTATCGCGGGGGCAGAGAAGCCCACTCAGTTGTGGCCCAACCTACCAAGGCTTTCTCGCCACCTCGCACTGCCACGCCGCCGCCGGTGTCTCTCCGTGGCTCTACACGAGCTTCGCGTAATGCCTGGTTACACTCCCCAACGGGTCCTTCGCAAAGACCGTGGAAATGGGTGGTTCGCGCCATTTTTGTCTCGCAACGACAGCCCAAAATGCATTCATACCCGGCGCGCAAAAATAGCGGGCTTATTTGCACGCATTAAAATATATGGCGGTATATCAATATTTTAAGAACATTTTTGGGATGAAAATATGAACTGGACCACACAGCAGATTTCGTGGGAAGCTGGCTTTCCAACTATCGGGAAATTTATAAATGGGGCGTCCAGAAATGAAATGCCGTTTGTCCCGAAGCGCTATGGAGTTGAGAACAGGTACGGCGTCACTGACCTAACGCTGGCAATTGCCTTGAGAAAGCTGCGTGGTCTGGGTCTGCCAGTTGCTCGCTCTGCCGATCTGATGCGCCGTGTGGATCGCGATGCCCTAGAAGTCGCGCTCCATGAACTGGACGATGGCCGGATCGAAGCCGCTCTGATCTGTATTACCCTGTTTGATCTGGATCTTCTGGACCAGACTTGGACGGGTGTCTTCACCTCGCATGCTGCGGCAGCCAGCGCCATTTCGGAAAGCGATTTGGTGGTCCTTGACCTCGGCGTTACTATTGGCTCAATTATCGGAGGCGAGATGTAATGACCGCAGATCCAAGGCAAGATTGAGAGCTGGCACCAAACCCTCAAGAACTGCGTCTTGCTGGAAAACTACTACCTGCCCGATGATCTCAGGAAGCGCATCGATGCCTTCGTCGAGCACTACAATCATCAACCCTTCACGAGAGCCTGGCCAACCCGCCCCCGCCGACATCTATCAAGGACGAGGCGCGAAGATCCTGAAGATGAGAGAGGAGATCAAGAAGCAGACAATCAGAAAACGCATGTTGCAGTACTAAGCCGCAGCCGCCTAAACTCGCACGAAAATCGAACCAGAGCCTCCACCACTAAAACGCTTCAGCTCTCCAAAAATTTCTGACGACGGACAGGCTTTAGGCTACCCAACTCGATAGGAGCTTTAAAAGTGCGCTTCACCAACACTCTTGGCCTAAAAAAAGAAAACGAACTCTTGCTCAATTCTATGGCGAGCAGGGAGGCCGCATATGGGCCAGAACAAACTGCAGTTTTGAACGATGAAGCGTTTTCTATTGCCAAGTCCACTATTTCTGCCTGGCCAGAATATGCGCCGACCCCTCTAATACCTCTAAAATCTCTTGCGGCCAAAGCGCATGTTGAAAGCATTCATTATAAGAATGAGGGTCATCGCTTTGGTCTGGGGAGTTTCAAGGCGTTAGGTGGTGCCTATGCCGTTTCACAGTTGTTGCGTCGTGAAATTTCAAGGGTCTTGGATATTCAAATGCCCAAAATTAGTGCGCTCTTGGACGGGACATACAGTGATTTGATATCCCAGGTGACAGTGTGTTGCGCGACAGATGGCAACCATGGCCGGTCTGTTGCGTGGGGTGCACGAACATTTGGCTGTAAGTGTGTGATTTTAATCCACTCGACAGTGAGTGAGGGGCGTAAACATGCTATCGAGGCCTACGGGGCTACTGTAATCCGCACTAGCGGAAATTATGATGACAGCGTGCGTGAGGCGCAAGAGGCCGCTATACGAGAGGGGTGGTTCGTCGTCTCTGACACGTCGTATCCGGGCTACACTGACATACCAAAGGATGTGATGCAGGGTTATGAACTAATGGCTGCCGAAGCTTGTGACCAAATGGAAACCGCGCCCACACATATTTTTCTCCAAACTGGTGTTGGTGGCATGGCCGCATCAGTTGCTGCTTACACTAAACGCAGATACGGAAATGATCGGCCAGTGATTGTGTTGGCGGATCCTGACCAGTCTGCTTGCTGGCTTGAATCCATAAGACGGGGAACTCCAACTCCAGTGCATGGAGATTTAGACACGTTGATGGCGGGCCTGGCCTGTGGCGAGATTAGCGTGATCGCTTGGGATATCCTGCGCCAAACTGCTGATGCAGTTATGTCAGTTACGGATGATGACGCTGTAATGATGATGCAGGTTTTGGCTAATCCGTCTGGAGATGATTTACCAATCGTTGCAGGGGAGTCGGCCGTGGCAGGCTTAGCGGCTTTGATGGCTGCTGCTGATCATGAACAATCGCGCAACGAATTGACTTTGGACACCAATTCTAAAGTTCTTATATTTGGTACAGAAAGTGATACCGATCCTGATTTATATACGAAATTGATCGGGCGTAGTGCTGATGAAGTGCGGCACATGAAATGAAAGTTAAGATCAATTTAAACTGTTTTATGGGCCGCACAGTTCCTTGGGCTATTGAGGCTCCCTGATTGAATTGGTCCACCCTAGTGTTGAGTAGAAGGAGAACCAGAAATGGGTATCAAACGTGATAAGCCCGGTGAGGTGGCCGAGAAGTGGGCCGATACTCAGGTTCGTTGTGTTTATTTCAAAACTTAACGCGACCGTAGGGCGATGATAATGCCTGCTGAAGCAATAAAAATGATGCCAAGCACTTGCCAGCCACCGATCGGCTGGGCGAAAGCGAGCCATGCAAAGAGTGGACCAAAGATCATCACTGAATACTCGAAGACCGAGACATAAGATGGCTCACCTAGCTGATAGGCCTTGATGATCATGAACACCCCACAAACTGAACCGATGGCCTGCAGTAGGATTAGCGGCAAAGCATCCGACATCGGCCAGACCCATGGCCGGGTGAAGAACCGTACCTCGTCGCCTGGCTGCCACATTGGGAAGATCATCAATGTCAGGGTGCCCACTGCACCCAGAAAACCCAAAGTGACCCACATCCCCGCAAGCAGGGCCACAGTACTTTCACCGACGCATAGTCTGCGTGTGGCGATTGCGCCCAACGCATAAAAGAATCCGGCGCAAACGGGGATTAAAGCGGTCATATCGAAATCAGAAGGATTCGGCTGCAGCACAAGAATGATCCCGATGAACCCAAAGGCAACCGCGCTGATCCGCCAGATGCTCACTCGCTGCCCCATCACGCCTGCAGAGATCAGAAGGATAAAGATCGGTGAGGTAAAAAGCCCAGCCAGTGCTTGGGCAATCGGCATCATCGCCAACGCCGAGAAGTAGAACAACATCGAGATACCCACCAGTAAGCTGCGCAGCGCCACCGCCCAAAAACGCACGGGCATCAACCCACCAAGTCCAAGTAGCGGAAGAACCGCCACAAGCGGCCACGCGATCGCGGCCCGCATCAGATGGAACTGCCAGAGCCCAATATGGCGCGACAACGGCGCAATGAAGTTGTCAATCACGCCAATGACCGCCATTGCACAAATCATGAAGGCCGCCGCATGCAGCTGTCGATCAGGTGGAGCTATAGACATGCTCTCTCCATTTGCGCAGGTGCGGTCCGGTTTCTGTCTTCATTGCGACACTGACGCTGATTTGCCCCACTTGAGTATCGAGCAGCCTGATCTTACTAGTCCGGTTTGGTTGTTAGTGCATGACAGGCCTCCGGTCTATCGGGATGATGGTTTCCGGCGCCGGCGGGCGGTAGCCCAAAACGCTGTACAGCCTGACATTCTCTTGGCTTAGGTCGCCATGAGTCCCAAAATCCCTGAGGACGGACAATGCGGTGCGCTGGGCGTTAAGGTTTTCATTGGTTCTTTGGACGCCAACGAAGATTTCGTCTATTCCGGGCGGCTCAACGCGTGTGTCATCGGCATTTGGAAAATGTGGAATATCCAATGCCAAACCTGCCTTTACGATTTCTTCGGCAATATCTTGTCCATCATCCCAAAAACATTTCGCAAGAACTCTATCATATGAAGTTTCACCGGTGAGATACGCGGTAATGTTTTGCCCTTTACATATCTCTACCATCTTCCACTTTGCTTGTCTTCCGTAAGGTTTGTTGAGTTCGGGGGCATCGATACCTGCAAGGCGTATTTTTTGCGCCGGTCAGTGCGTGGGAGAACGGCTCCGTCGAGAGCTTCAATGCCCGGTTCCGCGACGAACTGCTGGACAGGGAAATCTTCTACTCATTGAGAGAAGCGCAAATCCTAATCGAACAATGGAAGAAACAAACACTACAACACCCAGCGGCCGCATAGTGCTTTGGGCTACCGCCCACCAGCCCCGGAAACCATCATCGCAGTGGAAACCAGCCCAATCATACTCCCTGTTTTGGCCTCCCAGTTCACTTCCGTTGGCACCACCGACGTTATACCACACAATGAGAACTAAGCCGCAACCCCGGAGACCCCAATGAGACTCAAAGCCCTAGATTTTTATCATGTAAGAATGCCTTATCATGTTCCATGGGTGACCTCTTTTGGTAGCTCCAGTTCGACGGAAAGCGTCATTGTGCGCATGGAAACGGACACTGGGTTTGGATGGGCTGAAACCGCCCCTTCGAAAGCGGCGCAGTACTCGCCAGAATTCACCTCTGGGGCATATAAATTACTTGTTGATGTTATTGGCCCCTCTTTGATTGGCCAAAACCTCCCAACAAGCGCGGTGGTGCAGGAATTTATGTCGGGGGTGAAGGGAAATAATTTTGCCAAGAGTGTTCTGGACATAGCCTGGTGGGATGCTTATGCCAAATCACTGTCAAAACCCTTATGGCAACTGATCGGCGGCTATTCGCCAAGGGTTTTGGTCGGTGCTGATCTTACGATCAGCGCTTCGATTGACAGCACACTGCAGGAGGTCGGCGAAGTACTTGAAGCAGGGTTCCAAAGGATCAAGCTCAAATACGGCCGCACTAGCAAGCCCAAACTAGTACGGCGCATCCGCGACGTATACCCCGACGCGACTATTCACATTGACTGCAACGGTTGCTTCACTCTTGATGAACTACCGATTTTCAAAGAGCTCGACGAATATGACCTCACCATGATCGAACAACCGTTAGCCTTTGATGATCTCATCGATCACAGCACGTTACAAAAGGAGTTGAAAACTCCCCTTTGTCTTGATGAAAGCATCACCTCTTTGGAGCGCGCGCGCAAAGCAATTGAAATGAATGCATGCGGATGGGTTAATTTAAAGGTCGGGCGTGTGGGCGGTATCACGCCTTCACTTCAGATTCACAACCTGCTGCAGAAAAACGGCATTCCCTGCTGGATTGGCGGCATGCTTGAAAGCGCACTAGGTCAAGGCGCTTCGCTCGCTCTGGCAACGCTGCCGAATGTTAAATATCCCTCTGATGTGTTTCCGACAACACGCTTCTTTGCAAGCGACCTTTCGCGCCCCGAAATCGAGCTGTCAGAACCGTCGACGATCACAGCGCCCGACACGCCAGGATTGGGTTACGAACCCGACCCAGAAGCGCTCTCAAAAATGACACTTGCCCACAAACGCATTTCTGTATGATGGGTGGAATTCTGAGGGGTCAACTTATGGCGGCGTTTGCTTTAACGCCAGCACCGCCTCCGTCACTGATCCGAAATCAACTGAGCAAAAAGCAGGCATATGTGCAGCTTTGAACTTGGACCCTTCCCCCACACAAGGGGCGTAAAGCCGGTTCAGGACAGCGTTTTGGGCTGCCGCCCACCCGCGCCATAAAGCATCGTTCCGATAGACCGGAGGCCTACAATGCAAAAACAATTAAACCGGATCACTCCGATGGGGCTGATCAGGCCGAGGCGACATTACTCAGTCTCGCCCTTGGTTCGGAACCGAGCGATCCCATCCCTCGCGTAGACGCATTACACTTAGCTACTCTAATGACGTGGGGTGATGATTAGCCCCACCTGATTGGTCCAAGTTAATTGTTAATGCATGATTGGGCTGGTTTCGATTGCTATGATGGTTTCTGGAGCCGGTGGGCGGTAGCCCAATGCACTGTGTGGTCTCTTGGTGTTGTAGTGTTTCCTACATTTTTCGATCAGGATCTGAGCTTCACGCAGGCTGTAGAAAACTTCGCCGTCAAGCAGATCATCACGGAGCCGGGCATTGAAGCTTTCACAGTAGCCGTTTTCCAAGGTAAGCCCAGTGCGATGTAAGCGGTCTTGTAACCGATGCGGATTTATTTTCCTGATGCTGAGGTGAAGCTTGGCGAGCGGGATTGGATGTTTCGTTGAACCTGAATCTCGGGCCCCCGCAGGGCATCCGAGACATTTTCCAGATGCGTGTGGTGGCAAAACACGATGGGTATGTGATCGCACCTAGCGCTGGTATTTGCCACGGCAGTCTTACTGCCGCAGATCTAAAGCACCACTTCTATGGTGCATACGGTGAATGTATCGAGGACTTATTCCGCCAGCGCGTGCTGGAAAGACTAGAGGCAGATTGATCCGCTGGGGGCAGCTGCCGCATGGGTCGCGCAACGTGTATCCGAATTTGTATCCAAAGAACGCGCTGATCGCATAAATCAGTTTATAATTTATATCTTACAGAAATTTTATGGCGGCCAGACAGCCCGCTGACTACCTTGTTGACGAGTCACTGCGCTGCGGTTGGCTACACCCTGACAGCGCCCACAGGCCACGGCAAGAGCGCGGTGACGCTGGCTATGGCCTATGCCGTCGCAAAGCGGGGCTGGATGGGCAGCAACGAGTGCAAGACCGGCTCTGCGCTGTCCCTGGCCGGTGAGAACCATGACGACATACGGGAGCGTTGGATTGCGCTGTGGGAGCACAACGGTGTTGATCCAGATGATCTGCCGGTGACGTTCATGGAGGGTGTCCACGACCTGAAAGGCTCTCTGCCAATCCTTCGTGAGCACTTCCGCGAAAACCCCCTGACGCTGGTCTGCGTGGACACGCTGGCGGCCTACTTCGATGGCGACAACGAGAACGAAAATGCACAGCAGCAGGCATTCGCCACTGACGTTCTGAGGCCCCTCACAGAGCTACCGGGGCGGCCTACGGTGGTTGTACCTTCGTACCCGACCAAGGGTGCTGGCAAACACGCTCTGACGTCCAAGGGCGGGTCATCGCTGCTTAACGCCGTGGATGGCACCCTGAGCGCCTGGAAGAGTGACGATGTGGTCAAGATGCACTGGCAGGGCAAATTCCGTGGCGCTGAGTGGAAGCTGTGGCATGTGCCTCTGAATGAATACAGATTCGACACATTGCTGGACAGCAAAGACCGTCAGATGCCGACCGCAGGAAGACGGCTGATCAAGACCCCATTGGCTGTTCTTTTCTGAGGCACCCACATATAAACCGTTCCCGGGAGCATTGCTATCGTTCAGACGTGTTCAGCCGCGTAGCGATTTCCGAGACACTGTAAGGGTTGGAGAAATTCCGCTCCATGAGTGCTATCGCCTGTTCCACGCGCCAATTCCCGTGTGAATGCAGGTGGCTGTATAGGCGATGGGGCATGTGATACGGTGTTTTTGGGTGGCCCGGGCCTTGGCATCGAGTTGGATCCGGATGCGGTGGCGCGTGCCACTGAAAATCATATCAGGGAGGTGCCAAAGCTTGGTTGATCGAATGGCAGCACTCAAAAACTCAATCATCGAGACCTTTGGTACACCTTGCCCGGTGATCGATCTGGACGTAGTCGACCGCAATATCGAACGCGCGCAAAACCTGTGTGACGCCGCCGGTCTGGCAAATCGTCCGCATATCAAGACACATAAATCTCCTCTGCTCGCGCATATGCAGATTGATGCAGGCGCCGTGGGAATCACCTGTCAGAAACTCGGCGAGGCCGAGGTCATGGCTGATGCAGGTATTTCCGATATTGTGATCGCGACCAACCTTTTGGGTGCCGCACGTTCCGGTCAACTGGCTGCCTTGCAAAACCGTCTGCCCTTGAAGGTTTGCGCCGATAATCCGGTTTCACTGGCCGCCTATGCCCGCGCGGCAGAGGATGCTGGCCTTGTGCTGGACGTTATGATCGAATGTGAAACCGGGCAATTGCGGGCAGGCGTCGAAACCCCTGCCGACGCGCTTACGCTCGCCCGTGCCATCAAGGATGACCCATGGCTGAACTTTGCTGGTCTGCTCTACTATCCGTCGCTGGACGGGTGGCCGCGCACACAGGATTTCCATGACGAGATGGTTGCAGGGCTTGCAAGTCTTGGCCTGTCCGCTGCGATTGTATCCACCGGCGGGACCCCGAACTTTGAGCATTTAGGCGAGCTGAAGGGTGCAACCGAACATCGCGCCGGCACCTGCATTTTCAATGACATGATGATGGTCGAAAATGGCTTTGCGTCTCTTGAGGACTGCGCATTCCAGATCTTTACCAGCGTGGTAAGCCGCGGAGGAGAGAATCGCGGTATTCTGGATGCGGGTTCAAAGACGCTGACATCCGACACCGGTGGGTTGGAAGGCTTTGGACACATCGTCGAGCACCCGAATGCACGCATCCACAAATTTGCAGAGGAACACGGCTTCCTCGACCTGACGAATTGCAATGACAAACCCGGTGTGGGTGAGATCGTCCGTGTGATCCCCAATCATGTCTGCGTTGCCGTCAACATGGTGGATCAGCTGGTGGCAGTACGTAGCGGTGAGATTGCACAAGTTATCCCTGTCGCGGCGCGGGGTCGACTGGTCTAGAACCGGAGAGGTGCCAAGATGAACGATCCCTTGTCAGATCAAATGGATTTCTCCGGCCGTGTGGCATTGGTCTCGGGTGGTACCAGCGGTATTGGCCGGGTCGTGGTGCGACAGCAGGGCGAACTCGACGCCAAGCTGGCCGTTGCGGACCGCAACCATGAGGGTGCCAAGGATGTCGTGGCCGAGCTGGGTGCTGACAATGCCATGGCAATTGCCGTCGATGTCGCCGACCCCGATAGCGACCACAGTGTGCTCTGGGCTACTGCCCGCCGGCTCCGGAAACCATCATCGCAATGGAAACCAGCCCAATCATACAATAACAATTAACTTGCACCAATCAGATCGGGCTGCTCAACACAATGAGAATACTTCTTTCTTCAGTTGCGATCGTTTGCTGCGTGTCTGGGAGCGCTTATGCTCAGGATTTTCAGAAAGGTTTAGTTGCCTACAAGACTGGCGACTATGTTACGGCGCATCAGGAGTGGAGAGCCTTAGCAGAGCAAGGCAAGGCTGCGGCTCAACTCCACATAGGCGATATGTACAGGCACGGACAGGGAGTTCCTCAAGATTACGAAAAGGCTTCAAGTTGGTATCGAAAAGCAGCTGAGCAGGGGAATGCAGATGCTCAATACAATCTTGGGGAACGGCATTACGAGGGCTTGGGCGCTGTCCAAAGCTTCAGAGAAGCCGCGATTTGGTATCGCAAGGCGGCTGAACAGGGGCATGCCGAAGCTCAGACTGGTTTAGCTTACATGTACAAACATGGTGAAGGTATTCCAGAAGACGAAAAGGAAGCGGTTCATTGGTATCGCAAGGCTGCCGCGCAGGGGAATGCGTACGCTCAGGGATCTCTGGGAATCATGTACGCCGATGGTCATGGCGTGGCTCAAAATAATGTTCTCGCCTATATGTGGTTTGGCATCGCCTTTGAAAACGGTTGGCGCACCGGCGGTTTTTTGAGAACCTCGATAAGCCGAAAAATGTCTCAGGAGGCAATTAAAAAAGCAAAAGCTATGGTCAGAGGCTGTATGAGCGGCGGCTACACAAACTGCGGAAACTGAAAGTTCGTGCATACTCTCGTAAATGACCAAGGCAACGGCAACCTGGTCATGGGATTTTCAGGTCTTGGCGCGCAGTTTTTATTTGGGTGCTGTCAGACAAATTCGAACATGTCTCTGTTTGCGGGCAAAGGCGTGAACCTACGCGGAAAAGAGTTGGCGCCATTCGTTAAGAGCGGCGGTTCGGTTCAGTTTGAAAAGTGATCGAGTTGAGAAATTACGTTCCTAGTTGAAATGGTTTAATACAGAAGAATGGACGGATGCGAACTTTTGTAAGCTTTGCATGCGCCGGAAACGCAGCATAGCATGCTCTCGTCGTCGGAATGGCAAGTGGGCGTTCTCGGCTCGATTATTGATCCAACGACCGGTTTCCTGCCGGCTCTCAGTTCCGATCGCTTACAAAGCGGCGCTGTATGATCGTAGCTTGTCCGTGATGATTACCTCCGGTTGACCATGCTTACTGACGTTGCCCCCTGAAATAGGGCCACGAGGGTGTTAGTGATCCGTCCAAACAAAGGATGGACTATGAAGTGCAGATTTTCAGACGAACAGATCATTGGGATGATCAAGGAGTACGAGGCCGGGGCCTAGGCGCAGGACG
>JAEPNQ010000037.1 GCA_017643305.1 Marinibacterium sp. | reverse complement strand
GAGAAAGCACTACAACACGAAGAGACCCCACAGTGCATTGGGCTACCGCCCACCAGCCCCCGAGGCCATCGTCCAGATGGACCAAAGGCCGATCATGCACTAACAATCAAACCGGACCAGTCAGATCAGGCCACCCATTCAGACAGCACCAGAGAGCCACCAGAGACAGCGGTAGGGCTATCCAGGGGAGTGGTGCTATGTGATGGGTGTAAGTGCTTCTCTCGTGCTTACTCTGTGGCAGAGAGAGAGGGTCTGTTACGCGTATTCAGGAACCATTGTTCCCAGCAGTTTGAAGGTCAAACCACGGACGCTTTTACGCCTGTCGGCCAGCACCTTCGGTATGTTGCTGACATCGTTGTCAGTAAAGTCTTGGATGTATTTGGTCAGTTCGCTTTGCGGGATGAACGGAAAAATCACTTCTCCGGTATGATAGTCGCAGACTTCAAGGATCCGGTCCCCACGAACTCGTCTTTGGTAAGGCATAGTCAATTCCTGTTATCTTTGTTTGTTAGTATTACTGATGAAAAATGATGAACCTTTGGGGCACTACAAAGTCAGTAAAAAACAGAGAACAAGCCTCTGGGTTGTCTGTGTATCATAAGGATCAAGTATTTATTTTTACGATGTTTTTATGAATGAGGTTCATAGAACCCAAACAGGTCTGCCCCTGTCTCGCTCATAAGGGTCACCCCAGTGTAATTGCGATGGACAAGATGATAGATGCTGTTCAGGCAGTCCTAGCCATTGAAGACGAAGAAGAACGAAATGGTATCTTGGGATTGGTTGCGAAAAACACCGGCTGGCACATTACGCTTGAACCTGTAACCGCAAGTTCCGCCGCCTAACACAGAGAAAAGCAGGGGCTGCTATACCAGTGGCCCCTTGCTACGAGGTTTTGGCACTGTCGGTTTAGGGAAGGTTTGCTTTTGCGGGTTTTTCCTGACCTACTCCGAAAGTGTCTTGGGGACACTGCGTTGTTTTTGGTTTAGTCAGCCAGTTTCCTTTCTGCGCAGATGTCCTCGGGGGTTCTTACAGAGGGTGCCAAGAGGTAGTAGCCTTGGTTTGTGAGAACCCCACCCCTATCAACACACGCCCAGCGCCTGTCTATGGCTCACTCTGTCAGCCTCTTGGGGGTTTGTGTTCCGGTAGTGTAATGAGTAATTCTGTTCAACGAAGCCGGGGTGCTTTTGGCACAGAGGTGCTGACTTCCTTCTTCGCTCTACTGCGGTTGGCAAACCCCGGTTTCACCCTCTTCACCCTACCTTCCCAACCCCGCAACAAGGTGGCTTAAAGGCGGGTTTTCCGACTTTGCCGTTCTAATTTTTCTCTTAGTTTTAAATACTTGTAGTTTTGTACGGTTCGCGCCGCCCGCTCCAGCCTGACGCCAATGGCCGCATTTCCTTCTTCCTCTGCTTGACCCCGCTTGTCTGTCTCGCCATGTAGCGGGACCAGATGCGGGCTGCGCCCGCCCAGACAGAACGGACGACTATGGCCCGCAATACCGCTACCCCAGCCCCGGGGGCCACCGAAGAACGCGAAAAATCCCGGCGTATCGGGGAACTGCGGGCGTTGTGGCCATTCCTGAAGCCGCGCAAGCTATTGATCCTCGCCGCTCTTGCGGCACTGACCTTTACCGCCTCCATTTCGCTGACCCTGCCGCTGGCCGTTCGACGTGTTGTGGACAATTTCCGCACCGGTGATCTGGAACTGCTGGACCGGTATTTCATGGCTGCGCTGGGCATTGCCCTGATGATGGCGCTGGGCACCGGGCTGCGCTACGCGCTGGTAACACGTCTTGGCGAACGGGTGGTGGCCGATATCCGCAAGGCAGTGTTCGACCGTGTCATCGGGATGAGCCCGGCATTTTACGAAAACATCATGACTGGTGAGGTGCTGAGCCGGATCACTACCGATACTACGCTTATCCAGTCGGTGCTGGGTTCGTCTGCCTCCATTGCGCTTCGTAACCTGCTGATTTTCTTCGGAGGTCTGACATTGATGCTGCTGACCTCGGCCAAGCTGACAGGCATGGTGCTGCTGATCGTGCCGGCTGTGGTCATCCCGATTCTGACGCTGGGCCGTCGGTTGCGCCGGATGTCCAAGGAAAACCAGGACTGGATCGCCGCGTCTTCTGGAAATGCTGGCGAAGCGCTGGGGGCGGTGCAGACCGTGCAAGCCTACACGCAGGAGATCTCCAGCCGTGGGAGATTTGCCGAGATCACCGAGATTTCCTATGACGTGGCCCTGCGCCGGATCGCAACCCGCGCATGGATGACAGTGATCGTCATCTTCCTTGTCTTTTCCGGTGTGGTGGGCGTGTTGTGGATTGGCGCCAATGACGTGCGCACCGGCGGCATGACTGAAGGCACGCTGGTGCAGTTTGTGATCTACGCCGTCATGGTTGCAGGTTCTGTCGCCGCGCTGTCGGAGATATGGGGCGAACTGCAGCGCGCTGCTGGAGCCACCGAGCGGTTGATCGAACTGCTGGAGGCGGAAGACACCGTATCTGACCCCGCTCAGCCTGAAACGCTGGCCAGGCCAGTCACGGGTGAGATTGTGTTCGATCATGTCAGCTTTACCTACCCTTCGCGGCCTGACACCCGAGCGCTGGACGACATCAGCCTGACCGTTCAGCCCGGCGAAACCGTGGCCTTTGTCGGCCCGTCAGGTGCAGGCAAGACCACGATCATTCAACTGATCCAGAGGTTCTATGACCCGGCCAGCGGGCGCATTTTGCTGGACGGCCTTGCGCTGACCGACCTGCGGCGCGATGCGTTCCGTGCGCACATCGCCCTAGTGCCGCAGGACGCAGTGATCTTCGCCGCTTCTGCCCGCGACAACATCAGATTTGGCCGCCCGGGCGCGACAGATGCAGAGGTGGAGGCCGCCGCCCACGCCGCAGCCGCGCATGACTTCATCGCCGCGCTGCCGGACGGGTATGACAGCAACTTCGGCGAACGCGGTGTGATGCTGTCCGGCGGGCAGAAACAGCGCATCGCCATCGCCCGCGCTATTCTGCGTGATGCGCCGGTTTTGCTACTGGACGAAGCCACCAGCGCGCTAGATGCCGAAAGCGAACGTTTGGTGCAGGCCGCCGTGGATGGCTTGTCTCAAGACCGCACCACGCTGATCGTGGCGCACCGTCTGGCCACGGTAAAGAAAGCCGACCGCATCGTTGTGATGGACCAGGGCCGTATCGTGGCCACAGGCACCCATGACGAACTGGTGGAACAGGGCGGGCTGTATGCCCGGCTGGCACGGTTGCAATTTACCGAAGGGCTGGCGGCAGAATAGGCGCGCCGCTTCCTCTCCATCAAAGTGACGAATGGTCAAATGCGCCGCCGCTTGCCAAATTCCTTTAATCCGCCCTAATAGGGTGTGGGAAAAGAAAAGCTCAAAAAAGGGCTCAAGGAGGAAGCAAAATGTCGTCCACAAGCATTGCGACCATCGAAGACCGCAATCGCATCGAAGCTGAGATGTCCTGGGAAGAACGCGATCTGCCCAAGACGCTGTACGAGGCGCTCACGCGGACGGCGGAAAAATACCCCCACAACAACGCAATCAGCTTTCAGTTGCTCGGTGGGGCCGAGGATAAGAAGGAAACGCTGACCTGGACCCAGGTCCGGGAAAAAACGATCCAGGCCGCCAACCTGTTCCGGTCGCTGGGCGTGGGCGAAAAGGACGTGGTCGCGTTCATCCTGCCGAACTGTAACGAGACGGTCATGACCCTTTGGGGCGGGGCGATTGCGGGTATTGTGAACCCGATCAATCCTCTGCTGGAACCCGAACAGATCGCAGCGATCCTGCGTGAAACTAACGCCAAGGTGGTGGTGACCCTGCGCAGCTTCCCGAAAACGGATGTGGCCCAGAAGGTGGCCGAAAGCGTGCGGCACGCGCCGAATGTGAACACGGTCCTGGAAATCGACCTGAACCGCTACCTGACCCCGCCGAAATCCTGGATCGTACCGCTGGCGCGCCCGAAATTCGCGAACAAGGAACATCTGGCCCACGCGGATTACAAGAGTTTCAACGCCGAATTGGCCAAGCAGCCCAAAACTCTCAGCTTTGCGGATGCGTCCGAGGACCGGGTGGCGTTCTATTTCCACACCGGTGGCACCACGGGCATGCCCAAAGTGGCGCAGCATCTCTACTCCGGTATGGTTTATAATGGCTGGTGTACCTCGCTGCTGATCGAGAACGACGATGTGCTGATGTGCCCGCTGCCGCTGTTCCACGTGATGGCAGCGCAGGTTTTGCTGAATGCTTCGCTCTTTAACGGTGCGCATGCGGTGTTCCCGACCCCGCAGGGCTATCGCGGCGAAGGTGTTATCGAAAACTTCTGGAAGCTGAACGCGCGCTATAAAACATCTTTCATCGCAACCGTGCCAACGGCCATCGCAGCCACGATGCAGGTGCCGGTGGATGCCGATATTTCCTCTGTGAAAAAGGCGTTTTCCGGTTCAGCCCCGCTGCCGCTGGAACTGTTCCGCCGGTTCGAGGAAGCCACTGGCGTTACCATCATCGAAGGCTACGGGATGACCGAGGCAACCTGCCTTGTGTCGGGCAACCCCGTGGATGGAGAAAAGAAGGTGGGCTCCATCGGTCTGACCTATCCCTATACGGATGTGCGGATCGTCAAGGGCACGCCGGACGGGCCGATAGAATGCGGTACCGACGAGATTGGGGAGATCTGCGTTTCCAACCCTGGCGTTTATGCGGGGCACACCTATACCGAAACCGAAAAGAACAAAGATCTGTTCTATCAGGACACCCATCTGCGTACGGGCGATCTCGGCCGCATCGATGCGGATGGCTACCTGTGGATCACCGGACGGCAGAAAGACCTGATCATTCGTGGCGGTCACAACATTGACCCCGCCGAGATCGAAGAGGCGCTGCTGAGCCACGAGGCCGTGGCCTTTGCCGGCGCGATCGGCCAGCCAGACGCCCATGCGGGCGAACTGCCCTGCGCCTATGTCGAACTGGTCGAAGGCGGAAAAGCCACACCGGAAGAACTCGTCGAACATTGCCAGGTTCATGTGCATGAACGCGCGGCGCGACCCAAGCATGTGACCGTCCTGTCAGAGCTGCCGAAAACGGCAGTGGGCAAGGTCTTCAAACCCGATCTGCGTAAGTCGGCGATCACGCGGGTCTATAACGCCGCGCTGGAAGAGGCGGGCGTGGAGGCGCGGGTCACGTCGGTGATTGACGACAAGAAGCGCGGGTTGGTTGCCCAGGTCACGGCGAACGGAGCCAGCGATGATGCGATCTCGGGCGCGCTGAGCAGCTTCACAAGGCCGTGGGAAGCTGCGTGACCGGTGGCCCGGATTACGCCCGGATCATCGATGATGAAACATGGGCGTTTATCCGGGAAACGGCGGATTACTACCCGCCTGATGCGGTGGAGCTGACAATTGCAGATCAGCGGCGCGTCTATGACGAGATGTGTCGCGCCTTCCACCAGGGTTACCCTGACGGCGTAAGGGTCGAAGATCTGGAAGCAAACGGTGTGCCGGTCCGGGTCTATTCCGCCGGGGTGCCCACGGTCACTGTTGTCTATTTCCATGGTGGTGGCTTTGTCGTTGGTGGCCTCGAAAGCCATGATGATGTCTGCGCTGAGCTGCACGACCAGACGGGCTATCGCGTCGTGGCGGTGGATTACCGGCTGGCGCCCGAGCACAAGCACCCGGCGGCCTTTGAAGATGCCTGGACCGCAACGCAATGGGTGGCCGAACAGTATGAAGGCGCTTTGGTACTGTGTGGCGACAGCGCCGGTGGCACACTGGCCGCAGCGGTGGCGCATCACGCCCGCGGGCGGCTGAAGCGGATTGTCGGACAGGTACTGATCTATCCCGGTTTGGGCGGGGATATCGATGCGGGATCGTTTATCACCCATGCTCATGCGCCGATGCTGACGCGGGCTGACATTCTGTTTTACGAAGGTGTGCGCTGTGATGGCCCGCCGCCCAGTGGTGACTATACCTACCGCCCTCTGGAAGACCCGGATTTTGACGGCCTGCCGCTCACAGTGGTGTTTTCCGCCGAATGCGATCCGATCGCCGATGGCGGCCGGGAATACGTGGAGCGGGTCCGCGAGGCCGGAGGCGGGGCGGCATGGGTGCTGGAACATGGCCTGGTCCATGGCTACCTGCGCGGCCGGACAACGGTGCAACGGGCCCGCGACAGTTTCGATCGGATCGCTCTGGCCGTCGAAGCGCTGGGGCAGGCGTTATGGCCTTATGAGTAAGCCGCTCGCTGGTTGAGTTTGCGTTCCGCGCACGCGGGGTATCTCGTCACTGGCAGCTGGATCTGGTGCCTCGGGGGGAGTGGCGGCAAACCGCCAACCGGGCCTCCGGCGGGAGTATTTTTGCAAAGATGAAAGGGGTGGGGGTGCAGGTTCAAGACCGAGTGCCTATGTTTGGATCATGAGACATTTATGGTTTTCAATTGTTCTGGCGCAGGCCCTCGTGGCAGGGAGTGCGAGGGCGCAGGAGGTCGGGTCCGACAAGATGGGCGAAGGGCTCGATCTGTTTCTGGACCGTTTGCAGGAGGAACTGGCCCCGGCATTACGCGGCTTGAACGAGCTTGCGGATGAGGCGGGGCCCGCGATGCGGCAGTTCCTGCAGGAGATGGGGCCTGCCTTTGCCGATCTGCTCGGTGAGGTGAAGGATTGGTCGCTCTATCACCCGCCTGAGATCCTGTCCAATGGGGATATCATCATTCGCAGGCGCACAGCTGAGCCGGAGCTGGAGCCTGAGCCAAAGGGTGAGATCGAGCTGTGATCAGCCGCGCGGCATCTTGACCGTGAGCTCCGCGCCAAGGGCATTGGCCAGCGCGTTCAGGCGCGCCTCGGCTACCTCGCCGAACAGAGGCACGCTGTCCTTTGTCAGCCGCAGTTCCAGATGGCGGCGGCGGGGCGCCCATTTCAGCTCCCCGGCTTTAACGTTCTGATCGGTCCACATCATTGCGCCAAAGCGCATAGCCTTGCCGAGGATTTCAGCCTGTGACTGGTCTTCGGGCTTGAGCAGCTTGAGCAGCGTGTCAAACGCGGTGTCTTCGCGTTTGTTGCGATACCGGTGCAGCAGAGCAAGGCCCAGATAGACACGTTCTTCATGCGTCAGCCCGCCCAGATTGGCGCGGGTGGCATTATCGAAACAGACCTCGGCCCGGTAGTCGGGATGCGCACGCCAGCTCACGTCATGCAGCAGGCAGGCGGCCTTGATGATGCGGCGTCGTTCCGGCGGGCATCGGGCAAAGAGCGGGCGTACGAACTTGTAAAGCGTAGCGCCAAAGCCCGGAAGGCGCGCATCCTTGTGTTCGGCGAAATAGCAGGCCTCGATCAAAGGATCGCGTCCGCGCAGTTTGTCGGGCATCTGTTCGTACAGCAGCCCTTCGCGGATGCCGTAGCTGGACACCGCGATGTCATGGGGTCTGAAGGTGCGGACCAGCCGTTTCAACACTTCGATTGCGTAAGGCACCAGCGACAAACGCGCGGCAGAGACTCCACACATTGCGCGCAGTTCGTCGAGATCATGCGCGGCGATGAACTTGGCAGTGGCGTCGACGGATTTCGCGGTCATTCGGTATTCATGCAGCACCCGCAAAGGATAGCCACGACGCACCATGTCAACCTTGGCAATTGCGCGCCAGCTGCCGCCGACTAGGAACAGGCGGTTGTTTTGCGGACCCATGGCTTCGCGCATCTCGGCGATGACCTGTTTGATGTGGGCATGGCGGCCTTTCTTGCCGCCTTTCACGTCGCGCAGTTTCAGAGGGCCCAGCGGGCTGGTCAGGCGCTGGCCCACCTCGCCATCGGCAATCTCCGCCAGCTCCATCGACGCGCCGCCAATATCGCAGACCAGCCCGTAGGAGCCGGGCCAGCCCAGCAGCACGCCCTGAGCAGACAGCCGTGCCTCCTCCGCGCCGTTGATTACGCGCAGGGTCAGACCAGTTTCTGCCTTGACCTCTTCACAGAAGTTATTGCCATCGCTGGCATCGCGTACGGCGGCAGTGGCCACAGTGGAAAGCGGCGGCAACCCCATGCCGTGAGCAATGGCCTCAAACCGGCGCAGTGCCCCCAGCGCGCGTTTGCGGCCTTCGGGGTGCAGTCGCCCGGTTTCTGACAGACCCGCACCCAGACCGCACATGATCTTTTCGTTGTAGAAATAGGCAGGCGACCGGGCCGCGCCATCAAACACCACCAGTCGGACCGAGTTGGAGCCCACATCCACCACGCCAACCCGCGACAGGGCGCGCGAGGACGGATCACTGAAAAGCGGAGGCTCGAATATGTCCAGGTCTGCTTGCGAAGCCGTGTTCTGCAGGTTCATGCCACCCCCGATGTATTTGGATTCAGGATGCGGAAATGCACCGCACGGGTCAATTGCCAGTTTTTCAGACAGTCTGTGAAATTAGCGGTCACCCGTCACGATCCAGCGCGTCCAGCACACGGATCGCCAGCGGCCGGGACAGGCTGCGTCGTTCGGACAGAGCGGCCCGGTCCAGCGCGGCGACGACCCGCGCCGCGGATTCAAATGACCGGTCCATATGGGCTACGAGATAGGGGATCACGTCGGGCCGCGGGATGATCTGGCGGTCTGCGAACAATTTGACTAGCACCGCGGCGAGCAGGGCATCATCGGGCGGCTCCAACGCGATGGCCTGCGTGCCCGAGACGCGGCTTTGCAGGTCGGGCAGGCTCAGCCGCCACAGGTCAGGCGCATCTCGGCCCGTCATCAGCAGCGGGCGACGTTCGGCCAGCATCAGGTTGTGCAGGTGGAACAGCGCGGTTTGCGCATCGGGGGCGTCGGCGATGTCGGGCACATCCTCCACCGCCAGGGGGTGCTGGGTGAGTACGGGAATATCTGTGCCAACCAGATCAGTGGCAGAGATCACCGCGCCACCGATGCTGTCCGTCCAGACGCGTGCCAGGTGGCTTTTGCCAGATCCACGTGGGCCGTAGAGCACCAGCTTGCCTGACACCCAGCTGTCTGGTGCGTCGATCAGGGCCACTGCCAGCGCGTTGGAGGGGGAAACAAAGAAATCCCCGCGTCCCAGTGCAGTACGCACCGGCAAGTCGAAACTCAGCTGGTGTGACATGTCAGGAGTCGTCCCGTTCCGATCCGCCCAGATACAGGCTGCCGTTCATGTATTGGCTGGTTGCATAGCGCGCAATTACGCCCATGGATGCAGCCACGGGTACCGCGACCAGCATGCCGACAAAGCCGAACAGCGCGCCAAAGACCGACAACGCCAGCAGCAGCCAGACCGGATGCAGACCAACGGAACTACCCACCAGCTTGGGGGTCAGGAAATTGCCCTCGGTCACCTGGCCGACCCAGAAGATCGCGCCCACGATCGCGATCGTGCCCCAGTCGCCCCAGAACTGGAACAACGCCAGGCCGATGGCCAATACACCGCCAATCAGCGCCCCCAGATAGGGGATGAACGTGACCAGCCCCGCGATAAAACCCACTGCCAGCCCGAAATTCAGCCCCACCAGCATCAGAGAAATTGCGTAATACGTCCCCAGGATCAGGCAGACCGTCCCCATCCCGCGCACAAACCCGGCCAGCACGCTGTCGATTTCATTGGCCAGTTGCCTGATCACAAGGGCATGGTCGCGCGGCAGCAACTCGTCCACGGCGGCAACCATGCGGTCCCAGTCCAGCAGCAAATAGACGGCGACAACCGGCGCGATGATCAGGAAGACCACCACGTGGAACAGCGACATGGCCGAAGTGATCACCGAATTGATCAGATCTGCGCCCTTGCTCTGCACGATCTCACCCAGCGATATCAGCGCCTGGCGCACGGGCGAATTGGCGTCCAGCAGGTTCGGAAACCGTTCGTTCAGGAATGTCTGAAGGTCGCGCATCAGCTGCGGCATGACATGGATCAGTTCAACCATCTGGTCCAGCAGCGTCGGTATGATCACCAGCGCCAGCAGCACGCATAAAATGACGGCAAGCGTCGTGATGATCCCGGTCGCGGCAGCCCGTGAAAGCCCCCAGCTTTCCAGCCGGTCGGCCACAGGATCAAGGAAATAGGCAATCGCCCCGCCCACGACAAACGGCAGCAGCACATCACCCAGAAACCACAGCATCGCCACGAGCACCGCCGCCCCGATGCCCCAGACCTTTGCCTGATCTTTGACTGGAAGTGACATATGTACCCCGTTTGAAGACGCCCCCACTTTGCGCAATGGACCAAAGGTTGCAAGGGCATAGGCGCGCGCTCGTGTGAACTAGACCACAGAAGGCGGGTTTTGGCACGTTCAGACTGGAAGAAAATATAATGGGGGACGCGCATCACGCGCGGACCATCTGGCCAGCTTTACCGAAGGCATGCAGTGCTCCAAAGGCGCGATGGGTCTGGTCCTCGCGGGATTAGCAAGGCGGATCTGGACAAAGATTGGGGCGTCATCGGCAGCTTTCAAACCCATCATGCAGCCAATCGGTCTTCTGTTCGTCAAACGGAAAGCCCCGTCGGGACCAGGCGGCGCTGTGGTCTTTCAGTGGGCCCCAACCTTTTCTGGCGCGGTTCAGCCTTTCTTGCGCTTCGGAAAACCCGCGCCGCCCTTCCCCTTGCGTGCAGCTGTTTTTGCGGCGGCTGCAGCCCTGGCGCGGGCCTGGTTCTTCTTGCTGTTGGGCTTGCCTACAGGCGGGGGTGGGCCCTTGGGCTTGCCCTCCGGGCGCCGCCTCGCGGGCTTCACCGTGTGGCGGGGCGTGTCCTCCGGGGCGGGATCTGGGGTTTTCCGGACCCTGGGTTTCGCTTTGGCCGCAGCCCCCGACTTGCTATGATAATCTGCTTCCCCGCGCGGTTTGGCCCCCGGTTTCGGTTTGTGTGGTCGTGCGGGCCGCGCCTCGGTTTCGGGAGGCTTGTCCAACTGCACCAAGGCCGCCCCGCCTTCCAGCGTCATGTCCGGCCCGACGGTGTTCAGAAAACCGGCAACGCGACTGTCTCGAACCTCGAACAGCGATACATCCTGCCGAATACGGATCGCGCCGATATCTTCGCGGGTCAGATCACCGGCGCGGCACAGCATCGGCAGCAATCGGCGTGGGTCGCCATTGGCCGCACGCCCGCCTTCCAGCGAAAACCACACGCTGGGTCCGAACGGCGCGCGGGCCTTCGGTGGCGCGTCCGGGCTGCTCAGCTCCTCCGGGGCGGAATGACGCGCATGGAACGCGCGCAGATACCCGGCGGCCAGTTGTTCGGGCGTGAACCGGTCCACCAGTGCGGCCACCGTGGCCGAGTCGGATCCGGAAATTTCGGCTTCCCACTCCGGATCGGCCAGCATACGCGCCTGATCCTGCGCTCGCACCTGATCTGCTGATGGGGCTGGGCCCCAGTCAGCCTTCAGCTTGCCGAACTTCAAAAGTCGCTGGGCCTTCTTGCGCGATTTTGGCGTCACGATCAGCGCGCTGACCCCCTTGCGTCCGGCCCGACCTGTACGGCCCGACCGGTGCAGCAGCGTTTCATGTCCCGAAGGCAGCTCCGCATGCACCACCAGGTCCAGATTGGGCAGGTCGATGCCCCGCGCCGCCACATCCGTGGCCACACAGACCCGCGCGCGCCCGTCCCGCATGGCCTGCAGCGCATGGCTGCGTTCGCTCTGCGACAGCTCGCCTGACAATGCGACAACTGAAAAGCCTCGGTTCGATAGCCGCGTGGTCAGCCGGTTCACGGCCGCACGGGTGTTACAGAACACGATGGCATTGGCCGCCTCGAAATAGCGCAGCACGTTGATTATGGCGTTTTCGCTGTCGCGTTCGGCTACAGGCATCGCGCGATAGTCGATATCGGCATGCTGTGAGGTTTCCGATTTCGTGGCGACCCGTACCGCATCGCGCTGGTAATTCTGCGCCAGGCTGGCAATCGCCTTGGGCACCGTGGCCGAAAACAGCAGCGTCTGGCGGTCCTCGGGGGCTTCGCCCAGAATGAATTCCAGATCTTCTCGAAAGCCCAGATCCAGCATCTCGTCCGCTTCATCCAGCACCACGGCGCGCAGATCACCCATGTCGATTGACCCGCGCATGATGTGATCGCGCAGCCGTCCGGGTGTCGCAACCACGATGTGTGTGCCCCGCTCCAGTGCGCGGCGTTCATCGCGCATGTCCATGCCCCCCACGCACGATGCCAGAACCGCCCCGGCCTGCGCGAAGAGCCACGTCAGTTCGCGCCGTACCTGCAGCGCCAGTTCGCGCGTGGGCGCAATGACCAACGCCAGCGGTGTGCCTGCCGGGCCAAACGTCTCGGCCTCGCCCAGCAAGGTGGGCGCAATCGCCAGACCAAAGCCCAGCGTCTTGCCGGATCCGGTCTGCGCCGAAACCAGCATATCCGCGCCGGTCAGGGCGGGGTCGGTCACGGCCTGCTGCACGGGAGTGAGCGTTGAATATCCGCGCTGCTCCAGCGCGGCGGCAAGGGTTGTTTTCACGGGGTTCTGCTTTTTTGTCTGCGGGGTCCGGGAACAGGCCCGAACGCACCAGCCCGGACGGGCAGGGTGGAAGAGCCGCAGCCCTACTGCGCTGATCGGGAAATGTATAGGACAATTTGCGCCCCGGTCCGACCGGTCACCGCAGAATTGCTTGTCTGCACCCGGCCAAGGCCATAAACGGAACGGAGAAGATTTCCGTGCCGTTGGAGCCACCATGCGCCTGTCCCGCTATTTCCTGCCCGTTCTCAAGGAAACCCCCTCCGAGGCTCAGATCGCCTCGCACCGCCTGATGTTGCGGGCGGGGATGATCAAGCAATCCTCCGCCGGGATCTATTCCTGGCTGCCACTGGGCTTCAAGGTGCTGCGGAAGCTGGAAAATATCGTGCACGAGGAACAGGTGCGCGCAGGGCATATCCCGCTGCTGATGCCCACGCTGCAATCGGCCGATCTGTGGCGCGAAAGCGGGCGGTACGACGATTATGGCGAAGAGATGCTGCGCATTCGCGACCGACATGACCGCGACATGCTGTATGGTCCGACGAATGAAGAGCTGATTACAGATATCTTCCGGAGCCACGTGTCGTCTTACAAGGACCTTCCTCTGACGTTGTATCATATCCAGTGGAAGTTCCGCGATGAAATCCGCCCGCGTTTCGGCGTGATGCGGGGGCGCGAATTCCTGATGAAGGATGGCTACAATTTTGACGTCACCAAGGAAGATGCGCTGCATGCATACAATCGCCACCTGGTGAGTTACCTGCGCACCTATGAGCGCATGGGGCTGCAGGCTATTCCTATGCGGGCCGATTCCGGGCCGATTGGTGGTGATGACACGCATGAGTTTCTGGTGTTGGCCGATACCGGCGAAAGCGAGGTGTTCTATGACAGCGCTGTGACCGACATTAGCCTGGGTGAGCGGGACATCAACTATGATGATCATGCCCAGTGTCACGCGGTGATGAAGGAGTTCACCGCGCTTTACGCCCGCACTGATGAAACCCATGACGAGGCCGAGTTTGCCAAAATCCCCGCCGACCGCCAGCGGAGCGCGCGGGGGATCGAAGTCGGGCAGATTTTCTATTTTGGCACTAAGTATTCCGATCCGCTGGGCGCCAGAGTTCAGACCGCGGATGGGGAGCAGGTGCCCGTACATATGGGCTCGCACGGGATCGGGGTCAGCCGACTGGTCGGCGCGATCATTGAGGCCAGCCATGACGACAAGGGCATCATCTGGCCGGAGGGCGTGACGCCGTTCCACTGCGGGATCGTGAACCTGAAGCAGGGCGATGATGAGGCCGATGCGGCCTGTGAGGCATTATATTCTTCGCTGACGGCGCTGGGGCTGGAGCCGCTCTATGACGACCGCAACGAACGGGCAGGGGGCAAATTCGCCACGATGGACCTGATCGGTCTGCCCTGGCGCATCACCGTTGGCCCGCGCGGGTTGAAGAACGGGGTGGTGGAGCTGACCAGCCGCCGCACGGGCGAAAGCGAAGAGCTGCCGCCGGAACAGGCGGTGGAGAAAATCGCGGCGATCTACGCGGACATTTGAGGCGGTTTCGCACCGGAAACCATCGCAATGTCCAGCTTCTTCCGGCTCGGAGAAGCCCTCTGCGCGTGAACGTGGCCCTTGTTCCCTTCAGGGGCAGGTCATCGTGCACCAGCTAACTACGCGTGTCCTGTCGCATGATGAACAGAAACCCGCTCCACTGGCATGTTTTCACCAAAACGGCAGAGAGACCAAGGCAGATGCTGGTACGCGCGATCACCCTTGCAGGCGGGCTGACCGCTGCCGCCGGGTTCTCGCAGCAGTACATCCATCGCCTCAGCGGTGCCGTGGATGAGCTGAGCCGGGTGGTTGCGGAGTTTGATACAGACGCCGCCGCGCTGGGGCTTAGCCGTGGCGAGGCTCTGCGCCAGCTTGCCTAGGGCGGAGTCTTTGGGGCCGAACGCGCCGGCACGATGGAGGAGACCATGGCGCGGCAGGTTCGGCCCAGTTCCGATCTGGTGGCGCTGCGGGTCGCGTCGCCATTCGTGCGCACCAGTCAGCCAATGCGGATCACTGACAATGGGATCGCAGCGCGCACTTATGAGGGTTCCAAGCTTGCTGTACCGCTGACGGTCGAAGGCATAGTCTTTGGCGGCGCGGGCTTTTTTGTAGGTTTCGTGGCGATCGGCGCGCTGCTGGGGTTGCTGCGACTGCCGTTTCGCAGGCGTCAGACCGCTGCCTGACGCGCCGGGTTGACCAGAAATTCACCCGCCGCGACGCGGTCATTCATGTGTGCGGCTGTCCGCAGAACGCTTGGTTCGGTACGCTGGATGGTGCCATTATGGGCGCCATTTACCGCCGACATGGTGGGCAGGGCCGCGGCAAAACGGTTGACCCTCCCCCACCAAACCCGCAGTCTCCCGCCCAAAACCCGAGCAGGAGCCGAAAGTGGCCAGCAACCCGCCCCCCTTTGCCCGTTTCGAATGGATGATAGCCTGGCGCTATCTGCGCGCGCGGCGCGCCACGGGTGGGGTTAGCGTGATGACTTGGATTTCGCTGATTGGGATTACGCTGGCGGTTTTCGCTTTGGTCGCCACCCTGGCCGTGCGCACCGGCCTGCGAGCGGATATCGTGGCGGCCATGCTGGGTGCGAATGCGCATATGGAGGTGCATTACCACCGCGATCTGAGCGGGGACATCCCACTGGATCGCCTGATCCGCGACTATCCCGCACTGACCGAACGGCTGGCCGCGTTGCCGGGGGTGGAACATGCCGCGCCGCTGGTGCGCAACCAGGTCATGGGCAGCTACAGGGGCAGCAACCAGCCGGTGGACATTTACGGCATCACCGCCGAAGACCTGCGCCAGTACCCCAAGATTGCCGAGAGTGACGCCAGCTGGGGCGATCTGGCCCGGTTTGACGACGGCATCGCGCTGGGCGCGGTGCTGGCCCGGCAGTTGGGCGTGCGCGTGGGCGACCGGATCAAGCTGATCTCCCCCGACGGGGTCAAGACGCCCATGGGCACCTCGCCCCGCGTGTCGGCCTATGAGGTGGTTTATGTGTTTTCCACCGGAGACGTGTTTATCGACGCCGCGCGCGCCTATCTGCCGCTGGCCGAGGCGCAGAGTTTCTTCAACAAGGATGGCGCAGTGGACCAGATCGACCTGCGGCTGAGCGCGCCGGAAGAGATTGACGCGCAACTGCGCCCGGTGTTCGAGGTCAGCGGCGACCGCGCCTGGGTCCAGACCTGGCGCGACCGGGCCGGGGGTATGTTGCGGGCTCTGCGGATGCAGGACAATGCGATTTTCATTGTGCTTTCCATCCTGATCCTGATCGCGGCGCTGAACATCGTGTCCGGGCTGATCATGCTGGTCAAAAACAAGGGACGCGACATTGGCATCCTGCGGACCATGGGGTTGAGCCAGGGATCGGTCTTGCGGGTGTTTTTCCTATGTGGGGCTTTGGTGGGCACGTTGGGCACGGTGTTTGGCGTGATCGCCGGGGTGATTTTTGCGCTGAATATCGACCACATCTACCGCTTTGTTGACTGGGTCTCGGGCAGTGGGGTCGCGCAGCTGGAGGCGTCGGGGTTTTTCTTCCCCTCCGCTGTGCTGACGGTTGGCGACATTACAGCGTCGGCCGCCATGAGCCTTGGTCTGAGCTGGCTGATTACTTTCTTCCCAGCACGCCGCGCCGCTCGGCTGAACCCGGTGGAGGCACTGCGTTATGAATGAGCCTGTGCTGGCGCTGGATGCCATTGAAAAGATATACAACAAGGGCCGCCCGAATGCCGTGCCGGTGCTGCGCGGTGTCAGCCTGTCCCTGGCCCCTGGTGAGGTGGTAGCGCTGGTCGCGCCCTCGGGCGCGGGGAAATCCACGCTGCTGCATATCGCAGGACTGCTGGACACGCCGGATACAGGCGCGGTGCATATCGCGGGGCAGGTGGCCAGCGGTGGGTCCGACCGAGCGCGCACGGCGATCCGGAGGCGCGATGTCGGCTTTGTCTATCAGTTCCACCACCTGCTGCCGGAGTTCACCGCGCTGGAAAACATCGCGCTGCCGCAGCTTGCCAATGGCATAGCCCAGACCGAGGCCGAGACCCGCGCACACGACCTGCTGACCCGCGTCGGCCTAGCCGATCGTGCTGGGCACCGGCCTGCCGCACTTTCGGGTGGAGAACAGCAGCGCACCGCCTTTTGCCGCGCGCTTGCCAATGCGCCCAAGCTGCTTTTGGCGGATGAACCCACCGGCAACCTTGATCAGGCCACGTCCGATCGCGTATTCGACGCGCTGATGGATCTGGTTGCCGGAACGGGCCTTTCGGCCCTGATTGCGACCCACAACCCCGACCTTGCCGCGCGCATGCACCGCACCGTGCGGCTGGAAAACGGGCGCCTGGAATGACCGGCGCTGTCCCCACGCCCACCGCTCCCTCTCCCCTTGGGGCAGAGGGTCGGGGTGAGGGGCGACCCAACAAGAGAGAAACCAAATGCCCCTGATCCCCACCACTGATATCCACGCCACCACCCACGCCGCGCTAACCCGCCATGGGGCTGCCGAGTGGGTCGCCACCGAGGTCGCCCAGGCCACCGCCGAAAGTGAGGCTCTGGGCAACCGGATCTGCGGGCTCCATTACCTTGAAAGCTATTGCCAGCAGCTGGCTTCAGGCCGCGTGAAAGGCACGGTGGAGCCGGTTGTAACCCGCCCGCGCCCTGGCACCGTGCAGGTGGACGGTCAGATGGGCTTCGCCCAGCCCGCCTTTGCCCGCGCCCTGCCGCAGGCTCTGGAAGCCGCCCGCGAAACCGGTACGGCGCAGCTGGCGGTCGGCCACACCCATACCTGCACTTCGCTGGGCTATTTTACAGCACAAATTGCGCGTTCCGGGCTGATCGCGCTGGGTATGACCAACGCTTCGCCCATCGTCGCGCCACCCGGTGGCAAAACCCGCGTGATCGGCACAAACCCCATCGCCTTTGCCGTGCCAGATGGGCAGGGCGGCATCGCGATGCAGTTCGACCAGTCCACAACCACCGTGGCGCTGGGTAAGATCACAATGGCCAAGGCGGCGGGTGAACCCATTCCCGAAGGCTGGGCGGTGGATATAGATGGCGCCCCCACCACCGACCCCAATGCGGCCTTGCAAGGCTCGCTGGTCAGCATGGGCGGCTACAAGGGCTGGGGCTTTGGCCTGATGGCAGAGCTTCTGGCGGCGGGCATGACCGGCTCGGTGACCTCGCAACAGGTCAAACCGCTCAAGGCCCCCGACGGCCCACCGCATG
Organism: Marinibacterium sp.; assembly: GCA_017643305.1. Taxonomy (GTDB): domain Bacteria; phylum Pseudomonadota; class Alphaproteobacteria; order Rhodobacterales; family Rhodobacteraceae; genus HXMU1420-2. The sequence goes on along the minus strand of JAEPNQ010000037.1, from coordinate 19,505 downwards.
ATCTGGGCCAGTTCTATCTGCTGATCGATCCGGGCACCGCGCCGGGCTTTGCCGATACAGTCACGCAGGTTGCCGCAGCCGTGGCGGCAGACCCCGGCGCGCGCATGCCCGGCCAGTCCCGTCAACCGGCTGACGCGGTGGAGGTGCCCGATGCGCTCTGGGCCCAGTCCCGCGCGCTGGCCGGACAGGCCTGACCGCCGAAATATTCCGCCCACCTGTGTCTTTTCCGTTCAAAAAGACCTCTGAGTCCGGGGCAGCGTACCGGTCCGGCACCAACCAAATACACGCCCCTTTCAATCCTGATCCGGTTGGGCTTCTATACGTGTAAAGGAGCCCGCCCATGTCCGATCCAGCCCTCACCACCCGCCACCGCAACCGCATCGCCGATCTGCACGGGGACATCACCGCATGGCGGCGGGATCTGCATATGCATCCTGAGATCGGGTTCGAAGAAACCCGTACCGCTGCGATTGTTGCTGAGAAGCTCAAGGCATTTGGATTGGACCAGATCATCACCGGCATGGCCACCACGGGCGTTGTCGGCATCATCAAGGGTAGCCAGCCGGGGCCTATGATTGGCCTGCGGGCCGATATGGACGCGTTGCCAATGCAGGAACATGGGGACGTGGAGTGGAAATCGCTGAACCCCGGCAAAATGCATGCCTGCGGCCATGACGGGCATACCGCCATGCTGCTGGGTACTGCGCAGATCCTGGCGGAGACGCGGGATTTCGCAGGCTCGGTGGCGGTGATCTTCCAACCGGCCGAAGAAGGTGGTGGGGGTGGCGGCGTCATGGTGCGCGAAGGTCTGTTCAACCAGGCCGATTGCCAGAGCGTCTGGGGCCTGCACAACATGCCAACCATTCCTTATGGGCAATTCTTTGCCCTGACCGGGCCGATCATGGCCGGCATCGATTATTTTGACATCACCATTCGTGGACAGGGCACCCATGCGGGCACGCCGCATCTGGGGGCCGATACGGTGCTGGCCGCTGCGCATCTTGTCACCGCGATCCAGAGTGTGCCGGGCCGTACGGTGTCTCCGCATGAAACCGCCACCATCGGGGTGAGCATGTTCAAGGGCTCGGAAGCCTATGTGGTCATGCCGGATGAGGCCACCATTGGTGGGTCGGTCCGGTATTTCGACATGGCCACCCGTGACGCAGCGGAGGCGCGCATCCGCCTGCTTGCCAATGGGATCGCGGCGGGTTTCGACGCCGAGGCGGTTGTGGATTATCGTAAGAACTATCCGCCCACCATCAACCACGCCGCCGAGACCGACATGGCGGCCGAGGTCGCCGGCGCGCTGGTTGGGGCCGACATGGTGGAACGCGAGGCGGAACCCAGCATGGCGGGGGAGGATTTTTCCTTCATGCTGAATGAACGGCCCGGCAATTACATCTGGATGGGCACGGGCCAGCCCGGTCGTAACAACGCCATGGTCCATGCGCCGGATTACGATTTCAACGACAATGCCATCCCGCTGGGGGTTGGCTACTGGCTGGGGTTGGTGGACCGGTTGTTGCCGACGACCTGATCGCCTCCGCTGCGCTTGATCTTCTGACGTATTTGGAGTCTCTTCAGAACAACTGACAGCGACTGCCGGATGATCTGAAAAATGCGATTGCCTTTCACCCTGTTCCTGCCGCTGGCCGTGCTGGTCGCGGCCTGCACGACCGATGAAATGCCCGGCCCAACCGAAGGGCAAGCGGTTTACGCGCGCAATTGCTCCGCCTGTCACGGGGCGGATGGCGCTGGTGGCAAAGGCCCGGACCTGACGAAGATCTCGGCCCAGAACGGTGGGACATTCCCTGCGGCCAGCGTGCTGAGCAAGATTGACGGCTATGGGCGTGGTAGCGTGTCGGCAGATGTGATGCCGGAATTCGGGGCGCTTCTGGAAGGCGATCTGGTGCCGGTGGATATCGACGGCACACTGACCCCGACGCCTCGGAACCTGGCGGGGCTGCTGTTCTATCTGGAAAGCATCCAGGTGCCCTGAGCCGTTTGGCCGGTTTTTGGTCACTGTCCGGAGGGTCGTGACCCTCTTAATGACAGACGTGTTTTGGCTTGATAACATGCAACCAATGGGTGTTGTAAGGAGAGGATCATGCTGTTTGTCACCAACCGTTTTCCGAACCAGAGCATCCGCACTCGCCGAGGTCAGCGCTTTACCTTCGATCTACGCAACAATGCCCCCAGCAATTCGGTTTTTTTCTGCGAAGCGGGGGACGGCGAGGACCATAAAGAAATCGGCAGCCCAGATTTCCTGGCTCGTCTGAAAGCAAGCGAATACCGCCAGATCCTGCTTTACGTTCATGGTTTCAACAACCTGCCTGACCAGGTGTTTCAAATGGCCCGCGAATTGCAAGCGCTGTGTGACGCGGCCAAACCCAAGGAAGCACTGGTGGTACCGCTGGTCTGGCCCTGTGACGCGGGGCGAGGGATTATCGATAAATACTGGGATGACCAGAAATCAGCAGACCTGAGCGCGGGCAGCTTTTCCCGCGTGCTTGAAAAATTCCTTGCCTGGCGCAATTCCGATGCCAATGACCCCGAAATTGCCCCATGCCTGAAACGGATCAACCTGCTGGCCCATTCCATGGGCAACCGGGTGTTGCGGCAGACGCTGGCCAGCTGGGATCGGTATGATCTGGCCTTGGGCGTGCCTTTGATTTTTCGCAATACGTTCATGGTGGCAGCGGATGTCGTCAACGAAACCCTGCATGAAGGTCATAGCGGGGAGCTGATTTCGCACGCGTCGCGCAATGTGGTTGTGTATTACGCCTCCGATGATCTGGCGCTGCGGGCCAGCAAGGCGGCCAATCTGAAAAACAAGATCGCGTCACGGCGGCTGGGTCATACCGGGCCGGAGAATATGCGCCGCACGCCACGCAACGTGTTTCAAGTGGATTGCGACGACATCAATACTGAATATGACAGACCCAAGGGCCATAACTATTTCCGCTATGGCAACGAACCAGGGCAGCCCGGGCTGGTGTTTTCGCATATCTTCCAATGCATCCAGTCTGGGCGTGTGTTCCCCGATGATCCCGATCAGCGGTCCAGCATCCTGCGGTGACGCAGATCAGGTCCGCCAGCGCAGCAGGCGACGTTCCAGCAGGCCGATGCCCGCACTGACGATCACGCCCAGCAGTGACAGGATCACGACACCCGCGAACAACCTTTCAAGGTCATAAAGCGAACCGGCCTCCAGGATATAGGCGCCGATCCCGTATTCAGCACCCAGCATTTCAGCTGCAACCAGCAGAATGATGGCAATCGCGAGGCTGATGCGCAGGCCCGACAGGATGCCGGGCATGGCGCCGGGCAGCACGATCTTGCGCACGATGGAGGCCCAACTGAGCCCAAAACTTTGCCCCATGCGAATCAGCGTGCGGTCCACATTGTCGACCGCGCCATAGGTGGCCACGACCGTGGGCGTGAAGGTGCCCAAGGCGATCAACGCGTATTTTGACCCTTCGCCGATGCCGAACCAGATCACGAACAGCGGCAGCAGCGCGATTTTTGGGATCGGAAAGATCGCCGCGACCAGCGGGACCAGCCCGGCGCGGACCAGGCTGAAGAGCCCGATCATCGTGCCCACCGCGATACCAAGGCTGACCCCGATGAGCGAGCCCATGATCAGCCGCGTCAGCGATGGGGCGAGGTGGTCGAACAAACGCCCGGTATTGTAGAGTTCGCCAAACGTGGCTAGCACGTCCGATGGTTTGGGCAGGGTCAGGGCGGAAATCCAGCCCGTCTGCGTACCCCATTCGGCCAGCAGGATCAGTACCACAAAAACAATAGCGCCAATTCCACGCATGCGTTTGGGGGAAAAGCCCGCGCCGCGAAAGGCTACGTCTCGCGTGTTTTCAGACATCGACCAGCTCCTCATCCGCTGCCTGCGCCTCTTCGCGCATCAGGTCCCAAAGATGGCTTTGGCGGGCCTCCAGCGCCGGGTCGCCGCGGTGACGGCTGTCCAGCGGTTCGGGGATTTCCACGATATCGCGGATGCGGCCGGGACGGCGGGAGAGCACGACAATCGCGTGGCCCAGCCGCACGGCTTCGTTCAGGTTGTGGGTGACGTAGACGGCGGTGAAGGGTTCGCGCGTATAGAGCTGCACAAGATCGTCCATCAGCAGTTCGCGCGTCTGGCTGTCCAACGCGCTGAGCGGTTCGTCCAGCAGCATCACCGCCGGGTTCACCGCCAGCGCGCGGGCAATCGCCACGCGCTGTTTCATCCCGCCCGACAGCTGTTTCGGCAAGGCATCAGCAAAATCCGTCAGCCTCGTGCGCGCCAGCACGTCGGTGATGATGCCGTTGCTTTCCGATGTGGGCAGAGCGTGATCCTCGAGCACCAGAGAGATATTGCCGCGCACACTGCGCCAAGGCAGCAGGGCAAAGTCCTGAAACACGTAAGTCAGCGGGTTCAGGCATTTTTCCGGCGTATCGCCCACCTGCAGGATGCGGCCCGTGCTGGCCTGTTCCAACCCGCCCATCAGCCGCAGAAGCGTTGACTTCCCGCAGCCGGACGGCCCGACGATGCAAACAATGCGCCCATCGGGGATTTGTAGGGAAATATCCCGCAGGACCTCTGTCTCTCCATAGGAATGCGCGATGGCATCCAGCCTCAGCTCCATGAATGCCTCCGGTTTTGGGTCGGGGCGCGGTACGCTGCGCCCCAACCGTTTGTTTTATGCGCCGATGGTCTCGACATAGGACGTATCGACCAGATCCTCCATGCTGACCGAAGCGTCTACCAGGTCTTCGGATTTGAACCAGTCCAGCTGATCCTTCACCGAGGCCAAGTTCAGTGCCGCGCCAGTGTTCAGGCGCATGGTACCGTTGATGATAGACGGAGCCGCCTTTTCGCGCGGGCGGTCTGTATAGACATATTTGTGGATCAGATCGACCATGTCGTTCATGCCGTCTTCACCGCCGGTCTTGTCGATCATCGTGGCGGCATAATCGTTAATACCCTCGGAGAAGGCCCCGATGAACGCACCGGTCATGTCCCGTTCATTCGCCGCGTTGTTGGCGGAGGTGAAGACAGTGGTCACCTGATAATTCGGGATGTAATCGGCCACGTTGCCGATGATATGCACCGCGCCCGAACCCGACAGCGGCTTGGCGATATGCGGTACGATGGACCACGCATCGATCTGGCCGGATTTCAGCGCGCCGATGATGGCGCCAACCTTTTGCAGCGGTTTGAAGCTGACATTCGCGCCTTCGGCCGCGGCAATTTTTGAGCCCATGTAGTGGAAGGAGGACCCGGCCTGTGTAACTCCAAAGCTTTTGCCATCCAGCGCCGCGGGCGACGTCAGGCCTGCCTGATAAGCTGCGTCGGAGGCCAGGATTTTCTGTCCGTCAATGCCTGGCTCTTCGCTCAGCGCGCCGCCAATCACCTTCACTGCGCCTTTCTGAGCGAGCGAGATCAGCCCGCCGGAAATCGCCGTGACCGCATAGTCGATATCACGGCTGGCCACAGCCACGGCCATAGGCTGCGCGGCCTGGAAGAATTCAAACTCAACGTCCAGCCCCGCATCGGCGAAATAGCCGCGTTCATAGGCGATGAAGCTGCCGGAATGCGAGGTGAAGCGCAGTGCGCCCACCTTGATCTTGCGGTTTGCGGCAATGGCGGGGGCGGCCAGCGTTGCAGCGGCGGTACCGCCGAGCAGGGCCAGTGTATGGCGACGATTGAGTTTCATCTGTCTCTCCCAAGTTATCCGTAGGCTGACCCTAGCCGGTTTGATTTCTGCTGCCGAGTCAGTTTTCGCGCCGGAATGCGCCGTTCAGATTGGCAGGGGCCTGTTTGATCGCCTGGTTGGAACCCGATTGGGGTAACGAGCCGTGCTGCCTTGTCGTGACTGCAACCGGCCAGCGGCGCTTGGCGGTGTATGACATTCTGGAAGGGAATTGATTTTCGTTCGACTATTCGAACTGACCGGTTGGTTCAGGCGCAGATCCCGCCCAGATCAGCGTCCTTCCATGGCAGCCAGACATCGCTTTCGCGGCTCTGAGGCAGGGGACTGACCGGCATGACGGCGGCCAGCATATCATGCAAGCGTGTGGTGCGGGCCGCCTGCGGGGCCAGCGCCCGGCAGCAGACATATTCTTCCATGATCGCGCCCTGCTGCTCGTAGCCGAAGCTGAGAAATTCGGGTTTGTCACCTAGATTGAACAGATAGGGGTCGTCGCTGGCATTGTGTTCGGCGGCAGCCTTCAGCGGATGGTAGCCGGTGATCTTGCGGTTCTGCCACTGCCATACATGCGTGGCCTCATGCGCCAGCAACATTGCGCCTACCAAATGCAGCTGGCCGGGATATTCTGGTACATAGTTTTCCACGTACCAGTCATTTGCGAAGAAGATGCGGTTGAACAGGGTCACCGCCGCAGGGCTGACAGTGACAACCTCTTTCTTGACCGGGGGCAGGATGCGTTCGCGGCAGGTTACGCGCGGGCGGGGTTTGCGTTCGAACGTCACTTCGCCCACCAGCGCGCCATCGATCATGCGCATGCGACTGTGATTCAGGCTGTCGCCGTGGATTTTGGACAGGAAATCGGTTTCGGTATCGGTCAGCGCGCGACCGCAGCCCGTCATCAGCAACAGGATCAAAACATAACGCAGCATCATGGCGGCGACGTTAGCGGCGTGTCTTGCGTTTGCACAGATCAGACTTGGGAAATTCGCATGACCTGCGCGACAGGGTCACACGCTCATCGCCAGAACGCCGGTGATCTTGGTCAGTGAACGGCCCGATTGACTCATTCAGATGTCGAGCGCGCCATGTATGGCTTTCATGGAACTTCTGTAGACTACCACAATGTCTAGCAGCTCATCGAAATGCAGCATGTCGGGATCGACGCGCCAGTCGTTTCTGACTTCTTCCACAAACCGCCGCGGGTGCATACCACAAACACACGATACCCTGTCTCAGTTTCCGAAGAACGTGGCGGTGGCCGTGGCCACCAGCTTGCCGCTGTCTTCCTCGGTCATGTCAGCGCGGGCAAAGACCAGCGCACGACCTGCGCGTACCACTTCGGCCCGGCACAGGATCGCCGTGCCGGTGCCCGGACGCATGAACTGTGTGTCGAGATTTGTGGTGGCGAAAAGTGACATTTCTCCCTTATGAGCAATCGCAGCCAGCACCATGGAGGTATCGGCCAGCGCTGCCAGAGACTGGCCTGACACGATCCCGCCAACGCGGGCCAGATCTGGGGTCAGCGGCATGCGTACCAGCACATGGTCCTTGTCCGCCGTTTTCACCTCGGGCTGCAGGGCCAGCACCCAGTTGGCAAAGTTTTCTTTCAGAATGGTCTGCAGCGCGTGCGGGGTCATGGCTTCTCCTCTCGAGTTCGGGGCAGCCTAGGGCGCGCCCCGCACCCCCGCAACCTAATCAGCAAACGGATCGTTTTTCTTGGTAGAAAACGGATCGCTTTGGGAGGCTTTGGCTTCGTTATAGGACCGCTGACAGCGGATCACTTCGTCAAACGCCTTGCGTGATCCGCGCAGGGTAAACCGGCCCAGCAGGTTGCCTTGATAGGTCCATTCCATAAAGGTCTTGCGCTGGAATTCCTCCACGAACAGCGCAGCCTTGTCGGAGTCTGCATCGATCAGGATGTGCAGGCCCGGATACCCATCGACTGCCAGCCCGGTCATGGTGACAGTCCATGGGCTTTCATTGCCGAACTGCACGGACACTTCGTAATTCTTGTCCTGTTCCAGCGATGACCAGCGTTGATCCAGAAGGGTCAGGTCCAGTGACAGCTGGTTTTCGGTGCTGTCGAAGCCGATGAAAAATGCGGTGTCCTGTTCGAAAACGGCAAAGGCCTGGCAGCCTTCGGCGCCGGGATAAAACGAAATGTCCCAGCCACTGACGGATTTCCAGTGGATCGTATCTGCGGCCGCCGGCCCGGTCAGGCATGCCGCCGCCAATGCGGCCCAAGCCCATCTTTTTGCAAACATATTCCTCCCCCCGGATAGAGTTTCACTCAACTATATCCGGATCGCGGCTTCTGCCAAGCGATTGGGGAAAACGATTCGGCTCTGTTGCCCGGATGTCGCCGGGGTGGAACCAGTGGACACGGTGAGATGCGGATTGAGCGCCAGACAGCGACAGTGGGCCATGCCGAACCACCTGTTTCGTGCGTGGGCTGGTCCTGACCTCTACTGTAACCGGCAGACACGAAATTGCTGACAAAGAGGTTACATCATGGTTAAGAAAGCTGCGGCGCTGATCGCACTTCTGGGGCTTGCGGCCTGCAGCACCAATGTGGCGCTGACGCCAGAACAACGCGCGATCAAGGCCAATTGTGTCGCTGGAGATTACACCGCCTGTTCAGATCTGGGCCACCAGATGGCGGCCCGGCGGAGCTAACCTGCCGTCTTTTTGGACGCGGCTTTCAACAGCCGGTCCGCTTTCTTGCGCACCAGCACCGACCGCAGATCGTGCATCGCCAGCAGCAGGCGGTCAGTCACATCTTCCAACTGCTCATCTGAGGCGCGCGACTGCACCCAATGTGTCGTGGTGTTGAGATAATCCACTGCGCGGTGGATGTCGTCGACGTCGCGCTGGGCCAGCAGGGCGGTCCGCTCCGCAATCCAGTGCTTGATCTCGTCCAGATCCCGCTCCGACAGGTCACGCCGGCCATGGGCCTTTATTTCGCCGTTGCGAATGTTGACCACGGCGATCTGATCCATCTCAATTCGCCGTTGCTGGCTTTCAGTGTCCACGCGAAACACAAAAGCGCCGTTGTCACGGACGCGGAAATAATACTTAGGTAACTCGGTACTCATACGCTTACAGTATCAGGCACATTGCGGGCCTGTGCAAGTGCGCAGAACTGTCGCTCGTTTGATCGAGTGGGTGTTTTTGCAGGGGTGGGTAGAATGCGCGCGCATTCAGTTTCGCGATAGGAGAAATAGGGAAAGCGGAGATTGAGATTGGCCTCTGAGTGATTATTGGCGCGAGGCAAGGTGTCTCCGATCGCTAGGCTAGCGTTTCGGAGTGGTGGCGAGAACATTCGTTAAGGGGCGGGATTTTCGGCTTCTTATTATTGCAATGGCGGCCAAAACCAAAGCACAGGCGATGGTCTGGTGCACTGTTATCGCCTCGCCAAACGCAAGAAATCCAACTGCAAACATCGTGGGCAATTCAATACTGCCGACGACTGCGGTTTGCGAAGCGCCAATAACGGGCGAACACACTATGTATACAAGCTGTGGTACCAGTGCTGTGACCAAGCCTATTCCAGCGACCAGCATCCAGTCTGAGCGATCTTTTGGTAGCACTTCCGCCGGATCCGCATTGATGATGAGCGGTGCAAGACCAATGACGGAGCCCAGAGAGACAGAGGCAATGCGCGCGAGCGGCACGATCCTCGACAATCTATGTACCAGAACGGCAATCCCGAAGCCGAACCCGAAAGGGGCCGCGAGTGACAGAAGCAGAGTAGGCAAATGTTCAACTGGGACAGATGCAGGCGAACCGGCGATAACCGCCGCCATCAGGATCAACCCGGACGCCAGTAAGGCGCGACGTGTTGGAACATCTGCAAACAAGACCCATGAAATCATCACCGTGAAGCTCGGATAGGTCATGTAAAGCACGCCTACCGTCGATGCGGGTAATGTCTCCAAAGCGGTTACAAATCCAATCCATCCAAGGCCCATCACGGCCCCTGTCAAAAGCCCCCACACGATCTCGCGCCACCATTTGCGGTGCTTTACCAGGATGGGCAACAGCAGGACCGCCGCCAGGATGTAGCGATAGAATGCCACCGCAAATGGCGCGATCCCTTGTTCGGTCAGGCCTCTGCTGAAATAGGGAACCAGTCCGAAGCAGATGGATGCAAAAAGGACGCCGAGCATTGCCACTGCGTAGGGGATGGATTTCGGATATTGCATCGACGACTGCGTCATGCCCAGCGGCTAGCATGAGTTTTCGATTTTGTCTTTGGGCATTTGCAGAGCGGAAATGCTGCGTCATACGCTGGGCACAAGCCAACGGACTGAAATCTCAAACCCAGCAGGGTCGTCGGGATCTAAATAGGGCTTTGACGGAGTACATCGAGGCGTTGGCCACCGGTGGATTGAAACTTGACAGGTGTTGGCAAGCCACCCGCAAACCGGGCGGCTTGACGTTTCAAACGCGCTTCAGCTCAGCGATGCACAGAAGTTCTGGATGCGCGTGCAGGCTTCCATAAGCGCTTCATCCGAGGTGGCATAGCTGACGCGGAAGTTGGGGCTCAGGCCAAAGGCCGCGCCGAAGACGACCGCGACGTTGGCTTCTTCCAGCAGCGCTGTTGCAAAGACTTCATCATTTTCGATGATCGTGCCCGCCGGGCTAGTTTTGCCGATCAGGCCGGAGATCGACGGGTAGACGTAGAACGCGCCTTCGGGCACCGGGCAGGTGATGCCATCGATGGCGTTCAGCATGTCGCAGACCAGGTTGCGGCGGCGTTTGAACGCCTCGGCGCGTTCGGCCAGAAACGCCTGCGGGCCGTTCAGTGCCTCGACCGACGCCCACTGGCTGATTGAGGAGGGGTTGGACGTGCTCTGCGACTGGATCTTGCGCATCGCCTTGATCAGCTCTTCGGGCCCGGCCGCATAGCCGATGCGCCAGCCAGTCATGGCATAGGCCTTGGAAACGCCATTGCAGGTCAGCGTGCGGTCATAAAGCGCCGGTTCCACCTGGGCCGGTGTGCAGAATTCAAACCCGTCGTAGGCCAGGTGTTCATACATGTCATCGGTCATGACCCAGACATGCGGGTGGCGCATCAGCACCTCGGTCAGCGCCTTCAGCTCCTCACGCGAATAGCCCGCGCCGGTGGGGTTGGAGGGCGAGTTGAAGATGAACCATTTGGTCTTCGGCGTGATCGCGGCTTCCAGCTGATCCGGGGACAGTTTGAAATTGGTCTGCAGTGATGCTTCGGCAATCACCGGTTCCCCACCCGCGAGCAGCACCATGTCGGGGTAGCTGACCCAGTAAGGCGCCGGGATTACCACTTCGTCGCCGGGGTTCAGCGTGGCCATCAGGGCGTTGTACAGGATCTGCTTGCCGCCGGTGCCGACGCTGACCTGTGCGGGGGTATAGCTGAGCCCGTTTTCGCGCTGGAACTTATCGCAGATCGCCTGTTTCAGCTCCGGGATGCCGTCGGGGTCGGTGTATTTAGTCTTGCCCGCGTCAATCGCGGCAATGCCGGCCGCCTTAATGTTATCGGGCGTGTCGAAATCGGGTTCGCCCGCGCCCAGGCCGATCACATCTTTGCCGGCGGCCTTCAGCTCCCGCGCCTTGGCCGAAACGGCGATGGTCGGGGACGGTTTCACGCGGGACAATGTCGCAGACAGGAAGCTCATGGCAGGCACCGGTTTGTAAGTTGAACGGGTCTGTCATAGGGTGCCGCCAAGGCGCGATCAAGCGGGGATGAGAAGGAAATCAGCAGGATGTCAGATATCGACGAGCAATGGTTCGGGCCAGAGACTGCGACCTTCGGGGACCGTGTGGCTGGCGCGCGCGACGCAGCCGGTATGACACAGGCCCAGCTGGCCCGTCGGCTTGGCATCAAAAAGGCCACATTGGCGGGATGGGAACAGGACATGTCCGAACCGCGCGCCAACCGGTTGTCGATGATGGCCGGTGTGTTGAACGTATCCATCATGTGGTTGCTGACCGGCGAAGGCGACGGCGCTGCATTGCCTGTTGACGGCGAAGAGGCCCCTCAAGCAGACGCCCTAACCGCCGCGCTGGCCGAAATGCGCGCCATCCGCAGCGCGATGCGTGACAACAGCGAACGTCTGGCGCGGCTTGAAAAATGCCTGCGTGAAATGAAAGCGGTAGTGTGACGGTTGAGATGACCCAAGAGCCACGCGATGTTCGCCTGAAGCGGCTGGGCATGCGCTCCATGCGGCGCGGGATCAAGGAAATGGACCTGTTGCTGTCGTCCTACGCAGACCGGAACCTTGCCGCCATGACCGATACCCAGCTGGATCTGTACGAAGAGCTGCTGGATGAAAACGATCAGGACCTGCTGTCCTGGTCCACTGGACAGCACCCCACGCCCGGCCGTTTTTCCGACCTGATTAGCGAAATCGTTCAAGCACATCACGCCACGATAGGCCGGGCCGGAACCGACTGAACCGGGCGTCCAGCCCACATGACAGAACTTTTCACGTGGCCGAAGGCGCCCGGCATTGAGTGTTGCGTTTATGCTGCCGGTTTGATCGCCATGCGCGGGCCGGTCACAGTGCCACTGTCGAAAAGCCGCGCGATTTCCATGCTGTCGAGCCCGGCGACCTCGGACAAAACCTCTTCGGTGTGCAGGCCCAGCGGAGGGGCGGGCTCTGGGGCTGTGCGGGCGTGGCTGGAAAAGCTGATCGGGCTGCCGGGCACGGGGAAGCGGCCCAATCCGGGTTGATCGAGCGTGGTGAATAGCGGGTTATCCGGGCTCAGGTCCGGGTCTTCTTCCACAGCTTCTTTCATGGAGCGGAAGACCGACCAGGTCATCCCGGCCGCGTCGAATGCATCCGCAAAGTCCTCCACACGCCGTGCTGCAAACCAGGGAGCAAGGATGTCGGCGATTTCTGCACGCAGGCGCCACCGTTCGCCTTCGTCCGACAAATCCGCGCCATGCCGGGCTGCCAGCGCCTGCAGCGCAATCTGGCTGTCGGTGGCTTTGACCAACCCGCGCCATTGGCGGTCGGTCAAACCGATCACCATCACCTGCCGCCCGCAGGCGCACTCAAACGCGTCACCAAAGGCGCCGTAGAGAGCATTGCCGGCCTTGGATCGGGGCGTATCGTTCAGCACCGCGTCACCGATCATGCCAAGATGGCCAACGGCGGCCGCCGCCACGTCCTTCAGTGTCAGGTCCACGCCCTGGCCATGGCCGGTACGTAGCCTGTGCCGTTCGGCCGCCAGCAGGGCCGACACTACGGTCTGCCCTGCCAGAAGATCCCAGGCGGGCAGGGCCGCAGCAACGGGGCTGTCATGGTCTTCGGGGCCGGTAATGTCGGGTATACCGAGGGCCGGGTTCACCGTATAATCCACTGCAGGCCGCTCATGCCGGTCGCCCGCAAGCGTGACCGAGATCAGGTCCGGTCGGTACTGGCTAAGTGTCGGGTGATCCATCCAGCCGCGCACCCGAAGGTTGGTGATGAAAAGCCCGGCATCCTCACCCGGTGCGGTGACGATCCGTGTTATCAGTTCGCGCCCGGTTGCGGATTTCATGTCGACAGCGACGGATTTCTTACCTTTGTTCAGCCCAGCCCAGAACAGGCTCTTGCCAGACGGGGCTAGCGGCCAGCGCCCGGCATCCAGCCCACCTTCGAGCCGGTCGAAGCGGATCACTTCGGCCCCCATTTGCGCCAGGCTCAATCCGGCCAGCGGCACCGCGACAAACGCAGAGCCTTCGACTACACGCATTCCAGAAAGCACTCCCATCAGACCACTCCCTGAAAGAGGGCCGTGGCCACCATGCCCTGGTGCCCGTCCTGTCCGGTGTAGAGCCGCAGCTCGCCATCTTCACCGTCATCTGCCGCGATTTGCAGGTCAGATCCTGCAAATATAGGGTGCAGAGCGCGGAAGCTGAAATCTGTCGGTGTCGAGTTTCTGGCGTCGCAGGCCGCGCGCATCAGCAGCATCGCTTGCAGTGGCCCATGCACCACCAGGCCGGGGTACTTTTCGACCTCCTGCGCGTAGGGGGTGTCGTAATGAATACGGTGAGCGTTGAAAGTGACGGCGGAGAACCGGAACAAAAGAGCCTCGGTCATCGGATGGCTGCGGCGCAGGGCGTTACCGTTCGGCATTGCGCGCTTGACGGGCGGAGTGAACTCTTCCGGGATCGGCAGGTAGACGACGTCCTGGCGTTCTTCCAGGACCAGACCCTGGGGGCCGTGGATTTCATGGTTGACCCGGATCAGCACCATCGTGTCGCTTTTCTGGTCCACATTTGCAACGACCGAGCGGCGTTCCAACGGGTCGCCCACGCGGGCTGGACGATGAAACCGCAGCTGCCCGCCGGCCCACATCCGTCGGGGCAGGCGCAGCGGCGGGAGGAAATCCCCAGCCCGTGGGTGGCCGTCAGTACGCAGGTCTTGTGTGGGGTCGGATGGCGCAAATGCGCACCAGTGCCATAGAGGGTCCAACAGATCGCCAGTCTTAGGAGCGCGGTGACCGGGCGAGCCCAGCGTCGCATGAATCTGTTGCGCCATACCGGCGTCAACGCCGCCTGTTTCGGTTTGCGACCGTCCGGCCCAGGCCAGGATATTCAGCTGATCCATTGTGGTTCCTCCCGTGCAACACGCCCTTCAATGTGGTGCATGATCTGGAAAAATCAAATGTTTTTAGATGCTTAGATGAATACCGCGGTATACATTTGCTGCCTTTGCAGGTGCAGCATTGTGCTGCGCCTTGTTATCACCGGCTTTTTTCGGGCCCTGTGCGCCCGCGGCGGCAAGGTATGCGATGGTGGACATTACGCAGGGTCAGGGCCGTAGGTGGATCGGGGTCGAATCGCACCGAATCATCGGGGTCAAAATCCCGGTATCGCGGCTTAACGGAATGTTTGAAAAGTTAGTCGATGCTGATCCCCAAGCAGTGAATCGGAGAAACGAATGAGCATTCAGATGCAAATGGGTTCGCAGACCCAAAGCGGATTCATGATGGGGTATCTCGACACGCTGGCGCTGGTCGAACGGTTACATCGGCTGCTGCTGGATGTCATCAAGGATGAATTTGAACGGGTCGGCGTGCTGGACATCAACGCGGTGCAGGCACTGTTGCTGTTTAACGTCGGCACCAACGAAGTCACGGCGGGTGAATTGAAATCGTGCGGCTACTACCAGGGTAGCAATGTCAGCTACAACCTCAAGAAACTGGTCGAAATGGGCTAAATGCACCACCAACGCTGCGAGATTGATCGCCGGTCGGTCCGTGTGTGGCTGACCCCGCGGGGCAGGGAAGTTGCGGCGATTGTCCACAAGCTGTTCGAACGTCACGCCGAGGGGTTGGAAAGCCGGGGCGTAATAGATCTGCTGCGGGTGGAGGATATAAACTCCTCCCGCAAGCGAATGGAACGATATTGGACGGATCAGATCCGGTATATTTACTGAGGCAAAGGTGCGATCCGGGGCATTCAAAACGCCGGGGTAATGGCTGGGGTATTGAAAGTGGTACGGATTGAGGTAATCGAGCAGGCACCACAGACCTGGCTTCACTGAGGTAAGCGTATCATCGGCTCTCCAGGCCCGGTTCCGTCCGTCCAGGACAGACCGGGCTTTCCATTTCGCGCCGCAGTTTGCGCACCATCGCAGCCTCGAAATCCGGAAAGCCAAGAGCTGTTTCCACAAACGCATCGGGTCCCATGATCACCCAGGTCTGAAAATAGGACAGCAGTTCCGAAATCTCGACCATTCGGATATCGCCCGCGACGGGATTGTCAGCGCCGATCACCAGCGCATTGATGGTTGTGCCCCGGTCCTGCAGCACCGCGCGCATGTCGCGCGGGTGCGGACCGGTGTTCTGTTTGCCATCCCCCGAAAGATCCAGTTTGCGACGCCAGCATTGGCGTTGCTGGTCCAGCAAACCCGCGCCAGTCTGCATCGCGGTCCCCAGCGCCGTACTGAGATCGCGTCGCCGTGCGCTGTCTTCGCCTTGATCGATCCGGGCGAGCCGCGCGATCACCCGGTCCAGAACCGTGCGGTCGGTGATCGCGGTCCAGCCGATCACCACCTGCTGATGGCTGGATCCGCTCCATTCATATACCGCGATCCGCACATGCAGGTCGGGCTGGGCAAACAAGGCGGATGTCACATCTGGATGCCCCAGCGCAGCGGCCAGCCCGGTGCGTTGAAGCGCATATTCCGCTGCGTTGACCGAGCCCGACACATCCAGCCCAAGTGCCAGCGCCAGACGGCAAGCGGCTTCTGCCGGTGCGCTGCCCAGCATCAGCACCGCCGCCAATGCCAGTGCCTTCATCCCGGCCCCCGCGCCGCGCCGGACAACGCGCCGATCGCGCGTGGCGACAGTTCGCGTTCCAGCTTGCGGCGCATGGCCCGTTCATAATCTTCGAACCCTTCTGCAACCTCCAGAAACGCGCCGGGGCCGTGCAGCACTTCGGCCCGGTAAAAATCAATCAGCTGCACTTCGCCCTCGTAATCGGCGCCGTTGATGACCAGCCCGTTCACCACCACGCCACCAAACGGGAATTCCGCATAGGCAGCGTCGGGGCGGAAACCTTCGTTATTTTCGCCGTCCCCGGCCATATCCAGTGTTTGAAACAGGCAATCAGGCGCGCTTTGCAAAAGGTTCGCGCCAAATCCCAGCGCGTAGCCCATTGCGGTCGGAAAATCATTGTGGCTGCGTTCCGACAGTCCGATTGCCTGCGCCGCTGCCAGCAGATCGGCGGGGGTTTCGATCATGCGCCAGTCGAGCAGGACTTCCTGATTGTACCGCCCGCTCCATTCATATGCGGCCAGCGCAACAGGCAGGTCGCCTGCGAAAAACGCTGCCTGCACCTCGGGCGCCAACAGCGCGCTTGCCGTGCCGCCGCGCTGAAGATTGTCTTCCTGTTCATCCACGGAGGAGGAGACATCCATCGCCAGCACAAGGGCCAGGCGACAATCCACCGCCGCTGCAGGAACCGCCGTCAGGCCCAGCAGCATACAAAGCGCAGCGCGAATCACCAATGGCCGATATTTTCCATGCTGGTCCACGGCTCCGCCGGTTCCAGCGACCCGTCCGCATGCAACAATTCAACCGACACGTTGTCGGGCGACCGCACAAACGCCATGCGCCCGTCGCGCGGGGGGCGGTTTATGGTGATGCCATTGTCCATAAGGTGCTGGCAGGTCTCGTAGATATTGTCGACCGCATATGCCAGGTGCCCGAAATGGCGGCTGTCATCTGGCAAGCCTGCGTCTCCGTCCCAGTTATAGGTCAGCTCCACCGGGCAGTCTTCCTGCCCCGGGGGTGCCATGAACACCAGCGTAAACCGGCCCGCTTCGCTTTCGTGGCGGCGCGTCTCTTTCAGGCCCAACAATTCGTAAAACGCCATCGAGGCCTCCAGATCCTTCACCCGGACCATGGTGTGCAGATATTTGATGGACATGCAGCTCCCTAAAACTGGACTATGGGTCGGGAGCATAGCGCGCCAATGACAGGTGTCGAGAGCGCGTACGCCTGATCCGTTTGCATAGCGGAGGGGAGCAGAAACTAGAAGGCAGACTGGATGCAGAAATTTGTGGCCAGCTTGTTAGGCTCATATAGTGCAATGGTGCTGTTTTTTTGAGACCCATAGATCGTCACAGTCGGGTTGAACCCGTGGTCTTACAGCCGATGTGCCGGTTTGATGCACGCGGTACCGGGTATCGAGCCCCAATGTATATTCGATCCCGGACAGGGCCAGTGCGGCCCTGGTCAGCTGGTATTCTACCTGCTCGTCAAACAGCAATTCGGTCAGTTCGTAGTTGGAAACGATGTTTCGCGCGCCGAGCCATCGTTGATGTTGCTGTCAGGCGTGATCGAAAAAGTCAGCCGCTCGGACTATAAATTGGTGGTGCGCAGGTATTTGAAATCGCGGATTGCGCGGGTTTCCAGCGTCTGGTTTGGAGCCAGTTCCACTGCGCGTCGCAGCCAGTGTTGAGCCAGGGTCTTGCGACCGGAGCTGGATCGGACCTTTGCCATGACCATCGCCCCGGCGTAGTTTTCGTCCTGCGCTTCTGCGGCGTCGACGGCATCCCAGGCTGCATTGCGAGCGTTGCTGTTGCTGCCCAGATCGCGCATGGCGCGAGCGCGGACCAGTTGGGCTGTGATATCTGCGGGGTTTCGGCCCACCAACGCATCAGCATAGGCCAGCGCGCGGGCGGTATCCCCACTTTCCAGGACGACAACGGCGGCCTTGGTCAGCTGGTCCGGGGGCAGCACAACTTCGGCTGCCGCGCTGGACAGGTTCAGCACCGTTGCCAGAACAGCCGCGCAAAGCGCACGCTGCATATGCCCCCGCCGCATCCCGGCGTCCTACTGGTGGAAGACGATAAAGACGTCATCCGAATAGGCCCGGTCCGCACGATGGCGAACTGGGTGTTGCCCGAGGTGCTGACGCCGTAAATGGCACGGTAGGTGAACTGGTTGATCGGCGATCCGGTTTCGCTGTTAGGAAACCGCGCCACCGCTTTGTAAACCGAATAGGGCCCGAGGGAGCTGACTGCAGTGCCGCGGTTATACACGTTGTCACCATCAAACCCGAGGTTATCCACGGTAAACGTGTCATTGATTGAGTTACAGTCCACATCGGTCACGTAGCCGTCGCCGACTTGTCCGCCGGAGGCTGCAGTCGGTTCAGTGCAGAAGATGCTATTGCCCGGCTTGGGAGATGCCGTACCGTGGGGCAGGGCGCGATCGGAATCGATCCCGGTGCCCGCTCCGGTATCTTATTCGGTAAAGGGGTTGCCGCCGCCGCACGCGTCTAAAAAGGCTGCCACAGCGGCGCCCAGCCAAATCCGCGCCATCTGCCTCAACCTTACGGTTTTTAGGTTTTCTCAGAGACTCCCCGCGTTATGGTT
This sequence comes from Marinibacterium sp., assembly GCA_017643305.1. Classification (GTDB taxonomy): domain Bacteria; phylum Pseudomonadota; class Alphaproteobacteria; order Rhodobacterales; family Rhodobacteraceae; genus HXMU1420-2. The sequence goes on along the minus strand of JAEPNQ010000037.1, from coordinate 940 downwards.
GAAAGTTAATCCGCGTGGCACAAGCAAGAGGCAAAGCGTGACGAAAGTGCGACCCCGATATGGCGGTTTGCGGGGCGCGTGCCTCAAGATATAGTGAGGCTCTCAACAGATTCTATCCATCGGGGACCCGCACATATGCCGCTCACTCAAGACCAGCTCGATGAAATCACCCAACTGCGCAGCACGGCGCGCGAAACCTTGCGCGCAACAGTACCGGGCATGGAAGCGTATCTCTACACCGCGCATACTGTTCTGGACCACGGTTTCATCCGCGTCATCGACTATATGGGCGACGACGCCGCCATCTGCCAAGCCGCGCGGGTGAGCTATGGCAAGGGCACCAAATCCGTCCAGAACGACGAAGGGCTGATCCGCTATCTGATGCGTCACTGGCATTCCACGCCGTTCGAGATGTGCGAAATCAAGCTGCATGTAAAACTGCCGATCTTCGTAGCGCGCCAGTGGATCCGCCACCGGACCGCCAACGTGAACGAATATTCCGCCCGCTATTCCATCCTGGACCGCGAGTTTTACATCCCTGCGCCGGATGATCTGGCCGCGCAGTCCTTGATCAACAACCAGGGCCGGGGCGACGTGCTGGAGGGGGAAGAGGCCGCGCGCGTGCTGGAGATCCTGAAATCCGACAGCACCCGGGCCTATGACCACTACGAGGCGATGATCAGCCAGGACGGGCAGGCTGGGCTGGCCCGCGAACTGGCCCGCATGAACCTGCCCGCCAACATCTACACGCAATGGTACTGGAAGGTGGACCTGCACAACCTTTTCCATTTCCTGCGCCTGCGGGCGGACGCCCATGCGCAGTATGAAATCCGGGTCTATGCCGAAGCCATGTGTAAGGTTGTGGCCGACTGGGTCCCGTTCGCGTATCGGGCGTTTGAGGATTACCGCCTGGGCGCGGTGACCTTGAGCGCGCAGATGG